>CAZVHY010000022.1:11277-29999 GCA_964627115.1 uncultured Solibacteraceae bacterium | reverse complement strand
TTAGGCACGCCGCCAGCGTTGATTCTGAGCCAGGATCAAACTCTCAAGTTAAAGTTGGCGCCCCTCGACGAACTCCTTGCGGAGCCCACTCAGGACAAACCGTTTAACCCAAGCGCCTGTTGATATGGCTCTCGGATTCATCCCACCTTCGCTCTCGCTCACGCTCGAGCTCCGGCGGGCCGTTCAAGTATGCGGAGTTCATCCCTTGCGGGACGCTCCGCGCTGATACTCGACGGGCTGTGCTTGCACGTTCTATCTAGTTTTCAAAGAACCGGATTCGCTTGCATCCCCTGCGCGAATTAATGTCGCTGGGGAACCTTACAAACTTACAACAGCCACTTTCGACTGTCAAGCTTTTTCTCGGACCGTTTCGGCTTTTCTCACCATGTCGTGTCCGCGTAAACGCGAACCGGCGACGCCGATACTGACCCGAGGACTTCCCGACCGACGATGCTCTCGTAAAGAGGGCCGAACTGGAAGACCCGACTGCCGTTCACCAGAGAACCCGCTGAACGCGGCCGGGACTTCGAATCATACGATCGGTCCCTCAGGCTGTCAAGCCCTGGTTCCGTCCGTCAACGCCCCGACGGTTCAGCGGCCACGACACGCACCGCGCGGCGCCCGACTTCCAGCGTCAGCGGCAGCCGCTCAGCCCCGATCCGCAGACGCGGGTCCGTCACTTTTTCGCCGTCGATCCGGACCCCGCCCTGCTGGGCCTTTCGCGCGGCTTCACTCGATGACGTCGCCAGGCCGGCCTCGACGACCACACGCGACAGCGCCACCGGCCCCTCGCCAAGCGCAATCGCCACCTGCGGCAGCTCATCGACCGCCAGCTCACCACGGCTGAACCGGGCCTCGAATGCCGCCGCGGCCGCGGCCGCCGCCGGCGCATCGTGAAAGTCCGTCACGATGCGCGTTGCCAGCTCGACCTTCGCCTGTTTCGGGTGACGCCGGCCCTCGACGACGTCGCGGCGCATCGTCGTGATTTCCGCCTCGGACAGATCGGTGAGCAGCAGAAAGTACCGCCACATGAGGTCGTCGCTGATCGACATCAGCTTACCGAACATCTCCGCGGGCGCCTCGGTGATGCCGACGTAGTTGTTCAGGCTTTTCGACATCTTCTCGACGCCGTCGAGCCCCTCGAGCAGCGGCACCGTCATCACGACCTGCGCTTCGAGCCCATAGCCGGGCATGATGTCGCGCCCCACGTTCAGGTTGAACAGCTGGTCCGTCCCGCCGAGCTCCACGTCGGCCTTCAGGTGCACCGAGTCGTACGCCTGCACGAGCGGGTAGAGGAACTCGTGCACCGCAATCGGCTTGCCCGCGTCGAAGCGCTGCCGGAAGTCGCGCCGCTCGATCATCTGCGCCACGTTGTAGCGCGCGGCCAGGCGAATCACCCCCTCGGCTCCGAGCGGGGCGAGCCACGTCGAATTGAACGCGACGACGGTCGTGTCGCGGTCGAGCATCTTGAACACCTGCTGCTTGTACGTCTCGGCGTTTGCGGCAATCTCTTCGGCCGACAACGGCGGGCGTGTCTTCGATCGACCCGTCGGATCGCCAATCATCGCGGTGAAGTCGCCGATCACGAAGACAACGCGGTGACCCAGGTCCTGAAAGTGCTTCATCTTGCGGATGAGCACCGTGTGGCCGAGGTGCAGGTCAGGGGCGGTCGGATCGAAGCCGACCTTCACCGTGAGCCGCTGCCCGGCCGCGATCGCACGCTCGAGCTTCGACGTCAACTCGGGCAGCCGCACGATGTCCACACAACCCTTCGTCAGCAGGGCCAGCTGTTGATCGACAGACATGAGCTCAAAAGCTTAGCAGGCTGGGAGGCGGCGGGCGGGAAGGAGGCTGGAAGCGTGGGAGCGTGAAGGCGGGAAGGCGGGAAGGCGGAAGTGGGCTGCAGGGCGGCGGCTACGGGCCACGGACTCAGCGGCCGCCGTGCAGCCCGCCGCCCGCGTTGCGTTGCCTCACGTGAACACGACGCGGCGGCCGTCGATGCGCCAGCCACCGCTGAGGACGCGCTGGACCGCCGCAGGATACAGGCGGTGTTCGATCTCGAGGATGCGCGCCGAGAGCGTCTCCTCCGTATCGTCGTCGCGAACGGCCAGGCAGTCCTGAGCCACGATCGGACCGGCGTCGAGCTCCGGCGTCACGAAGTGCACGGTGGCCCCTGCGACCTTCGCGCCGTGCTCGAGGGCCTGGCGCTGCGCGTCCGTGCCGGGAAACGCCGGCAGCAGGGACGGGTGGATGTTCAGGATGGCGTGGGGGAATGCGGCACAGAACTCGGCCCCGAGCAACCGCATGAACCCCGCCAGGCAGACGAGCGACACACCACGCGCCTGGAGCGCGGCCACGAGCGACCGGTCGTAGTCGGCGCGACTCGGCGCGACGCGGTGCGGCATCACCAGCGTTTCGATGCCGGCCGCTTCCGCCCTGGCCAGGCCCGCTGCCCCGGGCACGTTGGCAATCACGACACGGATTCGGGCGTCGAGCCGGCCACTCCCGATCGCGTCGATGAGCGCCTGCAGGTTCGATCCGCGCCCCGAGATCAGAACGCCCAGTGCCGCTGGCACCACGCTTGCCTCCGTTCACGCGGCAAGGAGACATCCCGATGCCGCACCCGCACGCACCCGCTCGCTACTTCCACATCGCCGGAGGCCTGCTGACGCTCGAAACGCGCCTTCGACATCCAGCGCACTACCGCACGCTGCTCAAGACGGTCGCCGCGCAACTCGACACCCCGCACGTACAACTGCTGGCGTTCTGCCTGCTGCCGAACGCCTGGCACCTGGTCGTGAGCACGCGGGGAACGCGCAGGCTCGAGGCCCTCGTGAGCGGGGTCCGAGATACCCATCGCCGCGTGTCGCGTGCCGAGGGCCAGCCGATGCCGATTGCCATCACCCAGCTGTCGACCGGCGCGGCCCTGCTCGGACGATGCGTGATGGTCGAACGTCGCCCCATCGCGACCGGTCTCGTGCGTCAGGCGCAGGACTGGCCCTGGGGCAGCGCTGCCGAACGCTTCCGCCTCCAGGCGCGCGTGCCGCTGGCCTCGCCGAACATCCTGCTCTCGCAGACGTGGTTCGATCATCTCAACGCCCCGCGACACGGGGACGTCTCATTCACGGTCCGCCGCGACAACCTGGCCCAGCCGCCACGCCGGCTCACCGCCGAGCCGCAGGTCGTGCACAAGGCCATCCGCGTCGGCCGCGGCGCACACGAGGATCATGCCGACGCCCATGTTGAAGGCGCGGAGCATCTCCGTGTCGGACACGCCGCCGGATCGCTGCAGCCAGTCGAACAGCGGCGGCACGGTCCAGCTCGCACGGTCGAGTGAGAACGTCAAGCCGTCGGGAATCACGCGGGGCAGGTTCTCGGTGATGCCGCCGCCGGTGATGTGTGCCATCCCCTTGATACGGCCCGAGCCGAGCAGGGGCGACACGGCGCGCAGGTAGGAGCGGTGCGGGCGCAGCAACGCCTCGCCCACCGTCGTCCCGAGCTCGGCGACGTGACTCTGCACGTCGAGCCCGAGCGCATCGAACGCAATCCGCCTGGCCAGCGAATACCCGTTGGTGTGCAGTCCGGACGATGGCAGGGCGATGAGCTGGTCGCCGGCGACGATGCCGCGTCCGTCGACGATGGCGCCGCGCGAGACGAGGCCGACGATGAACCCGGCGACGTCGTATTCACCCGGCGCATAGAAACCGGGCATCTCGGCCGTCTCGCCGCCGAGCAGCGCGCAGCCGTTCTCGACGCACGCGCGCGCAATGCCGGTCACGATCTGTTCGATCACCTCCGGCGCCAGCACGCCGGTGGCCAGATAGTCGAGGAAGAAGATCGGCCGCGCGCCCTGCACGAGGATGTCGTTCACGCAGTGATTGACGATGTCCTCGCCGATGGTGTCGTGGACGCCGGCCAGGAACGCGACCTTCAGCTTCGTGCCGACGCCGTCGGCGCTCGCGACGAGCACCGGATCGGCCACCGATCCGTCGAGGCCGAACAGCCCGCCGAACGAGCCGACGCCGGACAACACGCCCGGGGTGTACGTCTGTCTGGCGAGAGCCTTGATCCGCCGAACCGCCTCGTTGCCAGCATCGATGTCGACGCCGGACTGCCGATAATCCACTCCGCCCACTAGAACTCCAATGCGTCCAGCAGGGACGCGGCTGCCTGTTTCCGTGGCGACTGGTCGGCGGCGGCCCAGAAGGCCCTCCGCACCGCGGCGCCGAACTGCTCCTCGTCGAAGTCCTCGGACAACATGTCGAAACCGTCCCGGAACAGCGCCGCCACGTCGGCCGCCTGCTTCCGTGCTTCGAAGACGTCGAGCGCGACCAGCGGCTGCCGGAGAATCGCGCTGCCCACGCCGAGAGTGATCGCATCGCGCGCCGCGCCGGTCGACGCGAGCGCCGCGTCGATCAGCGCATTGAACGCCTCGACGTGGCCGGCCGATGCCAGCACGCCGGCCGCATGCACCGCGCCGCGCAGGATGGGCAGCTGACGGTCGGACGAGGCGGCAAATCGCAGCGTGTCGATGACGAACCGGACACGCGCCTCGCAATCGACCCCGAGCAGACACAGCGCAGCCGACACCGTTGGCTGGAGCTCGCGCGATGCCGTCTGCTGCAGGCCGGCGATGACCGGACGCGCGGCCGGATCGCCGATGCGGCCGAGCGCCGTCGCGGCGTCGTCCTGCAGCGGTCCGTCGAGCGTCACGACATCGAACAGCTCCGGCAGCGCGAAGCTGGCGTTGTGATCGCCGAGCGCGGCGATCAGCGTGCCACGGAACAGATCGTCGCCGCGCAGCACGAACGGACGAAGCGCCTCGCGTACGGCGTTGTCACCGGCTGCGGCCGTCAGCGCGCGCAGCAGCGCGGGACGGACGAACTCCGATGTTTCGGATGGGAGCGCCGACACGAGCATCTGCGCCACGGCCGGCTGCGGGTGTCGTTCGAGCCACTGATAGACCACCGCGCGGACGCGATCGTTGCGGTCGCCCACGAGCGTGGGAGCGAGACGCGACATCGCGTCGACGTCGAGCCCCGACAGCAGCACGAGCGCGCGGAACCGCACGAACTGGTCGTCGTGCGAGCGCGCGGCCGCCTCGAGCGCCGGGACGACGGTGGCTGCCGGCGCACGTCGCAGCGTGCGCGCCGCCGACGTACGCGTCTCGAAATCGAACGATCCCAGGGCGGCAATCGGCGCCTGCAGGTCGCCGGGCGTCTGCCCTGGCGTCAGCATCAGCCATCCCACGAGCAGGGTCAGCACCACGTTCATAAGCGGCTCACTCGTTCAGCTTGAGCGCCAGCTGGAGGTAGGCGGCCTCGTCTCTCGGAAACGCCACCGGATACTTCCCGGTGTAGCACGACGTGCAGTACGACGTCTTCGTCGGCCCGACCGAATCGAGCAGGCCCTCGACGCTGATGTACCCGAGCGAATCCGCGCCGATGTAACGCCGGATCTCGTCGAGCGTGTGCGTGGCAGCAATCAACTCGGATCGCCGCGGCGTGTCGACGCCGTAGAAACACGGCGAAATCGTCGGTGGGCAGCTGATGCGCATGTGCACCTCTGTCGCGCCGGCTGCCCGCACCATCTTGACGATCTTCCGGCTCGTGGTGCCGCGCACGATCGAGTCGTCGACGAGCACCACGCGCCGCCCCTGCAGGATGCTGCGCACGGGATTGAGCTTCACGCGCACGCCGAAGTGACGAATCGACTGGTGCGGTTCGATGAACGTCCGGCCGACGTAGTGGTTGCGGATGAGTCCCATCTGCAGCGGCAGCCCGGACTCGGACGAGAAGCCTGTGGCCGCACAAACGCCCGAGTCCGGAATCGGCACGACCACGTCGGCAATCGCCGGCTGCTCGCGCGCGAGACGCCGGCCGAACTCGGTGCGAACCTCGTTGACGCTGCGGCCGAACACGTACGAATCAGGCCGCGCGAAATAGACGTGCTCGAACACACAGTGCGCCGACGGCGCCGGCGGAAACGGCCGGTGGGAGACCACACCGTCCGGGCCGATGACGAGCATTTCGCCGGGCTCGACGTCGCGCACCCACGTGGCGTCGATCAAATCGAGCGCGCAAGTCTCGGACGACACGACGTAGGCGTCGCCGAGCCGGCCGAGCGTGAGCGGCCGGAAGCCGTGCGGATCGCGCACGGCAATCAACTTGTCCTTCGTGAGCAGCACGAGCGAGAACGCACCCTGCGCCTGCGCGACCGACTCGATGAGTGCCTGCTCGACGCTGCCCGCTTTCGATCGCGCGTACAGGTGCAGCAGTACCTCGGTGTCGCTCGTCGTCTGGAAGATCGATCCCTGCGACACGAGGGCGTCGCGCAGCTCCTGCGCGTTCACCAGGTTGCCGTTGTGGCCGATCGCGATCTCGCCGTGGGCGCAATCGATGAGGAACGGCTGCGCGTTGGTGATGCCGCTCGATCCGGCCGTCGAGTACCGGACGTGCCCGATCGCGCTCGTGCCCGTCAGCCGGGCCGCCGACGACAGGCCGTCGGCCACGTGCCCCATGGCCTTGTGCACCTGCAGACGGACGCCGTCCGAGGTTGCGATGCCACCGCTTTCCTGCCCGCGATGCTGCAACGCGTAGAGCCCGAGGTAGGCGTGGTTGGCCGCCTCGGTATGACCGTAGATGCCGAAGACGCCGCACTCTTCCCGGAACTTGTCCATCGGTGTGTCCTGCACGCTACACGGCTGACTGTTGACTGGCTACTGGTTACTGACGACCGGCTACCGGCCGGCTGCCGGCGCGGGCCCGAAGACCCGCGCAAAAATCGTGCGCGCGTGCTGGAGCTGCGCGCCGAGGTCGAACGACTCATCGATCACATCACGTCCGATCACGCGCGTCACGTCGGCATCGTCGGCGAGCAGCTGCTTGAAGTCGCGCTGCTCGTGGAACGATCGCATCGCGTTGCGCTGCACCCATTCGTACGCCTGTTCGCGCGAGACGCCACGTTTCGCCAGTTCCAGCAGCACGGTCCCTGAGAACACCACGCCACGCGAACGCTGCAGGTTCTCGAGCATCCGGTCCGGATAGACCACCATGCCGGAGACGATGCGCGTGAAACGGCGCAGCATGTGATCGACAGCAATGAAGCTGTCGGGCAGGATGACGCGCTCGACCGACGAGTGCGAGATGTCGCGCTCGTGCCAGAGGGCGACGTTCTCCATCGCAGCCATGGCATTGGCGCGAACGAGGCGCGCGAGGCCGACGATCTGTTCGCAGCCGATCGGATTCCGCTTGTGCGGCATGGCCGACGAGCCCTTCTGGCCCCGGCCGAACGGCTCCTCGACCTCGCCGATCTCCGTCTTCTGCAGTCCGCGGATTTCGAGCGCGCACTTCTCGAGCGTGGCCGCGAGAATGGCCAGGGCCGACAACAGCTCCGCGTGACGATCGCGCTGAATCACCTGCGACGACACGGGCGCCGGCATGAGCCCGAGCGTGACGCAGACCGCTTCTTCGATCGCCGGATCGAGGTGCGCGAACATCCCGACCGCGCCCGAGATCTTGCCGACCGCCACGGCCTCGCGCGCGCGCACGACCCGCGTGCGACTGCGCTGCAACTCGGCGTACCACAGCGCCAGCTTCACGCCGAACGTCATCGGCTCGGCGTGCACGCCGTGCGTGCGGCCGATCATCGGCGTATCTCGGTGCTCCTCGGCGCGCGTCCGCACCGCGGCAAGCAGCTCGTCGACACGCGCGAGAATCAGGTCGCACGCCTGCCGCATCTGCAACGCCAGCGCCGTGTCGAGCACGTCCGATGAGGTGAGACCGAAGTGCAGCCAGCGCGCCGACGGTCCCGCTTTCTCGGCCACGGCCGTCGTGAACGCGATGACGTCGTGCTGCGTCGTCTGCTCGATCTCTTCGATACGCGCGATGTCGAACGCGGCGCGTTCGCGCAGCGTGCGCGCATCGTCGGCGGGCACGACGCCGGCAACCGCGAGCGCGTCGGTGGCCGCCAGCTCGACCTCGAGCCACGCTTCGTACCGGCGCTGCTCCGTCCAGATCGCGCCCATCTCCTTGCCCGTATACCGAGGAATCATCCGCTATACCTTCAACTGGTCCATGGTGAGCGCCCGCGTCATCGGCGGCCCCACGATCGTCGCCACCGCCGCACCGTCGCGGAACAGATCGGCCGACACGCGCTGCACGTCGCCGGCCGTCACCGCGTCGATGGCGCCGAGAATCTCGTCGAGCGTGAACTGCCGCCCAAACGTCAATTCCTGCCGGGCCAGCTGCGACATGCGGCTCGAGGTGTTCTCGAGACTGAGCATGAGGCTGCCCTTCAGGTGGTCCTTGGCCCGCTGCAGTTCGTCATCGGGCACCGGCGTGTCGCGCAGCGTCACGAATTCCGCGAGCGTCAGATCGATGACCTCGTGCACGCGGTCGACCGCGCACCCGGCGTAGATCGTGAGCGCGCCGGCGTCGCTGTAGGAGATCAGGCTGCTCCACACGGCGTACGCCAGACCGCGATCCTCGCGGATGTGCTGGAACAGCCGGGAGCTCATCGATCCGCCGAGGATCGTGTTCATCACGAAGATCGCGTGACGGTCCTCGTGCGCCTGCGGATACGACGCCGTGCCGAGGCAGACGTGACTCTGCTCGATGTCCTTCTCGCGCACGATCAACCCCGGCCGCACCGACGGAGGCGCATCACCTGCCGGACGCGACGATGAGGGGAGATCGGCAAACGCGCGTGCGATCAGATCGCGGAGCAGGCCGTGATCGAGATGCCCCGCGGCGGTAATCACGAGGTGCGGCGCGAGGTAGGTCCGCTCGAAGTAGTCGCGCAGGATTGGCGAGGTGAACGAACGCACCGTCTCCGGCGTGCCGAGAATGGGCCGGCCGAGCGGGTGACGATCCCAGAACTGCTGCACGAACACCTCGTGCACCAGATCGTCGGGGGCGTCCTCGACCATCTTGATCTCTTCGAGAATCACGCCCTGCTCGCGCTCGATGTCGGAGGCCGCCAGCGCCGGCCGCATCACCATGTCGGCCAGCAGGTCGATGGCCAGCGGCAGGTGCTCGTCGAGCACCTTGATGTAGTAGCCGGCGTATTCCTTGGCGGTGAACGCGTCGAGTTGCCCGCCAATCGAGTCGATCGTCTGTGCAATCTGCTGGGCCGACCGGCTCGTCGTGCCCTTGAACAGCATGTGCTCGACGAAGTGCGCAACGCCCGCTTCGGCGTCCGATTCGTGGCGCGAGCCGCGCGTGAGCCATACGCCCACGGTCACCGACCGGACGTGCGGCATCGCTTCGGTGACCAGCCGGAGACCGGACGGCAGGGTCTCAGAAACGACCACAGCCGAGACCTTCTTGTAAGTTATTCACTGGATTGACTTTACAAGCAACTAACAAGACAACGATGATACCATGCCGGGAAGCCGCTCTTCAATCCGGCACCCGACAACGCTCATGGACCGGACTGTCGTCAATCTCGCCGAGCTCGAACGCGCCGAACTGGAAGCCCAGCTCACGGCGATCGGTGAGCCTGCGTTCCGCGGCAGCCAGATATTTGCATGGATCCACGCGCGCGGCGTGACCGACTTCGATCGGATGACGGATCTGCCCGCGAAACTGCGCGCGACCCTCGCCGATCGCTTCACGACGGCCGGCCCGACGCTGGAAACCACGCACACCTCGTCGGACGGCACGACCAAGTTCCTGCTGCGACTCGCCGACGGCCGGCAGATCGAGTCGGTGTACATCCCTGACACGCCGGCGCAGACCTTCTGCGTCTCGACGCAGGTCGGCTGCGCCATGGCCTGCGCGTTCTGCCTGACGGGCAAGATGGGCCTGGTCCGCCACCTGTCGGCCGGCGAAATCGCCGGACAGGCGCGTATCCTCGGCCACCACACGGGCCTGGCGCAGACGTCGTTCAACATCGTGCTCATGGGCATGGGCGAGCCGCTGCACAACTACGACGCCACGATGAAGGCGCTGCGGATTCTCGCTGACGAGCGCGGTCTCGGCGTGCATCCGAAACGCGTCACGCTTTCGACGGTGGGACTGCTGCCGGCGCTCGAGAAGCTGGCCACGGAACCGCTGATGCCGAACCTGGCGATCTCGCTGCACGCGACGACCAACGAGACACGATCGGCGCTCGTGCCGCTGAACAAGCGATACGACCTGATCGCCCTGCTCGACGCGTGCCGGCAGTTTCCCGTGAGTCGCCGCTCGCGCATCACGTTCGAGTACGTGATGCTCGCCGGTGTCAATGACACGCCCGACGATGCGCGGCGTCTGGTGCGTCTGCTCGAGGGCGTGAAGGGCAAAGTGAATCTGCTGCCCCTCAACGAAGCGCCCGGCATCCCCTTCCGCCGGCCTGACGACGCGCGTGTGAACGCGTTCGCGCGGATCCTTGCCGAACGCGGCGTGCGTGTGTCGGTGCGCAAGAGCCGCGGCCGTGACATCCGCGCGGCCTGCGGTCAACTCATCGTCGAGGGCGGCAAGCCGTCGCCCGCGCAGGATCTGGCGGCACGGATGGCAGAGATGAGATCGAGCTAGCTTCTGGCTTGCTGCTCGAGCCGCGCCGCGGCTGCTTCAACCTTGTCTGCCAGCGTCTGTTTGTAGGCAACCAGACGCTCAGCGAGCTTCGGATCCGCGAGCGCGATCATCTGCGCGGCGAGCACGCCGGCGTTGGTCGCACCGGGTTTGCCGACGGCAACCGTCGCGACCGGCACGCCGGGCGGCATCTGGACGGTCGACAGCAGCGCGTCGAGGCCCTTGAGTGCCGACGAGTCGATCGGCACGCCAATCACCGGCAGGCTCGTGTGTGCGGCCACGACGCCGGCCAGGTGCGCGGCGGCGCCGGCGCCAACGATGAACACGCGCACGCCGCGGGCGGGCGCGTCACTCACGAGCTTCATCACGCGTGCGGGCGATCGGTGCGCCGAGGCCACGGTCATGTCCCACGTCACACCGAGCTCCGTGAGCGCATCACCTGCCGCGCGCATGACGCCCGCATCCGAATCGGATCCCATCAGAATCAGCACCTGTGTCATTGGTCACCTCTGGGAAGTTGCTGACAAAGCCAGCAACCTCAAATTTGAAGCCAGGAGCCAGAAGACAGAAGTCAGGAACATGGCCCGAACTCGTCAACTTCTGGCTGCTGTCTTCGAGCTTCTGGCGTGGAGCCGGCGTTCTTCAGCAGGCTCCTAGAGTTCCTGACGCGCACTTTCGAGCATGACCGCCTTGCGCCCGATGTCGCGCCGGAACTGCATTCCGTCAAACCGGATTTTCTCGACCCCACGATATGCCGCGGCCATGGCCGCCTCGAACGTGGGCGCACGTCCCACCACGGTGAGCACACGCCCGCCCGCGGTGACCACAGCACCATCGTCGGTCCGCGTCCCCGCGTGAAAGACGACAGCATCGTCTGTTGTGATGTCGTCGAGCCCGCGAATGATCTGCCCGGACTCGGCCGACGCCGGATAGCCGCGCGATGCGAGCACGACACCCACGCAGCGATCGTCGGACCAGGCCAGCGGTGCGGCGTCGAGTTGCCCGGTGGCCGCGGCCAGCAGCGTGCGCGCGAACGGCCCCTCGACGCGCGGCAGCACCACCTGCGCCTCGGGATCGCCGAATCGCACGTTGAACTCGATCACCTGTGGTCCGTCAGCCGTCAGCATGAGGCTCACGTAGAGGAAGCCGACGTACGGCTCGCCCGCCTCCCGCATGCCGGCGAGCACGGGCTCGACCACGCGCGACATCGTAAACGTCTCGAGCTCGCGCGTCGCGAGCGGACTGGGTGAGAACGCGCCCATGCCGCCTGTGTTCGGCCCACGGTCGTCATCGAAGATGCGCTTGTGATCCTGCGCGGTCGAGAGCGCGATGGCGCGCTGGCCGTCGCAGAGATAGAAGGCGGACACCTCGGGGCCTTCGAGGCACTCCTCGATGACGATCCTGGTTCCCGCATCGCCAAACGCGCGGTCCACCATGGCGGCGCGAATGGCGTCTTCGGCCTCGGCGCGCGTCGAGGCAATCACGACGCCCTTTCCGGCGGCCAGGCCGTCGGCTTTGACGACAACAGACCGGTCGAACGGGTGAGCAGCAATCTCGGCCAGGGCGGACTCAGCGGTATCGCACACCGCGAATCGGGCCGTAGGAATGCCGTGCGCGGCCATGAAGCGCTTCGAGTGGACCTTGGAGCACTCGAGCGCGGCCCCGAGTCGCCCGGGGCCGACAATCGGCAACCCGGCGCGGCGAAATTCGTCCGCAAGTCCAAGTTCCAGAGGGGCTTCCGGGCCGACAACCGTCAGGTCCACGCGCTCGGCCCTGGCCAGATCGACCACGGCGGCCGGGCTCGAGAGGGCGACCGACGCCGTCCGCACGATGGCCGCCATGCCGGGATTGCCGGGCGCGGCGATGACCTCGGTGACGTCCGGATCCCGGACCAGCCGCCACGTCAGCGCGTGCTCGCGCCCCCCTGCCCCCAACACCAGGATTTTCACGCGGACGATTCTAACGTGAGGTTCACGAGGTTCGGGGAAATCGCGGGCAACCGCGACCTGCCGGGCGTGTTACGCTACCGTGCTGACCTCAGGGCGACAGACGCTCTCGGTCAGGATCCCGAGCGGAAAGGGGGTGTATCACCGTGGCAGAAGTCAAAATTCAGGAAGGCGAGTCGATCGAAAGTGCCCTGCGCCGCTTCAAGCGGAAAGTGCAGCAGGAAGACATCATCAAGGACATCAAGAAACACTCGTTCTACCTCAAGCCCGGCGACAAGCGTCGCGCCAAACAGGCGCTGGCGCGCAAGCGCTCCCGCAAGAAGCAGCGTCGGGAAACGGATTGAACCTCGACAACCGGCCACCGGCTACCGTCCACCGGTAGTCGGTAGTCGGTAGTCGGTAGTCGACCAACGAAGCCACGAGGGTGCACGGTTCGCGCACCCTCGTGGCTTTTTTCGCATCAGCCCTTGTAGAAAACGCCGCAACCTCCTAGACTTGTGGCGATTTTCCCGTGTTCAGAGACGTGGCCGGGGCGTTGGGCGGGACCGACGTGATCCCGAGTCCGGCAGACACGATTCGGCGGCGGCGGCCGGGACGGCCGTACCGCAAGGAGTTTCGCATGCAGATCGAGGAACGAGTCGTCGGCGATGTGACGATTCTCGACCTGAAGGGCAAGATCACGCTCGGCGAAGGTGATGAAGCTCTCAAGGACAAGATCAACTCGCTCACCCTTCAGAACCGCCGCCAGATCCTGCTGAACCTCGAGGGCGTGCCGTATATCGACAGCGCGGGCCTCGGCGAAGTCGTGCGCACCTACACGACCGTCAGCCGGCAGGGTGGCCAGCTCAAGCTGGTGAACCTCACGAAGCGCATCGAGGATCTGCTGTCGATCACGAAGCTGCTGACCGTCTTCGAAACGTTCGACAACGAAGCCGACGCCCTGAAGAGCTTCGACAGATAGACGGCCGCGGGCGGGTTCTCCCGCCCCGGCAGTTCGACGTCCGTGTCCTCCGCCCCCTCGGCATTCCCGAATCCGGACGGTGGACGTACCGCCGATCGCCCCCTGTTCTGGTCGCTGGTGCTGGCCCTGCGGCCCCGCCAGTGGACGAAGAACCTCATCGTCCTCGCGGGGCTCATTTTCGGGGAACGTCTGCTCGATCCAGCGGCCGTCGCCGACGCGCTGGTCGCGTTCGCGGTGTTCTGCCTGCTGTCCGGTGTCGTGTACCTGGTCAACGACATCCGGGATCGGGACGCCGATCGCCTGCACCCGACGAAATCGCGGCGGCCCATTGCCTCGGGCGCGCTGTCGGTTCGCACGGCGGCGACATTCGCGGCGGTGCTCGCGGTCGTGTCACTCGCGGTCGCCTTCCGGCTGTCGACCGAGTTCGGCACGATCGGCCTGGCTTACGTCGTCATGCTGGTGCTGTACTCGGTCTGGCTGAAGCACCTCGTGATTCTCGACGTGCTGACCTTGGCGCTCGGCTTCGTGCTGCGCACGTGGGGCGGCGCGGCAGCGGTCGGCGTGGCCATGAGCCACTGGTTGCTCCTGCTCGTCCTGCTCGGCGCGCTGTTCCTGGCATTGAGCAAGCGACGGGCGGAACTGGTGGCGCTGGCCGGCGGCGCCCGCCATCACCGGCCCATCCTCGCCGAATACAGCCCGGAGCTGCTGGACCAGATGGTGAACGTGGTCACGGCCTCGACGCTGCTGGCCTATGCGCTCTACACGATCGATCCGGAGACAGTCGCGCGGTTCCACACCGACCGGCTCATCTGGACGCTCCCGTTTCCCCTGTACGGAATTTTCCGGTATCTCTATCTGGTGCACCGGCGATCCGAGGGCGGCGATCCATCGGAGATCCTGCTGTCGGACAGGCCGCTCCTGGCCTGTGTCGCCCTGTGGAGCATCGCCGTCGTGTTGTTGGTCTACGGCCCCCGCCTGACGCCTGGCGGCTGACCCCGAAAGCTACTTATCTATGTCCGACCTCAACGTGCGTTCCGAAGCGGTGGACGTCGAGCAGATCATGCGGCAGATCCGCACGCGGATCCGAGAGAAACGCGGCGTCGACTACACCGAAGCCGAGATCGAGCAGCTGGCGACGGTGAAGCTCGAGAAATTCCTCGACCCGCGCGGCCTCCGCTCCGACCTCGTCCAGCACTATCGTCAGAAGTTCGACGCCAGCCCCGCCCCGCCCAACTATCAGTTCGAGGCGGACACGATGTTCGAAACGCATCGGGGCCTGCTCCGGGCGTTCCGCAGCCTGTTCCGGCCGCTGCTGAAGCTCTTCTTCAATCCCGATCGCATCACGACCGCGCTGAACCTGCAGTCGCAGATCAACACGCAGGCCGAACAGCGGCTGCGGCGTGTCGAAGAGCGCGAGATGCTGTCCTACGAGCTGCTGCACAACATGACGCTCGAGGTGACGCGGCTCGGCATCGAGGTGCACAACCTGCGGATGCGTGTCGAATCGCTGTCGAGCCGTGTGGATTTCGACGAGCGCCGCTCGAAGGCGCTCGAGGGCGTGGTGCAGTACCGCACGCCGCGACCGGTGGCGGCGCCAGGTGCCGCCGCCCCCGCTGATGCGGCCGCCTCGCCCGACGCGTCGGACACCGACGCCAACGGCGAACGGCGTCGCCGCCGCCGGCGCCGGCGACGCCGGCCCGGAAGCACGATGGCCGATGCGCAGGGCCAGACGTGGACCGACCGCCCCGGCGATGCCGATGCCGATCAGGGCGATGACGACGCCGGCCAGGGCGCGGCTGACGCGGATTCCCAGGACTCCCCGGAATCGTGAAGATCGCGATCGTTGTGCAGCGGTACGGCGCCGACATCAATGGCGGCGCCGAACTGCACGCGCGGTACATCGCCGAACGTCTCGCCCGGCACGCCACGGTCGAGGTGCTGACGACGTGCGCGCGCGACTACATCACCTGGAAGAACGAACTGCCGCCGGGCGAACAGACCGTGAACCGGGTGCGCGTCCGCCGCTTCCCTGTCGCGCATCCACGCGATCCGGACACCTTCGGCGCACTGTCGCGTGTGGTCTTCGAACGCACGCACTCGGTGGCCGATGAACTGCGCTGGCTCGACAGCGAAGGCCCGGCGAGCCCCGAACTCGTACGCCACATCCGGGAACAGGCCGGCGCGTTCGACTACTTCGTCTTCTTCAGCTATCGCTACTACCACGCGTGGCACGGCTGTCGCGCCGTGCCGGGCAAGGCCGTACTCGTCCCGACAGCCGAGCGCGATCCCGCGCTCGGCGTCTCGCTGTTCGGTCCGGTGTTCCGCATGGCGCGGGCGCTCATGTACAACTCGCCGGAGGAACGCGCGCTGATCGAACACGTCAGCGGACGCCAGGGCCCGGGAGTGGTGGTGGGTGTCGGTTCGGACATTCCCGAGAAGTCGCAGCCGGGCCGCTTCCGGCGCAAGTATCAGGTGCGGCGGCCGTTCGCGCTCTACATCGGCCGCATCGACGAGAACAAGGGCTGTCCCGAGATGTTCTCGCACTTCCAGCGCTACGCCGCCGGGCGGCCGAACGGACTCGATCTGCTGCTCATCGGCTCGAGCGTGATCGACATCCCGAAACACCCGCGCGTCCGGCACCTGGGGTTCCTGAGCGACGAGGACAAGTTCGACGCGCTTGCCGCGGCCGATCTGCTGATCATGCCGTCGCAGTACGAGAGCCTGTCGATGGTGGCGCTCGAGGCATGGGCGCTCGGCAAGCCGGTCCTCGCCAACGCGAAGTGCGACGTCCTCAAGGGTCAGTGCCTGCGCAGCAACGCCGGGCTCTACTACGACTCGTTCGACGAGTTCGACGAAGCGCTCTTCCACCTCGAGGCGTCGGGTCCGCTCGGCGCAATTCTCGGCCGCAACGGGCGCGAGTTCTTCCGGCGCCATTACAGCTGGCCGGTCATCGAACAGAAGTACCTGGAGATGTTCAGGCGCCTGGCCAAGGAACCGGCGCCGGCCGTGGAGCCAATGCCCGGCTTCTTCGCGCGCCGCACGCGTAACCTGCCGCCCGCCGCCGACGTGGTGGCCGCGGCGCCAGCCGGGGCGGTGCGATCGTGAGCAACAGCAGCGCACGGCCGCGCGTGCACCAAATCCTGGCCACGCTCGGCTATGGCGACGCGATCGGCAACGAAGTGCTTGGCATCACCCGCGCGCTCCGGGCTGCCGGCTACCAGTCCGACATCATCGTCGAGACCGCCGATCCGCGGCTGGAGGACCTGACGGTCGACTACCGCGACGTGGTCGGCGAACTGACGGCCGAGGATCTGCTCATCCATCACTTTTCGCTCGGATCGCGAGCGTCGCGCACGGCGTTCGCCCTGCCGTGCCGGATGATGCTCATCTACCACAACATCACGCCGCCGGACTATTTCCTCGGCGTTCACGATCAACTCGTGCGCCAGTGTTACCACGGGCGACGCGAACTGCTGCCGTACCGGTCGCGGTGCGATCTGGCGCTCGGCGACTCGGAGTTCAATCGACAGGAGCTCGAAGCGCTCGGGTTTCCGCGTACCGGTGTGCTGCCGGTCGTGCCCGACTTCACCCATCTCGCCACCACGCCCGACAGCCGCATCGACGACGCGTTCGACGATGAGTGGACGAACATCCTCTTCGTCGGCCGGGTGATTCCGAACAAGCGGCCCGACAACCTGATCCGGTACGTGCACGCGTATCAGACGCGCTACAACAGGAAGACGCGTCTGATCCTCGCCGGTTCGTATGGCGGTTTCGACACGTACCTCGCGCAGCTGCACACGCTCATCGCTGACCTCGGCGTGCACGACGTGCACATCCTCGGACAGGTCACGAACGAAGAACTGACTGCGCTTTACGACGTCGCGGATCTCTTTCTCTGCGCGAGCGAGCACGAAGGGTTCTGCGTGCCGCTGATGGAAGCGTTCCACAAGCGCGTGCCGGTCATGGCGTACGCGGCGACGGCGGTGCCGGCCACAATGGACGGCGGCGGTGTGCTGTACGACACGACCGATCCGCGTCGCGTCGCGTCGCTGATGCACGCCACGCTGGCGAGCGCCGCACAGGACGACACGATTCTGGCCGCGCAGGACGCCGCGCTCGCGCGTCTGCTCGCGCGCGACTTCCCGAAGCTCGTGCGCGGCTTCGTCGCCGAGGTCCTCTCGGGCCCGCGCGTGCCGGCCGCGGCCGTCGATCCCGATTTCTGGCGCCAGTTCCGGCTGGCCGACGATCTCGAGGCGATTCGTCAGACGCGGCCCGCCGCCTACCGTGCGTTGCCGCTGCCGCCAGACGCCGGCACGGTGGCCGACCTGGGACATCGCCGATGATCGTCAATCAGTGGGTGCCGGCCGCCCACAAGGGCGACGCCGTCGGCGACAACGCACTCGCGCTCCGCGACGTCATCCGCCGCGCGGGTCACCAGTCCGATCTCTTTGCGCTGACGATCGACGATGCCCTGGCCGGCGACGTGCGACCGTGGGGCCACGTGGACTCACGCGCCGGCGACGTGACGATCCTGCACTTCGCCATGCCGTCGCCGATGACCGCCGCGCTCGCCACGCTGCCGGGCACGCGCGTCATCTGCTATCACAACGTCACGCCGCCATCGTTCTTCGCGCCGTTCGACGCGGGCCTCGCGGCGCTGACCGCACGCGGACGCCGGGAGCTCGAGACGCTCGTCGACCGCGTCGACCTGGCGCTCGGGGTGTCCGAGTACAACCGCCAGGAGCTGGAGGACTTCGGTTTCGATCCCACCGGTGTCCTGCCGCTCGTCGTCGACACGACACGGTTGACGAACGCAGGGCCGGTCCCCGCGCTCGAGCGCATGCTGCAGGACGGCCTGGTGAACATCCTCTTCGTCGGCCGGATTGCGCCGAACAAGAAGATCGAGGACCACATCCGCCTCGCGGAACAGTACAAGCGCTACGTCGACGTGTACTATCGCTTCATCTTCGTCGGCCGGTACGACGCGGTGCCGCGCTACTACGACGCGGTGCGCGGGCTGATTGCCGAGTACCAGATGCTGTCGGACCGCTTCTGGTTTCCCGGCCCGGCCAGCGACGCCGAGCTCGGCGCGTACTATCGGAACGCACACGCGTACGTCTCGCTCAGCGAACACGAAGGGTTCTGTGTGCCGCTCGTGGAAGCCATGGCCACCGACGTGCCGGTGCTCGCCTATGGCGCGGCGGCCGTCCCGGAGACGCTCGGCGGCGCGGGCGTGTGTTTCACGCCGAAGGATCTCGAATTCGCGGCCGAACTGCTCGGCGCGCTCGTCTACGATCG
>CAZVHY010000022.1:0-11177 GCA_964627115.1 uncultured Solibacteraceae bacterium | reverse complement strand
GTGAAGATCGCATTCATCGTTCAACGCTACGGCACCGAGATCCTGGGCGGATCCGAGTACCACTGCCGGCTGATCGCCGAGCGACTGGCGGAACGTCATCAGGTGGACGTGCTGACCAGTTGCGCGCGCGACTACATCACGTGGCAGAACGAGTACCCCGAGGGCAGCGACCGCGTCCGTGGCGTGACGGTCCGCCGCTTCCCGACGACGCAGACGCGCGACATCGAGAGCTTCAACCGCTTCTCGGACCGCGTCTTCGCGTCGCAGCACAGCTACGCCGACGAGATGGAGTGGCTGCGGCGCCAGGGACCGTGGATGCCCGCGCTCACCGAGTACCTCGAGCGCCACCATCACCAGTACGACGCCCTGATCTTCTTCACCTATCTGTACGCGCCAACGGTCACCGGCATCCGCGTGGCGCCGTCCAAGAGCCTGCTCGTGCCGACAGCTCACGACGAACCGGCCATCCACCTCGGCATCTATCGCGACGTCTTCTCCGCCGCAGCCGGCATCGTCTGGAACACCGAAGCGGAACGGCGGTTCGTGTCGTCGCAGTTCGAGCTGCGCACGCTCGTGGAGGACGTGGTCGGCTGTGGCGTCGATCTGCCTGAAGGCGAAGCCATCACCGATACCGGCGATCGCGAGAAGGTTGCCCCGCCGAGCCGCGAGACGCTGGCCGCACACCTGGAGGGCCCGGCCAATACCTTCCGCCGGCGCCACCGCATCCACACGCCGTTCGTCCTCTACGGCGGCCGGATCGACCGCGGCAAGGGCTGCGAGGAACTGCTCGAGTATTTCCAGCACTACGTGAACGACGGGGGCGACGCCACGCTGGCCCTGATGGGCACGAAGCTCATGCCGCTGCCCGAGGACCCGCGCGTCCGCTTCGCCGGGCTGCTGCCCGACGACGAGAGACTGCACGCGCTCGAAGCGGCAACGGTGGTCGTGGTGCCGTCGCCGTACGAAAGCCTGTCACTGCTGGCTCTCGAGGCCTTTGCCGTGGGCACACCGGTGCTCGCCAACGCACGCTCTGAGGTGCTCGTCGAACATTGCCGGCAGAGCAACGCGGGACTCTATTACGAGGACCGCTGGGAGTTCACCGAGGCGTTGAAGCTGCTGATGCGCGACCACGCGCTGCGTGCGGCAATGGGCCACAACGGCAAGGCCTACGTGAACCGCCACTACAAGTGGAGCACAATCCTCGGCAAGTACGAACGCATGTTCGCGCGCCTGCTCAGGCCTGCGACGCGCGACCGCGACGCCGAGCCGCGCAGCGATCGCCAGCGCGACACGCCACGTGAACGCACGGGCGACGCGCGGCGCGAGGGGGGACGCGAGCGAGGCAGCGAGCCGCGGCGCGAGGGACGGGATCCGCGGGCGCGCGGAGGACGTTCTGATCGAGGCCGGAGCGACAGGCGGGGGCGGGGACAGAGGAAGTAGCGTGCCCCCCGGGTCTGAAGACCCGGGGCTCCATTTTGAACGAACGTTGGCGCGCCCCTCAGGTTCCTGTCGCCCGTCGCACCCGTCACACCTGTTGCACCTGAAGATCTACTCCTCGTAGATCTCCCCCTCGTCCCTCACATCCCCCGGTCCTTTGCGGCGTCGCGGCAGGATGTCGTAGCGCTTGATCATCTCGTTGAGCGTCGTCGGCTTGATGTGCAGGAGCTCGGCCGCGCGCTTCTGCACGCCGCCGGCCGCGTCGAGCGCCGCCTCGATATAGCGACGCTCGTGCCCGATCATCACCTCGCGGAAGTGAATGCCGTCGGTGGGAATGACCACGTCCGGCACCTCGACCGGCGTCCCCTCGCCAACGTGGTCGGGGATCAGGTCCACGCCAATCTCCCGATCGCCGCACAGCACGACGGCGCGCTCGATGACGTTCTCGAGCTCGCGGATGTTGCCCGGCCAGTCGTAGGCCGCGAGCCGGTCCATCGCCTCCGGCGTGACGACCATCGACAGCTTGCGGCTCTCCTCGGTGAACTTGTCGAGGAAGTGCTGCACGAGCAGCGGAATGTCGTCCTTCCGATCGCGCAGCGGCGGCAGTTTCACGAGAATCACGTTGAGCCGGTAGAAGAGGTCCTCGCGGAAGCGTCCGTCTTTCGTCAGGGCCTTCAGGTCGGCGTTGGTCGCGGCGATGATGCGCACGTCGACCTTGATGGTGTCGACGCCGCCGAGCCGCATGAACTCGCGTTCCTGGATGACACGCAGCAGCTTCGCCTGCGTCTCGAGCGGGACGTTGCCGATCTCGTCGAAGAAGATCGTGCCCTTGTCGGCCACCTCGAAGAGTCCCTTTTTCGGGACCACCGCGCCGGTGAACGCGCCTTTCACGTGTCCGAAGAGCAGCGATTCGAGCAGATCCGGTGGCAGGTTGCCGGAGTTGACGGTGACGAACGGCTTGTCGGCGCGCGCCGATCGCCGATGGAACGCGCGTGCCACCAGCTCCTTGCCGGTGCCGCTCTCGCCCTGGATCAGCACCGTGGCTCGGCTGGGTGCGGCCCTCGTGATGAGGTCGTACACGGTCTTGATGGCGCGGCTGCCGCCAATCAGATCGTCGAAGCGGTGCGAGTCCGACTGCAGCTGGTCGCGCAGCGCCTTGTTCTCGTCGACCAGGCGCCGCCGCTCGACGGCGTTGCGCAGTACGACCAGGACCTCATCATTCTTGAACGGCTTCGTGAAGTAGTGAAACGCGCCCTGCTTGGTGGCGGCAATGGCGCTCTCGATGGTGCCGAACGCCGTGATCATCACGACCGGCAGTTCTTCGTCGATGCGCCGGATCTCCTCGAGCACCTCGAGACCGTTGCGATCGGGCAGCATGAGATCGAGCAACACGACATCGACCGGGCCGTCGCCGAGCCGGTCGATCCCCTCGCCGCCGGTCGCGGCCGTGCGCACGCGATATCCCTGCGCCGACAGCAGCGCCTCGAGGGCCTCGCGGATGATTTCTTCGTCGTCGATGATGAGGACGCTGAACTGGGTATCGGACATTTCGAGTGACGGGAAGCGGGAGCGGCCGGACGTCAGGCGCGCGTGGCACTGGCGATGTCGGTCACGTCCGGCTCGATCACGGCCACGGCCGCCGTGTCGGCCAGTGGCATCACGAGACGGAAGCGTGTCCCCTGCTGGGGATCGCTTTCGCAGGTCAGCGTACCACCGTGCTCCTGGACGATGCCGTAGGTGACCGACAGCCCGAGGCCGGTGCCACGCCCTTCGGCCTTCGTCGTGAAGAACGGATCGTAGATGCGCGCGAGGTGTTCGGACGGGATGCCGATACCGGTGTCGGCCACCTCGACGAGGGCTTCGTGGCCGCTGATGGCGGTGGTGACCGACAGCCAGCCGCCGCGTGGCATTGCATCGCGCGCGTTCAGGAACAGGTTGAGGAACACCTGCTGCAGCTTGTACTCGACGCCGTGCACGAGCACGGCCGGCCCCTCGAGGTGACGCCGCACCTGCACGCGGTGCGTGCGGAACTGGTGCTCGAGCAGCGACAGGACGTCCGAGATGGCGACATTGAGATCGATGACGCGCATCTCGCCGCCCGACGGCCGCGACAGGTTGAGCAGGCTGTTGACGATCTTCGCCGCGCGGAACGTCTGCTGCTCGATCTTCTCGAGCAGCTGCGTGTCGGGGTCCTCGGGCGCCGCGCGATCGAGCAGCATCTGCGTGAAGCTCGAGATGCCGGTGAGCGGCGTGTTCACCTCGTGCGCCACGCCGGCGGCAAGCAGGCCGATGGCGGCCATCTTCTCCGACAGCCGCAACTGCTCCTCGAGGTTCGCGCGATCGGTGACGTCCTCGATGACGATGATCCAGCCGGCCTGCACGTCGTCGGTGGTCTGGAACGGCGCGATGGCCGTGTTCACGAGCAGGTTCCTGCGGTCGTCGCCCGCGCCGATGTCGAGCGGCACGCGGTACATCGTGGCGCCCGAGGGCGACTCCCGCCGCGCCCCATGGAGTCCTTCGACGAACGATCGGCTGAACAGATCCGCGAGATCCCGGCCGATGGCCTGCGCGCGATCGGCGCCGACGAGCGTTTCCATGCGCCGGTTCCACAGCAGCACGTGGTCGTCGAGATCCACGACCACCAGGCCGTCGCTGAGCGATTCGACGACGCTGTCGCCGAACTGACGGAGCCGCTCGATCTCGGCGGCCTTGGCGCTCAGCTCGTTGTAGAGGCGCGCGTTCTCGAGCGCCGTCGCGGCCTGCGCCGCCACCGCACCGAGCAGCGCGATGTCCTCGCTGTTGAGCGGCTCGCCGTGCGGCCGGTGGCCGAAGGCGATGACGGCAATCGTGACGTCGCTCGACACGCACGGCACGAACCCGTTGAAGCCGGCCTCGCGCCACGCTGCAGTCTCGTGCGGCGGCAGCCGCCTGGTCGCCACCGGGTCGTCGAGCACCACGGTCTGCCCCGTCGCCAGCCGGGCGCCGAGCGTCGACGATGATTCGACCGCGCGATCGAACGGGGTGTCGAAGCCAGACGTCGTGAAGGGCCGGAAACGCGGCGACGCCGACGCGCCCGACGACAGGAAGAGGGCGATGCGATCGACGCCGAGCGTCTCGCGCACGCGCTCGACCAGCCGCGTGCTGAGCCGATCGAGATCGAGGTCGCTGTTCAGCTCTCGCGCGAACGAGACCAGCGCGCGGCGGTAGTCGTACCGATCCCGGTAGTACAGACGATCGAGCGCATTCTGAATCGACGTCCAGAGCGTTGGCGCCACGAGCGCGACGATGAGCGTGGCGAGCAGCGCCCAGAAACTGCCCGAATCGTTATCGGTGGCCAGCACCATGCTGACGAGAATCAGCGTGCCGTTGTAGATCGCCGCCAGCAGCAGGACCACGGCAGCGACGACGAGGCCCTTCTTGATGATGACCTCGATGTCCATCAGCCGGTAGCGCACGAGCGCCGACGCGAACGACAGCGGCACGCAGCCGAGCAGCACGGCCGTGTATTCCGAGTAGGGCAACGACGTGCCGGCCAGCAGCGGCAGCACGTAGAACAGGACGAACGGCAGCGCGCCGACCGCCGATCCCCACACGATCCACCGCAGCTGGCGCTGCGCGGTCACCGACCGCAGCCGCCGCAGCGCGGTGGTCATCAGCACGAGGCCAGCGAGCAGACACGCCGCGAGATACGCGTAGGCCGTCGTCTCGGTCCAGCCGAGGACGGACGACAGCGTGTCGTCGGTAAACGCGCCGCGCATGGCCGCGACGCGCGTGAGACCGATGGCCGCGGCAGGCACGTACGCCAGCACGAGACACACCTTGCCGGCCACGGTCCGCACCCACGCGTTGGGCCGATCCGGGAAGACGAGGGCGAAGTGCAGGAAGAGCGGCGGCAGCAGGAGCCGCGCCACGACGTCGGCCCAGTCGAAGACGTAGTCGATACGGTCGTAGCGGCCGCTGGCCGTGAACGCCAGCGCGCCGAAGAACGCGACGGTGAGCCAGAAGAAGTGCAGCGTGGCCTGGTCGTGCGGGCGCCGCAGCCGCACGGATGCGCCAACGATGACGGCAAGAATGCCGACGAGTGCGAGCGAATAGTAGAGCGCCTGGTGGACGACCGGCGACGGCTGCAGCGTCAGCGCGAGCGGCACTTCCGACGCCGCGCGCTGCACGACGTAGGTCAGCGGCCGGCCAGGCGCCGCGGCGCTGAAGTGCTGCCAGACCTGCGCGACGGTGGTGACCTCGATGCCGTCGACCGCGAGCAGAACGTCGCGCGACTCCACGCCGGCGCGCGCGCCCGCATGGTTGCGCGCCACCTCGACCGCAACGACGTTGGTGCCTTCCTGCCGCCACAACACGCCGTCTTCGACCTGGCCTTCCCAGGTCTTGACCACCGCGATGTTGATGACGGCGAACGACACCAGTACCGCCGCCACCATGACCGGCAGCGCCACGCGAACGAGCGGCCGGAGCCGCCCCGGAGCAGGCGAAGTCAGCACGACGGCATCCGCATCAGAAGCGCATCTGCAGGCCGCACGTCAGCCGCACGGGCGGCGCCACGGTCAGCAGTTCGTTGTAGAAAGCGCCCACCACGTCGAACTCGTGGAGCAGCGTGCGGGCCGACACCAGCAGGTTCAACTCGCCGCGTCCGAGCGGGCGTCCCGGCAGCTGCTGGCGGACCTCGACGGCAAACCTCGCGCCGAGGCCGGGCATCGCCGCGGCCTGGGAGCTGAACCCCGAGTTGACGCGCACCGCCGCGTTCACGCTCGTGGACGTGGACGGAACCGTGGCATCGAACGTCGCGGTCACGTCGTGCAATTGCTCGAATCCGCTGCGGGCCGCCGAACGCTCGGCACGCCGCAGCAGGAACCGCGACTCGCCACGGACCCAGTCGGCGCGCGTGGCGCGGTAGTCGACCGCGGCGTGCACGTGGGCGCCGAACCGTCCGGCAATCCCGACGAGCCAGCCATCAATCGCCACGTCGCCCGGCGACGCGATGTAGTAGTGCCCCACCTGGCTCGCCTCATCGAGCCCGAACACCGTGGCGATCTGGTTCGCCGACTCCTCGCGGAAACGGCGAACGCGCAGGGTGACGTCGTCCCCCTCGCCCGACAGGCGCCCGATTACCGTGTCGGCGCCGGCTTCATACGACGCCACGCGCTGCGACCGCAGCGCTGTGCTTCCCAGCGCGGAGAACGTGCGCTCCGGCGGCAGCCACACGCCGGTCGACACCGGCGGCGTGAACTGATCGGCGCCCGGCGCAATCCTGTGCGGCGAGGTGGCGGCCACGAGGAAGACACGGGGCGCCACCTGCTGGCGCAGTCCCAGGTGCGCGCTGACGAGCGTTGGATCGACCAGGTACTCGTAGCGGTCGATACGCAGCCGCGCGTCGACTTCGAGTCCGCCACCAACCGTCCAGCGATCGGACGCGTGCACGCCGCCCACGCGGCGCACCGTGTCGATGGCCGCCAGCGAGTAGCGCATCGTCGGATCGGTCAGCGTCTGCGCGCTGTAGGACACGCCGGCACGGTAGGCGTGCGGCTGGTCGGCGCGCGACACGTATTCGCCCGTCAACGTCCAGGCCGACGCCTCGCCGCTGGCCACCGAGGCGCGCACGCTCCAGTCCCCATGACCGCCGACCGGCGCCCCAACAACGACATACGCCACGCCGCGCGGCCAGTCGCCGGTGGGCAGTTCACCCGACGCCGCCAGCGCACTCGTGGTGATGAAGTCGACCTGCGCGTTGAAGTCCGCGAACGTGAACGGATCGCGCATCGCGGCCACGGCGAGCGACTCTTCACGATCCCAGGCCGCCGCCTGATCGCGCAGGGCCGTACGCGGGAGATGGCGCAGCCGCCACGACACGTCGCTCGGCACCGCGGTCGACCGCGGCGACTCGGCAACGGCCGCATCAGCGGGTTCGATGTCGATGACCTGCGTCATCGACGCCAGGACGACGTCGCCAGCCGCGTCGGCGGCCCTGAGCAGGGTGATGCTCCGCGTCAGCGGCGCATCGCTCCGAATCTGCACGGCCTCGCGATAGGTCGAGACGTAGCCGTCGCGTGTCGCACGCAGGATGTAGGGCCCGGGCGCGAGTTCGAGCCGGAACCGGCCGGAGACGTCCGTGCGGACCACCGCCAGCGTGGCTCCCATGGCCAGGACACTGACGCCGCTGATGCCAGCCCCTGCGTCGTCGGTGACCACGCCAACCACGCCCGAGACGAGGCCGGCCGCCGCCTGCGCGCCAACGGGCTGCGGCGGGTCGGCCGTCTGGGCCAGGACGTCGTCGGACAGCGCAAGGGAGCAGAGAAGCGCGGCGAGGACGGGAACGCAGCGGGGCATAAAACCCTCTCGACGGAATGCGTGGGGGGACGGCCTCACGTCGGTGGCGGCACTCGGATCGGGGTCTATGGTAACAGGAGATCGGGTGATATCATTCCCGTTTTCGGGGGTCACCCCAGCACGCAATCCGGCCTGTTCCGCCAATTTCCCGGGCCATCCCCGGGCCTCTCAGGAGATTCTCACGTGACGATCCGCAGCATTCAGGGACGCGAGATCATCGACTCGCGCGGCAACCCGACCGTTGAAGTAGACGTGACGCTGGACTCGGGCGCCACCGGCCGCGCGGCGGTGCCGTCGGGCGCCTCGACCGGCACGCGCGAGGCCCTGGAGCTGCGCGACGGCGACAAGGGGCGCTACCTCGGCAAGGGTGTGCAGAAGGCGGTGGCGCACATCAACGGCGAGATCGCGGCGGCGCTTGCGGGTCAGCCGGCCGACCAGGGCGCCATCGACGCGAAGATGATCGCGCTCGACGGCACGCCGAACCTCGGACGCCTCGGCGCCAACGCCATTCTCGGCGTCTCGATGGCGCTGGCGCGGGCCGTGGCGGCCGGCAAGGGTCAGCCGCTCTACGAACATCTCGCCTCGCTCGTGCCCGCCGAGGCGCGCGCCGGTGGACCGCTGCTGCCCGTGCCGATGATGAACATCCTCAACGGCGGCGCACACGCCGACAGCAACGTCGACTTCCAGGAGTTCATGGTCATGCCGGTGGGCGCGTCCTCGTTCTCGGACGCGCTGCGGTCCGGCGTCGAGACGTTCCACGCGCTGCGCGGCCTGCTGAAGAAGCGCGGCCTGAGCACCGGCGTCGGCGACGAGGGCGGGTTCGCCCCGAACCTGAAGTCGAACCGCGACGCGGTCGAGGTCGTGCTCCAGGCCGTGGAAGCGGCCGGGTACACGCCGGGCAAGGACATGTACGTGGCGCTCGACGTGGCGTCGAGCGAGTTCTTCAACGAAGACACGAAAGTGTACGACCTGAAGAAGTCGGGCGAAGGCGTCAAGTCGAGCGACGACATGATTGCGCTCTACGAGGACTGGACGCGCCAGTACCCGATTCTCTCCATCGAAGACGGCCTGGCCGAGGGCGACTGGCCCGGCTGGCAGAAACTCACCGCCGCGCTCGGCGCTCGCGTACAGCTGGTGGGCGACGACGTGTTCGTCACCAACCCGTCGATTCTGAAGCAGGGCATCGAGAAGAAGGTCGGCAACGCGCTGCTCGTCAAGCTGAACCAGATTGGATCGGTCAGCGAGACGCTCGCAGCCGTCGAGATGGCCCGCCAGGCCGGATACGCGAGCGTCATCTCGCACCGCTCGGGCGAAACCGAAGACACGACGATTGCGGATCTCGCCGTGGCCACCTGCGCCGGTCAGATCAAGACAGGCTCGGCCAGCCGATCGGATCGCACGGCCAAGTACAACCAGCTGCTCCGCATCGAAGCCGCCCTCGGCAGCGCGGCGAAGTACGCGGGCAAGGCGGCCATCAAGCAGTTGTCGTAGGGGCACCATGTACAAAGTCGTTCTACTCCGTCACGGCGAAAGCACCTGGAATCACGAGAACCGGTTCACCGGCTGGACCGACGTCGATCTCAGCGAAAAGGGGCTCGGCGAAGCGAAGGCTGCCGGCGAACTGCTGCGCAAGGAAGGCTACGTCTTCGACATCGCCTTCACGTCCGTGCTCAAGCGGGCGCTGCGCACGTGCTGGATTGCGCTCGACCAGCTCGACCAGCTCTGGATTCCGGTCACAAAGAGCTGGCGGCTCAACGAGCGACACTACGGGGCGTTGCAGGGTCTGAACAAGGCGGAGACGGCCGCGAAACACGGCGAGGAGCAGACGAAGATCTGGCGCCGCAGCTTCGACACGCCGCCCCCGCCCCTCGACCGGGAGGATCCGCGTCACCCGGGGCACGACCCGCGTTACGCCGGGCTGAGCGAAGCGGACCTGCCGGCCACCGAGTCGCTGAAGGAAACGATCGCGCGGTTCATCCCCTACTGGACGGACACGATTGCGCCGGAAGTGAAGGCCGGCCGGCGCGTGCTGATTGCCGCGCACGGCAACAGCCTGCGCGCGCTCGTGAAGTATCTGGACGGGATTTCAGACGCGGACATCATCGAGCTCAACATCCCGACGGGCATCCCGCTGGTGTACGAACTCGATGAACAGCTGAAGCCGATCCGGAGCTACTACCTGGGCGATCCGGAAGCGGCGAAGCGCGCGGCCGAAGCGGTCGCGAGCCAGACGAAGAAGTAACTACTCGACTTCCTTCTCGGCCGTCTCGTCCGACGAGATCCGGAGGGACTTCAGAAACCGCCGGTCGTTCGCGCTCATCTCGAAGGTGGTGCGCGGCGACTGGCGGACCTTCCCGCTGCTCTTCCCGCCGGTCGACCGATCCGCAAATCCAATCACCGTCTCGAGCGACACGCGCATGTCGAGCCCCGCGGCCCGGGCCTTCTCGCGGCACGCTTCGATGGCCGGATCCTTGGCCACGACCGACGCAATGGCGTCGGACATCTCTCGAGCCAACTGGTTCATGAGGGAATCCATGAGAACCTCCGTTCTGCGCCGTGCAGGAGGGCAGGCGCAGGAGGCTGATCCACGCAGAGATACGCCGAGTGACCTGTCGAGTCGTGGAGGCCGGGGAACGTGCGGAACGGGAAGCTGGTGTCGACCACGGATGAACTTGCCGGCATTGTAGAAATACGCGTCCGGGGGTGTCAAACACCAATAGTGTGATTCACAATGCTGGCGTGTCCGACCCCTTCGCCAGACCGGGCAGCCTCGCGCACGCCCGTGAGGATGGCGACCTCTACCCCGGCGTCTTCCCCTACACGCGCGGCATTCAACCGACGATGTACCGCAGCCGGCTCTGGACGATGCGCCAGTACGCCGGCTTCGGCACTGCTGACGAGTCCAACGCCAGGTATCGCTATCTGCTCTCGCAGGGCGTCACCGGCCTGAGCGTGGCGTTCGACCTGCCCACGCAGATGGGCTACGACTCGGACCACGCGCTGGCGGCCGGCGAGGTCGGGCGCGTGGGTGTGGCCATCGACTCGATCGACGACATGGACCGGCTGTTTGCCGGCATCCCGCTCGACCGCGTGTCCACGTCGATGACGATCAACGCGACGGCCATCATCCTGCTGGCGATGTACGTCGCGCTGGCCAGGCGCCGGGGCGTCGACCTCGCGCGGCTGTCGGGCACGGTGCAGAACGACATCCTCAAGGAGTACGTCGCGCGCGGCACCTACATCTACCCCCCGCGCCCCTCCCTGCGCATCGTCACCGACATGTTCGCGTGGTGCGAACGCGAGTTGCCGGGCTGGAACACGATCTCGATCAGCGGGTACCACATCCGCGAAGCGGGCGCGACGGCCGTGCAGGAGGTCGCGTTCACGATGGCCAATGCGAT
>CAZVHY010000021.1:30666-33314 GCA_964627115.1 uncultured Solibacteraceae bacterium | reverse complement strand
GGCGTCGTGCGCACGGCCGTCACGAACACCGAGGGGTACTACACGGTGGCCCTGCTCAGCCAGGGCACCTATTCGGTGACGGTCGAGCTCCCCGGCTTCCGTCCGGTGACGCGCGGCAACCTGCAACTGAGCGACGCGCAGGTGCTCCGCCTCGATGCCCAGCTCCAACTGGCCGACAGCACCGAGGTGGTGAGCGTCACGGCCACGGCCCCGACGCTCGACACCGAAACGACGACGCAGAGCACGGTCATCTCGGCGCAGCGTGTCCTCGACATGCCGCTGATCGGGCGCAACACGATGGCGCTGGCGGGACTGGTGCCCGGCGTGCGGCCCGTCAGCGGGTCTGAGCTGGCCCTGTCGTCGTTTGGCCAGAACCAGATCTCGATCTCGGGCGGGTCGCCATCGGTGAACAACGTGATGGTCGACGGCATCTCCGCCGAGAACCACACGTCGGGCGGCACGCAGATCACGCTGTCGGCCGACGCCACGGCCGAGTTCCGCATTGTCACGCGCGGCGCGCCGGCCGAGTTCGGGCGCACCGGCGGCGGCATCATCAACATCCTCTCCAAGAGCGGCACGAACCGATATGCCGGATCGCTCTGGGAGTTCTTCCGGAACGACGCGCTGACGTCGAACGACTTCTTCAGCAAACGATCGAATGTGCCGACGGCGGACTTCAGCTTCCATCAGTACGGGGCCACGCTCGGCGGCCGGATCGTGCGCGACCGCACGTTCTTCTTCGCCAACTGGGAGGGCGTGCGCCAGTCGACGGCCGCGCGCCAGTTCTTCACGGTGCCGACGCCGCTCCAGCGCGCCGGCGACTTCTCGCAGACGTTCGATGCGAACGGCCGGCTGCTGGTCGTCTACGATCCGCTGACCACACGACCCAATCCGGACGTGCCCGGCCAGTTCATTCGCGATCCGTTTCCGGGCAACGTGATTCCACGGGATCGCCTGAACCCGGTGGCCGTGGCCGTGGCCAACGTGTTTCCGCTGCCGAACAACGCCGGCGCGGCGTTCACCGGCGCGTCGAACTTCCTCGGCGAAGGATCGGCCATCACGAAGAAGGATCTCGGCGGTCTGCGCATCGACCACTACCTGACGCCTGCGCGCCGTGTGTTCGGGCGCTACACGGTCGACAAGACCCATCTCGTCAACCCGGAGTACTTCGGCGCCGGGCCTGCGGAGATCACCCAGTCGCCCGGTGGCTACCCCCGATCGAGCTGGGTGTTGAACTATTCCGATGCGCCCCGGGCCGACCTGTTCATCGAAGCGCGCGTGGGCCGGAACACGTTCGGCATCGACCGGATCCCGCGCAGCCTCGGGTACGACGTGACGCAGATCGGCCTGCCGGCCTACGTCAACGATCTCGTCCAGATCCGGACGTACCCGTCGTTTGCCACCGGCGACGTCTCGACGATTGGCATGCCTGGCGGCGACCCGGCCGGGCAGACGAACCGGTCGTACACGGCCGCCGCGGCGCTCACGAAGCTCACCGGCCGGCACACGTTCAAGACCGGCGCCGAGTTCCGACGCTACGAGTGGGACAGCGTGCAGGGCGGCGCGTTCAACTTCACCTTCAATCGCGCGTTCACCAACGGGCCGAACCCGAACGCGGCCGCCACGGCCGGGCACGGCTTCGCGTCGTTCATGCTCGGCTATCCCTCGGCCGGCAACATCCCGCGGTTCCCGCTGCCGGCCTATCGCACGAACTTCTTCGGCGTGTTCGTGCAGGACGACTGGAAGGTCAACCCGCGGCTCACGCTCAACCTCGGGCTGCGCTGGGAGTACGAGGCGCCGACCTACGACGAGAACAACGCGCTCAGTAACTTCGATCCGAACGTCACCACCGTGGTCGATGGCGTGACGCTCACCGGTGGTCTCGTCTACCCGGGCACGAACGGATTGTCGCGCGGCATCCGGGAGCCCGAGTGGGACAACTTCTCACCGCGCGTCGGGTTCGCCTATCAGGTGTTTTCGAAGACGGTGGTCCGCGCCTCGTACGGGTACTTCCATCTGCCGACGACGGGGGTGTACATCAACCTGGCGGCCACGGGATTTTCAACGGCCACGGCGTACGTGGCGTCGACCGATGGCGGTCTGACACCGGCCGGCAGCCTCAGCCATCCGTTTCCGCAGGGGATCGTCGAGCCGACGGGAAGTGCGCTCGGGCCGCTCACCGGTCTAGGTACCAATGTCGTGGGCGAGTCGCGGTCGCTGTCGCGCGGGCGGTCGCAGCAGTGGAACGCGGACTTCCAGCAGGAGCTCTGGGGAAGCTGGGCGCTGGTCTTCGGCTACATGGGCAACCTCGGCCGGAACCTGCCCGCCACGCGCACCTACGACTACCTCCCGGAGTCGGCGCGTGCGCTCGGGTCGGCGCTGCAGGAGCAGGTGCCGAATCCGTTCTTCGGGATCATCACCACCGGATCGCTCGCCGCCGCGCGCGTGCCGCGGGCGTCACTGCTCGACACGTTCCCGCAGTTCACCGCGGCGACCGGTCTGGCCAACTGGGCGAAGTCGAACTATCACGCGGCCACCACGCGCCTCGAACGACGCATGACCAACGGCGTGGCGATGAGCCTGGCCTACACGTTTTCCAGCCTGAAGGACAACAACCTGGGCAACGGGTCGAACGCCTTTGCGGCCGC
>CAZVHY010000021.1:22131-30566 GCA_964627115.1 uncultured Solibacteraceae bacterium | reverse complement strand
CTGCCGAACACGCGGACGCAGGCGCTGCGGAACGTGGATTTCTCGGTGTTCAAGGACGTCCAGGTGTCGACGAACGTCAAGGCGCAAATGCGTGCCGAGGTCTACAACCTGACCAACACCACCACGCTGGGCAATCCCGTGACGAACATCAACTCGGTGGACTTCGGCCGAATCCAGAGTCTGCGCGGCGGCACCAACGCGCGTCGCATGCAGCTCAGCGTGAAGCTCTACTTCTGAGGACGAGGCACAGACGACCATGGCGAGCTCCAACACATTCGGGCGTCGCACGCTGCTCAAGCGGGGAGGGGCGGCGGCGCTTGGCGCATCGTTCCTGCCCGCATCGGTCTTCGGCCGCGCGGCAGCGGCCGAGGCCGCGGTTGCGCAGCAACCAGCGCTATCACCCGGCACACCGGTCTATCGATCCGAGTGGGTGCCTCCGGGCGCGGCCGCGCGTGTCGCGTTCGTGACCGACCATCACTACTGGCCGAATCATCCCGAGAACTGGGGAGGCGGCGCGCAGATTACATCGAGCACGGAACGACGCATGCCGGACCTGGCGGACCTGCTGAACGCCGCCAGGCCGGACGTGTCGATCCACGGTGGCGACGTGATCAGCGCGGGTGGCGCGTTCTTTCCGCCGCTGTCGGAGTTCGAGAAGCAGGACGCGTTTCGTGCCGACTTCATCGGGCGCCTGACACACCCGGCCATCCCGATGATTGGCAATCACGAGACGCACGAGGCACCGTACCGCAGTCACGATCAGCTCGCGTCGTGGACCGCGCGGTTCGGGTCGCCCTTCCAGAAGCACGCGCTGCCGGGCTGGCGCATGCTGACGTTGAACTCGATGACGCCCAACGGCGATCGCCGCTACGGACAGGGTGACGCGTACGGGAACGTCTACGGCATCGATCCGCCGCAGATCGAGTGGTTGCGTCGCAATCTGGCCGAGGCGGCGGCGTCGCAGGAGCACGTGCTGCTGTTCGCGCACGTGCCGCCGTCGGACTGGGGTGATCGATCGGCGCTCGAGGAACTCGTGGCCGCAAATCCCTCGGTCAAGGGGATGGTGTGCGGACACTGGCACCGCAACAACCTGTCGTTCCTGGCTGGCGTGCCGGTGCTCGTCCGCGCATCGAACGTCGAGACGCCGTTCAGCTATCACATGCTGCACCTCTACCGCGACGGTCGTGTGGTCGTGGTGCAGCACTCGCAGCACTTCCCGTTCGACGAGTTCGTGTCCGCGGGTTTTGCCGCCGGCAAGCAGGGCGCCGAGTCCGACCGGTACCTGACCATCGGCGGCAACTCGCTGATGCCGATCGAGAAGCTGACCGTTGTTGGCGACGACGTGGCTGCGCGCGTGGCCGATGGCCACCTGCGGTTGTCGTCTCGCCTCGGGCGTGCCGGTGTCGTGATCGACACGGCCGACCTGCGCGACGCGCGTCTGACGATGTCGATGGTGATGGCGTCGGGTGATGCGGCCGGTGGATTCGCGTTGGCTGGCGCCAATGGCCGCGGTGGAGTGGAGGCGGTGGTGACGCCGCGCTACTCGGCGTCGGGCAAGGTGTACCTGCGCCAGGACGTGGCCGGCGGCGCGCCGTCGCTGCTCCAGCCTGCGTGGTTCAACATCGGCTACAACCTTGCGTATCGGCTGACGCTCGAGGTCCGCGGCCGCAAGGTGACGGCGTCATGGAAGGGGATGACGCCGATCGACGCCACGGTCGAGACGGACCGGCCCGGCCGGTTCGGTTGTTTCGTCGAGCGCGGCGTGCTGTTCGTCACGGACCTGGCGCTCGAGCGGCTGGTCTAGCCGCGGCGGCCGCACCGCTGCAGCAGCCCCGACGCGGGCGGGCCCCCGTGCCTGCTCGCGCGGGCGGGGCGGGCATCCATGTTCCCTGCACGCGGGCGCACGCGCACGTCACCGTCGATATGACAACGGTCATATCGGCTGCGCGCCCACTGCGGCCGGCGAGGATGCCGATCGCTTCAGCTTCAAGGTGCCGACACTGCGCAACGTCGAGCTGACCTATCCGTATTTCCATGATGGAGCGGCCAACACCCTGACCGAGGCGGTCGAGATCATGGGGCGCATCCAGCTCGGCAGACGATTCACGAGCGATGAAAACGCCCGGATCGTCGCGTTCCTGAAGACGCTGACCGGCGACCAGCCCAGCTTCACGCTGCCGATGCTGCCGCCGTCGAACGACGCGACGCCCAGGCCGCAGCCGTTCTCGAAGTGAGCCCGGAGGTCGCCGTCGCGTCTTCGCGTCGGCCTCAGATACAGCACGGGCCGCGTCACTGACGGTGACGCGGCCCGCGTGTGGCTTCCGACGGAACGCCGTCTACCAGCGCCGATTGTATTGGCCGGCCACCGTCCGGTATCCGGCTTCGTAGCCGTTCACGAAGCCCGAGCGGTAGTTGGCCTGGTATTGCGGCTTGGGACCGTAGCTCCGGTTGTAGCCACGATCCGCGCTGCGGTATCGACGCTCGCCAACCGGATCGAACTGACGCCGCCCGCGCGCGTCGTTCACGCCGGCCTCGTAACCGTCGCTGTAGCCCTGCTGCGCGGCCACGTCGACTCGTCCGACGGCGCGGCCCGGACCCCACGTGCCACCGCCGTATCCACCACGGTTGTCGTAGTAGCTCGCGCGATACCCCGCCTCGAATCCACGCTGGAACTCGCTGCGATAGCGATCGCGGTTGCCGAACTGCGCGCGATACCCGAGGTCGCCGCGGCGGAAGTCGACGTGAATCGAGAAGTTGAACGCCGAGCGCCGCCGCAGGTCGTCGCCACCGGCGCGCAGCCCGCGTTCATAACCCTGGTCGTAGCCCGGCGCCGTGCGCGCCTGGCTGTACTGTGACTGCGGGCCCCACTGCGCTGACGCGACGGCAGGCGTGAGAGTGGCAAGTGCGAGAACCCAGATGAGATGGCGTCGGAACATTGGCGACCTCCTGGGCGAGCCGTTGTGCAAGAGGCAGGCCACGATCGCCGTTCGGTCCAACACGCGCGCATCGGCGCGTTCAACCGCTATTTCGTCCAGAGGAGGACACGGACACCGTCCTGATTCCGGTAGTCGAGGACGAGCACCGGGCCGATGCGTTCCAGCTCGTCGATGTCGAGCTCGAGCGCGTGCACGTCGAAGCCCCGCTCGCGACGCGACGCCTGCATGCGATCCGGTCCGAAGCGCAGCAGCCAGAACGGCAGCGACAGCCGGATGACCCGTTCCTTTTCGGGATCCCACGCCAGCACCATGAGCGCCGAGGGCGTGTGAGGCGATGTGGGCAGCGATGACAGGGGAGCCGTGAGCTGAGGGTGCTCGTTGGCGTCGAGCTCGTAGAGCGCGCGGCGGTCGGCGAAGCCTGCCGTGACGCTGTCGAGCTCCCGCGCCGCCTCCGCTGCCGTCGAGGCCGCCGACTCGACGTGCCGGGACACGAAGTACACGCCGGCCCCGGCCACCGCCACGAGTGCCAGGAAACCCGCGGCGGCGACGCCTCCGATGATCCAGAGCCAGGTCCGTCGTTTGGCCATTGCCTCTCTACTTATACGAGAGCAGGTTCCCGTCGGTGCCCATCGAGACCATCCGCGAGCGGGTGCCCGGGCAGCGGCGTGAAGACCCGCGAAAGCACGAATGGACGGGCCATGAGCCGCCTGGCCTCGGCGCCGGCCACGGGATCGCTGGCCGCGTGCGCGGTGTCGCGCGCCCGCCGGTAGAGAGCGAGGGCGTCGGCCCGGCGGCCTTCGACATCGGCGACCTTGCCGAGCGTCAGTTCCACGCGGCCGCGGATCCAGGGCTCGGGGTCGCTCTGCAGAGCGGTCTCCAGGTCGCGCGCGGCGTCGGCCGATCGATGAAGCGCCAGTCGCGCCAGCGCGCGGCGATAGAACCACACGGCGCGTTCTCCCGGCAGCCGGCGACGGGTGTCGCTGTCGAGTCGGGCGATGCCGCCCGACAGGATGGCGTCGGCATCGCGCGGCCGGCCCGCGCGGATCGCCGCGGCGCCACGCTCGAGCACGAGCACGCGATTGGCGGGAAACTCGGTGGACATCGTGGTGAGCAGCCGGAAGGCGTCGTCGTGCCGTCCTTCCCGGCTGTAGATGAGCACGAGTGCCGTGCGCGCTTCGAAACGGCTTTCGCTCGCGGGCGCCATCGCGGCTTCGAGCAGCGCAATGCCGCGCGCCTTGTCGCCGCCGAATCCCGCGAGGTACGCGACCATCCGCGACGCCAGCCCGAGTCCCGCCACCGCATACCGATAGGTGCCGACAACGGCGCCGGCCCCGATGCGCGCGGGATCGAGCTCGAGCACGCGCTCCTGCGTGTTGTACGCGCGGCGCGCCATCCCGAACGCGCCCCGCACCCGCCCGTTGACCGATGCGGTCCACGACGCGTGCAGGCCATAGGCCGCGCCGGCGTCGTAGAGCGCGTCGGTATCGCGCGGCGTTTTCGTGGCGCGCGCCTCGGCGAGCGCGATGGCCCTGTCGATCGCGTGGCGGAACTCGGCGGCGATGGGCGCGGGCGGTTCGGGCAGGTCGAGCGTCGAGCCGGTCAGGCCGCCCATGTAGTGGTCGACCGTGACCGCGCCGCGATGAAACAGCGCCTGCAGCCAGAGGATGCCCGCCAGCGCGCGATGGGCGCGCGACTCGCCGGGCCAGCGACGAGTCGCGTCGCGTGCCGCGGCGAGCGCGGTTTCGTGATCGAGGTTGTACGCGGCGCGGTACGCCGTCAGAATCTGCGCGTCGAGTGCGTCATCGGCGGCGGCCGGCGCAGGCGTGGCCAACGACAGGACGGCGATCGTCGCACCACACAGGAGGTGGCGCACCAACGCTATTTCAGGCTGGCCAGCTTCGACAGATCGACCGCGTCCACAATCTGCCGCACGGCGGCCAGATCGTCGACGTCGTGGCCCGTGGCCTGAACGACGAAACGGTTGTTGACGACGGCGGTGACCTCGCCGCGCTTCGAGTCGTTGGTCCACTCCTCGATGGCCGGGTGTTCGCCGATCTTCACCGATCGCTTGAAGCCTTCGTCCGAGCGCTGCGAGAACCCCGCGGACAGGAACATCGTCATCGGCGCGAGGAACATCGGGTTGAGCGACGCGTCGATGATCTCGAGCTCGACGGTGCCGTCGCCGCGGCTGTAGCGCGCTTCGGCGCGCGACACGTTGATGGGCGTCGAGGTCTGTTCGCCGCGCACACCGCTCTGCGTCCAGCCGCTGACTTCCGGCATCAACCCCTTGAGCACTTCATAGTCGACAACCTCGCCCGAGCCCTGGGCCATCTGCTGCAGGCCCTGCGTCATCTGCTGGAGGCCCTGGGCCATCTGCTCGGCGCTGCCCTGGGCCATCTGCTCGGCGGCCCGCTGCATCTGCTCGGCGCCCTGCTGAATCTGTTCGGCGGCCCGTTCGGCCTCCCGCTGCTGCGAATTCCCGCAGCCAATCGCAGCCGTAACGGCCAGTCCGGCGATGATGGTTCGCTTGATCACACGTGCCTCCTCAGGGATGTACCCGGAAAACCGCGGGCGATCTTAACACCCGCGCTGCCGCACTCACGGCGTGGGGAGATCGCCCAGGCCGGCGGCCGTGCCTTCTTCCGACGCCAGGTAGGACTGGCGCGCGCGCACGGTCATGCCCGGCATCTTTACGCGCACCTCGAGCTTGTGCACGGTGCCGTCGAGTGTCTCGGGACTGAAGCCCAGCACGTACTGCCGGTGCAGCTCATCGGCGACACGCGTGAACGTCGAGTTGAGCTCTGCCGTGTGCCGCAGTTCGAAGTGACCGCCGCCGGTTTCGGCGGCCAGGCGCCGCAGGTTGCGATCCGGGCGCGTCCGACGCCCGAGGACCGATCCTTCGAGCCCGATCGCGTAAACCATGAACCCCTGGTTCTGCGCGCGGCGCAGGACGTCGCCGAAATTGTTCTTCTGGCTGCGATCGTCCTCGCCGTCGGTGAACACGAGCACGACACGCCGTCCCGTGCGGCCGGTCAGCGCGCCCATGCTCTCGTCGATGGCATCCCAGAGGAAGGTGGGATTGCCGAACTGGATGTCGTTGTGGAGGTACCGGACCAGCGCGTCGCGGTCGCCGGTGAACTGCGGCATCAGGCGGATCTTGTCCGAGAAGCTGCCGATGCGCGCCTCGTCGCCCGGCAGCAGCCGCAGCACGAACCGCTCGGCGGCCGTCTTCAGGAACTCGAGGTTCATGGTCATGCTGCCGCTCGTATCGAGCATGACCACGACGGTGATCGGCTGCACGTCGCTCTTGAACAGCGTGAGCGGCTGGAGCTTGCCGTTGTCGTAGATTTCGAAGTGCTCCTCGCGGAGATCCGGCACGAGCCTGCCGGAGCTGTCGACGACGGTCGCGTACGCGCCGACCGTCGTGGCCGCGCTGCGGAACACGGCCTGCTGGCCCGCGGGCGTGGCGGCGATGACGGTCGCAAGGAGCGGCAGGCACAGGACGGCCGGCAGAAGTCGTTTCATGGGCAGCTCTGGGGCGCAGACGGGCGCGTGTCCCTATCAGACTACGCCGAGCGCCGTGCCTGCGCTACCGCCGTTCTGCTAATCTGCCGCGCGTGAGTCGGAGAGGGGCCTGGCGCCAGGCAGCGGCGGGGCTGGCGATTGCGGGAATCGTGCTGGCTGTGCCGTTCGGCTGGCGGTGGTGGGGGGAGTGGCAGGCGGGCGCCGGCGCACCGAGCCAGCCCAGCTATCTACCCGCCTTGGAACGCGATCGGCCGCGTAGCCCGTTCGACGACCATTCGATCGCCTACCTGCAGTACATGCAGCCGAAATTCGTCGTGATTGGCGACTCGATGGCCGGGCGGATCGACCCCGACCTGCTCGAGGCCGTTGGCGGCGGCCGGGCGGCGACCTTGCTCCAGAACGCGACCGGGTCGGCGTACTGGTATCTGGCCTTCCACAACTACGTGCTGGCCAGCGGCGTCGGGCCGCGGTGGGTCGTCGTGTTCTTCCGCGACACGAACTTGACCGACGTCATGTTCCGGCTCGACGGCCCGTACCGCGCGAGACTCGACGAGGTGGCTCGCGACACCGAGCCCGTGCTGAACGCCATCGTCGAACGGCGCCTCGGCGGGGGACGCCGTGTCGTGCACCGATGGATCGACAGCCTGTATCGCGTGGAACGCACGCGCGAGTGGCTCGAGCCGCTGATTGGCGCGTGGCCCGCACGGGTGGTGGCCGGCGCGGATCGCGCCGACCGGCTGATCGATCGCGTGAACGCGGCGTTCGACCTGCCGCGCCTGCGGCCCATGCAGCAGGCCGACATGGCGTCGGCCGGCGACGCCGACGCGGACTTCGATCGATTCGTCGAGGTCTCGGTATTGCCGCGTTTCGTCGACGAAGCGCGCGAGTCAGGCGTCAGGCTGTGCCTCGTTCGCGTGGCGCGGCGCGCGCAGCCCGACGGACTGCCTGTCGAGACGCTGGCACTGGCAAGGTACTCCGCGGACTTTCGGCAGTACGTCGAAGCGCGCGGCGCGGTGTACTTCGACGACCGTGACGATCCCGAACTGGCCGCGTTGCCCTACGCCGACGGCGACCATGTGGCGCGCGAGGCCCGCGTGCCGTATACGCGGCGCTTCTGGCAGAAGCTGCAGGCGTACGACGAGCCGTGATCTTCCACAGCCTCGACTTCGTCGTCTTCTTCCTGGTCGTCACCGCGATCTACTGGCGGCTGCCACATCGCGGCCAGAACGCGCTGCTCGTCGCGGCCAGCTACGTGTTCTATGGCTACGTCCACCCGTGGTTCGTCGCGCTCATCGTCGCCACGACGCTGACCGACTACACGGTGGCGCGGTTGATCGAGTCGCGGCCGGCACATCGTCGCCGCTGGCTGGCCACCAGCCTGGTCGTCAATCTCGGCCTGCTCGGATTCTTCAAATACTTCGGGTTCTTCGTCGAGAACGTCCACGCGGCGTTTGCGGCGTTCGGCTGGCACCTGTCGATCCCCGTGCTGAACGTCCTGCTGCCGGTCGGTATCTCGTTCTACACGTTCCAGGCGCTGTCGTACACGATTGACGTCTACCGCGGCCGCATCACCGCCTGCCGGAACCTCCTCGACTTCGCGGTGTTCGTCAGCCTGTTCCCGCAACTGGTCGCTGGACCGATCGAACGCGCATCACACCTGTTGCCGCAGGTCGAGCGGCGCCGCGCCTGGTCGTGGCCCGACGCGCGCGAGGCCACGTTCCTCATCGCGTGGGGGTTCTTCAAGAAGCTCGTCGTGGCCGACAACGTCGGACTGATTGCCGACAAGGTGTTCTCGCTGTCTGAACCGGGATTCACCGTGCTCTGGGCCGGCGTCTTCGCGTTCGCGATGCAGATCTACGCTGACTTCTCCGCGTACAGCGACCTGGCGCGCGGGCTGGCGCGTTGGCTCGGCTTCGACCTGGTGGTGAACTTCAAGCACCCGTACATGGCCACGGGGCCGGTCGACTTCTGGCG
>CAZVHY010000021.1:15349-22031 GCA_964627115.1 uncultured Solibacteraceae bacterium | reverse complement strand
CTCTGGCATGGCGCGAGCTGGAACTACGTGTTGTGGGGCGCGTGGCACGGCTCGCTCGTTGCCGTGTCGCGGCTGGTGACAGGACGACGGACGGACGCGCCGCGTCCTGACGCCTGGGCGGTCCTCGAGCCCGCGCGCGTGCTGGGGATGTTCGTGCTGACCTGCATCGGCTGGCTGATCTTTCGCGAGACCGACATGCACATGCTGTGGCGCGATCTGACACTGTCACCCTGGAACACCACGATGGCCGATCGCCAGATGGGCGGGTACCTGTTCCTGACCGTGATGGGCTATTCGTTGCCGTTGTGGATGCACGACATCTGGGCGGTGTACGTGGTACCTGCGCGCGAGCGCTCGGACGGACCGGCCGCGGGCGCCTGGGGTGGATGGCGTACGACCGGCAAGGCGCTGCTCGCCGGCGCGGCGCTGGCGGCCATCATCGTGCTGCGCAGCCGCCAATCACTCGACTTCATCTATTTCCAGTTCTGAAGGCACGCCGATGTCACCCTTGATTGTGTTCGACCTGGACGGGACGCTCGTCGATTCCCGTCTCGATCTGGCCGCGAGCGCCAACCTGCTGCTGGCCGACCTCGGCGCATCGCCGCTCACCGTCGACCAGGTCGTTGCGATGGTGGGCGAGGGCGCGCGCGTGCTCGTGGGACGCGTGCTCGCGGCCGCCGGCGTGGATGCCGATCTGGATACGGCACTGACACGCTTTCTCTCGATCTACGACGACCATCTCCTCGACCACACACGGCTGTATCCGGGCGTCCTCGAGACGATCGAGGCGCTGGAGGGCAGGGCGAGCCTGGCCGTGCTCACCAACAAGCCGGAGCGTCACACCGAGCGCCTGCTCGCCGGCCTTGCGGTGCGTCATCACTTTGGTGATGTGATCGGTGGCGACGGGCGCTGGCCGCGCAAGCCGGATCCGTCGTCGTTGCGCCATCTGATGGAGACGGCCGGGGCGTCGCCGGACACGACGATCATGGTCGGCGACTCGATGGTCGACGTCGAGACGGCGCGCCGTGCGCCGGCGCGCGTGTGTGTCGCACACTACGGCTTTGGCGACGTGTCGGCTGTCGACGACACCGGCGTACTCCACGTGCGCGACCCGCGCGAGTTGCGCGCCGTGCTCGACGCCAGCCTCGCGAACCGGCTCACGGACGTGGACGCGGCGACGGGCGGCGCGTAGCCCGGCGATGGCTGACACCGCCACATCTCGCACGCCACGACGCGCGTATGTCGACTGGCTGCGCGGCCTGGCCGTGCTGTGCATGGTGCTGTGGCACGTGATCGACGCATGGCACGCCGCTGCCGGACGCGATACCGCGGCGTTTGCCGTCGTCGTGTTCTTTGCCGGCTGGGCGGCGCCGATGTTCCTGTTCCTGGCCGGCCTGTCGCTGCCGCTGGCCGGACAGGCGCAGCTGGCCAAAGGCCGCCGTCGATCCGATGCCGTGCGCGCGCTCGCGCGGCGCGGCTGGCTGGTGTTCCTGCTGGCGCACCTCTTCCGGTTCCAGTCGTTTCTGCTCAGTCCATCGTCGGCCTGGAATGGCCTGCTCAAGCCCGACATCCTCAACGTGCTCGGACTCGGCCTGGTGATGGCCGCCGTCGCGTGGGGACGCGCGACCACCGCTCGTGCCCGTGTGTGGTGGTTTCTCGTGCCGGCGCTGGTCATCGCGTTCATCGTGACGCCGTGGGCGCACGACTGGTGGTGGCCATCGATGCTGCACCCGCGTCTCGAAGGTTACGTCCGCATCGTCAACGGCAATGCCGTCTTCAGTCTGTTCCCGGCGGTCGCCTACGTGCTGGCCGGCGCCTTTGCTGGAAGTCTGCTGGCCGAGACGCCGGCGGAGCGTGAACGAGCGGTGCTCGTCCGTTTCGGCGTGGTGGGTGGCGTGTTGCTCGCCGTGACGCTCGGCTCGTCGTTCGTGCCGCTCCCGCCGGTCGCGCACCACTGGACGACACAGGGTGTCATTGTCGTCCTGCGCATCGGTGCGATGCTGTTGGCCATGGCGCTCGTCGGGCGGCTCCTGTTCCGGTTCCCCACCGGTGGATCCGATCCGATGCTCGTGCTCGGCCGCGCGTCGCTCATCGTCTACTGGGTACACGTGGAACTGGCGTATGGCAACGTCAGCTATCCGCTGCACAAGGCGTTGTCGCTGCCGGCTGCCTTCATCGGATACCTGACGATGATGGCGGCGATGTATGTCGTGGCCCGCTGGTGGCTCGGACGGCCGCGGGGCCTGCGGCTGGTGCCGGCGCACATGGCGGCGTCGTACACGAGGTCGACATCATGAGTTCAGATGAACGATCGCGCGCGCCGCGCGGTCTGGTTGTGGTGGCCAGCCTCGTTCTGATCGCCCTGCTGGCGGGATATGCGGTGCTGCTGCGAATCGAGCTGCGCGAGACGCATGACGCCCTCGAAGAGGCCACGCTCGAACTGGCGCAGACGTCGTCCGAGTTGGTGGTGGCCCGCCACGACGCCGACCGGCTGATCGACACGCTGGGCGTGCTCGAGGCCGACTCGCTCGTCCGCGTTGATCTCCGGGGCGGCAGTGTGGCCATGGCCAGTGGCCGGGCGTTCGTGGGCATCGGCCGTGGCGTCGTGCTCCACGTGTCGGGCCTGCCGGGTCTGGCGCCCGGACGCACGCTCCAGCTCTGGGCGCTGACCGGTTCGGCTGCCTTCAGCGTCGGCACGTTCGAAGCCAATGCCTTCGGCTCGGCCACCGTGACCCGGTTTCTACCCGCTGAAGCCGGACCGTTGACCGCCATCAGCATTACCGACGAACCGGCCGGCGGTTCGTCGACCCCGAGCACGGTTCCGCTGCTGACGGGCGTTGTCCCGCCCGGTTGAACGGGTGACGGAAGCCGGATCCGGCGCCGTCGCACGGCGTTCACCTTGCGGCACGCCGGGACTGGCACATAGAATCCCGGCACACCACGGCGTGTCCCGGGAGCTCCCTACCCCGGACCGGAAAGGACCCCGCTGCCCATGATCAGCGTTGCCGCACTTCGTATGCAGCAATTCGGCGTCCAGTTCTACCAGGCGTCGCTCACGGCCCGCGACATCGACAAACTCGTGCGATTCGAGGTGCTCGACTACGGCGGCGGCTCCACGTCGCGCGCCGGCGGCCGGACGTCCAAGGTGCGCTGGGATCTGCTCGAGCGGCGGATCGCGTCGAACGAGAAGGCGTATCAGCGCCAGATCATCCGCCGCAAGATCGACGAGCTCGTCGCCTACTACGAGCAGTGCCGGCAGGCGCGCGATCTGCCCTCGATTCCCGGCGCCGTCATCATCTCGTGCGACGAACCGTTGCGATTCGACGCCGTCGACGGCGATCCCTCGCTCGGCATCCTGAAAGTTCCCGAGCGCGAGGGCATTCTGCGGGCCATCGACGGGCAGCACCGCCTGCTCGCGCTGCACGCGGGCATGGACCAGTTCCGCGACGAGACGTTCACGGTGCCGGCCGTCATCTTCGATCGGCTCCCCGAAGACCACGTCGTGCAGATGTTCGTCACCATCAATGCGAAGCACACGCGGCTGAATCCGTCGCACCTCGTGTCGCTGTCGGGACGCCAGCTGTATCGCGACGACAATCTGGCGGCGGCGCACGATGTCGTCCGTGCGCTCAGCGAGCGCGAGGAATCGCCGTTGCACGGCGAAATCAAGCTGCTCGGCGTCGGGCACGGCCGCGTGGCGCAGGCCCCGCTCGCGCAGGAATTGAAACGGTTGTTCACGACCGACGCGTTCGGGTCCGGCCGGCGGGGCGCGGAGTTCCGCGACGAGGCCACGCGCTTCTTCGTCAACTACTTCAAGCAGGTATCTGTCGTCTTCGGTGCCGCATGGAACGGGCGCAAGTACAGCGTCAAGAGCGCGGCCGCGCTGCGCGCGTTCATCCGCGTGACACCGGAGATCGTCCGGCACCTCGACCAGCAGCACGCCGACCGTGCCGATTTCCGCGCCATCGGCCGCGTCATTGCGCCCTGGGGACGCCGCATCGGCGACCTGCGCTTCGAGACCGACGGCGCGTGGAAGCGAACGGGATCTACCGTCGAGCAGCTCACCAAGGAGCTGCGACTCGCCCTGCAGTATCCCGAAGGCGCGATGGTCTGACGTTCATACAAGTGGAAGTCTGACACCCATGATGTGTAGAAAGGCGACCCGGCCGCCGAGTCGTCGCATCATGTCGACGCGTAGAAGCCGGTGCACGCGGCTCCTGGGGCACTTCGTGCCTGAACAAGACCCGGCACGCAGATTGCTCTCTGTTCAATCGCGGGTGGTCTGAATTCACGGCAGGTGCCGTGAAGAGCTGGGGAGCCAGGCCACTCGTGAAGGCCCGCTTCGGCGGGCCTTTTTTTGTCCACGGCGTCGTCATCGACGCGTGGCAGCCCGGACTCAGCGCTCGATGCGCGTGACGCTGCCCATCAGGTAGTGGAGCGTGATGCGGTCGCCCGGCGAGAGGTTCCGCGGCACCGCCTCGTCGCCCACGCGCGCGTGCCGGATTTCGGACTCGGGATCTTCCGGATCCGTCCAGAACACATCGAGTGACACCTGCCCGTGAATCGAGATGGGCTGGATGCGCGTGACAACGCCGGAGCGGGTTCCCTTGAGCATGGCTGTGCCGGTGCGCTCCAGCTTACATCGCGCGGGTGCGGTGATGGAGCGCTAAAATCACCCGGGATGCTGCACCAGACAATGAGGAACGTGGCCGGTGCCTGGGCGCTGGCCGTGTGCGTGGCCGCCGCCACGCCGGTGGCCGCGCAGGCGACGGCGGTCGACGCGCTGCCGGCTGCTGAGACGATCGTGGCGCGCCACATCGAGGCCATCGGCGGCGCGGACGCGGTTCGGGCGGTGCAGTCGATGCACGCCCGCGGCCGTCTCGAGATTCCCGCTCAGGGCATCGTCGCCGCACTCGAGCTGTTCACGGCCCGGCCGGCGCGCATGCTCTACCGCGTGACGGTCCCGGGCGTGGGACGGATCGAGAACGGGTACGACGGATCGGTGGGCTGGACCGTCAATCCGTTGTCCGGACCGGAAGTGCTGGCCGGACGGCAGCTCGAGGAAGCCGCCGAGGACGCCTGGTTCGATGCGCCCCTGCACGGCACGGATCGCATCCGCGACATGACGACGCTCGATCGCACGACCTTCGACGACCGGCCGGCATGGCGCATCCGTGTGGTGTTCAAAACGGGGCGCGAACAGATCGAGTACTTCGACATCGAGACCGGGTTGCAGATCGGATCCGAAGCGTCGCGCGCGACACCGCAGGGCATCGTCTCGGCCGTCAACATCTTCAGGAACTATCAGAAGTTTGGAAATCTCCTGCAGGCCACCACGTTCGTGCAGCACGTGCTCGGGTTCGAACAGGTCGTGACGTTGACGTCGTGTCAGTACGATCAGGTCCCCGACTCGACGTTCGCGCTGCCCGCTGAAGTTGCTGCACTGCTGCCGCCACAGTGACCCGCGCCCGATTCGTCCTGTGCGTGGCGACCCTGCTCGCGGCAGCCACGCTTGCCGTGCCGCTGACGGCCACGGCGGTCCAGGAGTGGCGCGAGTCCGGTCTCTCGTCGTTCGACGCGGTGTGGCGTCGCATCGCGGATACGTTCTACGACCCGACATTCGGCGGCCTCGACTGGAATGCGCTACGAGAGGAGATCCGGCCGCGTGTGGAGCGCGCTGCGTCGGCTGACGAACAACGGGCCGCCATTCGCGACATGCTCGCCCGTCTCGGACGATCCCACTTTGCATTGCTGACGCCGTCGGGCGATGACGAGGGGCTGCTGGGCGCAGGCGCGCCGCCGTTCGACGTGCGTATCGCCACGGCAGGGCTGCTCGTGACACGCGTGCGCGACCCGCGCGTCCCAGTACGGCTCGGGGACGAGATTCTGCAGATCGACGACGCCGACACGGCGTCGCTCGTCGACAGCGCGAATGCCGGCGATCGTGGCCGCATGGACCGCGCATGGCGGCGGATCACACGCATGTTGTCTGGCCCTCCATCATCGCCCGTTCGCCTTGTCGTTCGATCGCCAGGCGCGGCGCCTCGCGAGGTGACCGTCGAGCGCGTGGTGCCGATCGGCGACGACGTGGTCGTCGGCAACCTGCCGCCACTCAGGGCGCATCTCGAGGCGGTCGAGCGCCAGACACCGTCGGGCACACGCGTCGGCGTCATCCGCTTCAACATCTGGATGACGTCGATTGCCATGCCGTTCGCGCGCGCTGTCGACGAGTTTCGCGCGTTCGATGGTCTGGTGATCGACCTGCGCGGCAATCCCGGCGGGCTCGCGGACATGATGCGTGGCATTGCCGGTCATCTCGTCGACGAGCCCGCGGTGCTCGGCCGCATGCAGATGCGAGCCGCCGCGCTCGAGTTCCGTGCGAATCCCCGGCGGTCGACGCCTGACGGGCGCACGGTGGCGCCCTACGGCGGACCGGTGGCTGTGCTGGTGGACGAGTTGACGGCCAGCGCGTCGGAGTGTTTCGCCGGCGGCCTGCAGGCCATCGGCCGCGCGCGTATCTTCGGTGTGACGACAGCGGGTCAGGCGCTGCCGGCAGCCACGGAACGGTTGGCCAACGGCGACGTGCTGCTGTACGCGGTTGGCGACTTCGTGACGTCGGACGGTCGCAGTCTGGAAGGTGTGGGGGTGGTGCCGGACGAAGAGGTCGCGGTCACACCCGAGG
>CAZVHY010000021.1:0-15249 GCA_964627115.1 uncultured Solibacteraceae bacterium | reverse complement strand
AGTCTGGAAGGTGTGGGGGTGGTGCCGGACGAAGAGGTCGCGGTCACACCCGAGGCGCTGGCGGCGGGCCGGGACGCGGAAGCAGCCGCGCTGGCGTGGATTGACGGCGTGAGGCGGTAAGGATCGTACTGGTCCTTCAGGACCTGTGGGTCCTGTTGGTCCTACAGGTGCGTCGTGAGGTTCTCTTGGTGCTCCCGGTCCTGAAGGACCCCAAGCACCCGAAGCACCTCGGGACGCACCCAAAGGACCCACAGCACCCGCAGGACCCAAAGGACCGATGTTGGGTCCGATGTTGGCAGGGCCGACCCCTGTGTCGGCCCGATTCCAGCAGCCGCGCCGCCTGTCTTACGCCTGCGGCAGCGCGTCGACGAATGCGATCATCCGCTTGCGCGTCGCGTCGTCGGGCAGCCGGCCACGGCCGCCGCCGAGGTTGTCGGCCATGTTTGCGGGCCGACTCGTTGCCGGCGTGATGCAGGTGACGTCCGGGTGCGCGGCGACGAACTTCAGGAAGAACTGGCCCCACGTCGTGGCGCCGAATTCCTTCGCCCACTCGGGCACCGGTCGATCGCCGACACGGTTCCAGAGTCGCGTCCGGCCGAACGGCGCGTAGATGAGCACGCCGATCTTCCGCTCGCGCGCGGCCGGGAGGATGCGCTCTTCCGCTTCGCGGTTGTCGACCGCGTAGTCCACACCGATGAAGTCGATGGGCTCGTTCCGCATGATCTGCTCGAGCTGCGGATACTGGTTTTCGCTCGTCGACGTGACGCCGATGTACTTGACGCGTCCCTGCTGCTTCAGCTCCTTGAGAATGGCGAGCTGCGTTGGCACGTCGCCCAGGTTGTGCACCTGGATCAGGTCGATCGGGTTCTTCTTGATACGGGTGAACGACGTCTCGATCTGCGCGCGTGCCGCAGCCGGATCGGCCTGCGCGTTGCCGCGGCCGGCGACGTTGACCTTGGTGGCCCAGAAGATCCGGTTCGTCAGCCCGGCTTCGGCCGCCACACGTCCGGCGACCTCTTCGGAGGCGCCGTAGCCCGGCGCCGTATCGAACACCGTGCCGCCTTCCTTGACGAGCGTCTCGAGGACGCCGCGGATGGCCGCCAGGTCTTCCGAGCGAGCGATTGCCGAGAACGTGGCCGAACTGCCGAGGCCAATCACCGGAATCTCCTCGCCGCTCGAGGGAATAGCCCGGCGGATGACCGGCTGCGCCTGAAGCGCCAGCAGTGTTTCGGGATGGAGAGAGAACGCTGCGCCGGCACCGGCCGTCAGCGTGAGCCATTCGCGTCGTGTGAACATGAATCTGTCCTCTTCGAATCGGGTTTCGTCTGCAATACGACGGGCGCTGGGTGAGTGTTGGCGCGGCCCGCGCAAATTGCGTCGACGCGCAACCTGTCGAGGGTAGTGGAGCTCCATGAAGCCAGCCTGAAGCCCGTCAGGCGCCCATTGGCCAGGACATCTCGATTGTGGTGCCGTTGCCGGGCGCACTCGTACACGCAATCGTTCCCCCGTGCTGTTCGACCACGGAGCGGGCGACTGCGAGCCCGAGCCCCGCGCCGCCGGTATCGCGACTGCGTGCCGGATCGCCGCGGAAGAATGCCTCGAAGACGTGCGGCAGATCGTCCGGGCCGATGCCGATGCCGGAGTCGCGGACCTGGAGCGTCGCCCGTCCGTCCTCGGTCCCGACCGTCACGTGGACGGTCCCGCCCGGCAGGTTGTAGCGAATCGCGTTGGTCAGGACGTGCGTGACGGCCTCGAGCAGCCGCTCGCGATCGGCCTGGATGGTGACAGGGGTGACGTCGGTCGTCACGGTCAGGCCCGCGGCGAACGCCAGCGCGCGCACGTGTTCGAGCGCTTCGCGGGCCAGGTCGTCCAGGCGCACGGGCGACGGCCGTTCGGTCACCGCCTCTCCTCGTGCCAGGAACAGCAGGCGCTCGATGACCGACTGCATCCGCCCGGCGGCCCGTGCCGACACTTCGAGCGATCCGCGAAGTTCGTCCGCTGACCGCTCGCGCGCCAGGGCCCACTGCACTTCAGCCGAGATGGTGGCCAGCGGCGTGCGCAGTTCGTGTGACGCGTCGGCGGTGAAACGACGCTGGCGTTCGATGGCGCCGTGCAGGCGATCGAAGGCGCTGTTGAGCGCGTCGACCACCTGGCCGACCTCGGTATCGACGGCCTCAGCCGGAATGCGCGCGGCCAGGTCGCCGTCGCTCATGCGCCTCGCCGTGCGATTGATGCGATCGAGCGGCGCGAGCGCACGTCCGGTGAACCACCACCCTCCGGCCACCGACACCACGAGAATGGCCGCGCCGGTGAGCAGCAGCCTGAGGGCGAGCGACCAGACATCGGCGCGCAGATCCGCGAGGTCGAGACCAACGAGCAGGCGCACGCCCGAGGCGGCGGTCGAATAACGTTCGCGATGGCCAGCCTCGAAACGGAGGCCGTCGCCTGCCGGTTCAGGCACCGGCAGATCGAGTGTCGATCGATCCATGAGGACGCCATCGTGCGTCCAGATGAAGTGGTACACGCCGGACGGGTCGGTCTGTCGCAGCTCGGGCCCGAGGATCAGATCGATCTGCCCATCGTCGGCCGGGCGCACCGCGGCCTCGAGTTGCGCGGCGCGTGCGACGAGGCTGGCATCGACGGCGGCAATCCGGGTGTGCCAGGTGAGGAACGTGACGGATGCGCCGAAGGCGAAGATGATGAGGGCGCCGGTGGCCACGTGCCAGAGCAGCAGCCTGGCGCGCAGCGATTCACGCATCGATCAGATAGCCCTGCCCGCGGCGCGTTTCGATGAGCGCCGGCCCGAGCTTCCGCCGGATGGCGGCGACGTGGACGTCGATGGCGTTGGACATGACCTCGCTGGCGTCGTTGTAGAGGTGCTCGGACAACGTCGTGCGCGTGAGGATGCGGCCGCGGTGACGGACGAGCTGCTCGAGGATGCCGAACTCGCGTCCCGTCAGCGGCACCTCCACGTCGTCGCGGTACACACGCCGGCGCACGAGATCGATGCGCAACGATCCGATGATGATGACGGGCGACGGCTGCTGCTGCGCACGGCGGATGAGTGCGCGAAGCCGCGCCACCAGCTCGTCGATGACGAACGGCTTGGTGAGGTAGTCGTCGGCGCCGTGATTGAGGCCGCGCACGCGGTCGGCAATCGTGTCGCGCGCCGTGAGCAGCAGTACCGGCGTTGTCCGGCCCGCCTTGCGGATGCCCTCGAGGACCGACTCGCCCGAGCGCAGCGGCAGCATCAGGTCGAGCACGATCGCGTCGTAGTCGACCTCGAGCGCGCGGAACAGCGCGTCGTCGCCGTCAGGCGATTCGTCGACGGCGAACTGCTCGTCGGCGAGTGACCGCACGAGGCTGCGGCGCAGATCCGGCTCGTCTTCGACGACCAGCAGTCTCACCGGTGGCTCCGCTTGGGTTCGTCGACGCTCACGTCGTCGAAACAGATTTCAGAGGCGCCGGTGGCGACCACGCCGACGCGGCCCGGGCCGTCCGGCCGCCGATCGGAACGGCGGTCGTATTCGTCGAAGACGCGCACGCCGCCGAGCATGACACGGATGTCGTTGCCGACGTGCACGACCTTGAGGGCGTGCCAGGCCTCCGGATCGAGCTCGAGATCGTCGTGCGTGTCGAGCTGAATACGGTTGCCGGCCGTGATGCGATAGATCGACAGCACCCCGCGATTGAGATCGAGCAGCAGCGCGTAGTAGTTCTGGTCGTCGCGATACCGCCAGATCAGGCCACCGACACGCGAGGTGCCGATGAACTTGAGCCGCGCCGACAGCGACAGATCATCGGGCGCCGTGCGATTGGAGACGGCCAGCGCGAATCCTGGCGCGGAAGGATCGGCGCGATGCACGAGGTAGCCGTCGTGGCCGGTGCGCTGCACGAGCCAGCGGCCGGCGTCGGATTGACGCATGGCGGCGAGCGTGAAGCCCGCCGGCGGATGGTCCGCACGGTCGTCGTCGAAAGTGATGGTCCAGGCATGCTGGCGGGCGGCGAGCGCGCCCGTGCACAGCAGGCCGGCGACGAGAGCGATGCGGGCCGATGCGGAGACCATGAAAACAGGACTCAGAAACTCCGGTCATTGTAGCGTGCGCGGCAATGAAGCGCCGGTGAAGCAACACTTCACAGGCACTTCACCGCGCCGGTGCTACAACACGCCCGGCATGTGCACACGTCTTCTCGTCAGGACTCTCGTCTGTGCGCTTGCGGTCGTGATGACCGCAAGTACCGACGCATTGGGGCAGCCGGCATCAGAGCCGTCGGTCGTCGCGGCCGCGCCGGGCGCGCGCCTGCGCGTCTACATCGACGCCTGCAACTGTTTCGAGGACTTCGTACGCGACGAGATCGCGTGGGTGGACTTCGTGCGTCAGCCTCAGGACGCCGATCTGCAGGTGCTTGGCAGCGCCGTGCAGACCGGCGCGGGCGGTACCGAGCGCACACTGCGGTTCGTCGGCGCCGGCCGGCATGCGGGGATCGACTTCTCACTGCGCGCGATCACGCTGCCGGGAGAGCCCGAGGACGGTCAGCGGCGGACCGTGCTCAGCACGATGCAGGTCGGCCTGCTGAACATCGCCGCGCGCGAGGGCATGCCGCAGGGCTTCCAGGTCGACGTCGACGCGCCCGAACAGGATCGCGCCGTGGCCGACGGCGACGATCGGTGGAACTTCTGGGTGTTCGAGGTTGGCGGTGAAGGCGCGATTCAGGCCGAGGAGAAGAGTCGGGAAACCATGTGGGAAGTCAGCGTCGAGGCCGACCGCATCACGCGCGACTGGCTGGTGAACTTCCGCGCGGACGTCGAGTCCGAAACCGAGCGTTTCGAGATCGATGACGACGACGATGTCGTGCGGCGCGTGGAAGTGACGCGCCGCGAGCGCGCGGCGCGGTTGTTCGTCGCCAGATCGCTCGGCAATCACTGGTCGATCGGGCTCGACAGCGACGTGCAGTCGTCGACGTTCGGCAACGTCGAGCTGAGCACGCAGGTGCTGCAGGCCATCGAATACAACCTGTTTCCGTATGCCGAGTACGCCACGCGTCAGCTGCGGTTCGAGTATGGCGTCGGTGCCATGCACGCGCGCTACAACGAGGTCACGCTCTTCGACCGCCTCCGCGAGACGCGGCCGCGGCACCAGGTGTCGGCGACGCTGATGCAGCGTCAGCCGTGGGGGACGGTCGAGTCGAGCATCGAGTGGTCGCAGTACCTGCACGACCTCAGCCTGTCGCGGCTGGAGTTCGACGGCGAGGTGAGCCTGCGCCTCGTGCGAGGCCTGTCGCTCGACATCGGCGGCAGCGCCTCGCGCATCCGCGATCAGATCTCGCTGCCCCAGCGGGGCGCCACGCCGGAAGAGGTGCTGCTGCGCGTGCGTGAGCTGCAGAGCGGGTACGAGGTGGAGTTCTCGATTGGCCTGTCGTACACGTTCGGGTCGATCTTCAACAACGTCGTCAACCCCCGATTCGGCAGGAACTGACGGCCGCACGGAAACTACTTGCTCCAGGCATTTTTTTCCTGTTATCCTGCGACGACCTGCAAGAGCGTACTTCCTTCCGCGTCAGGGCGATATCCGGCCCTGAAATGAGCGCGCCCGATGACACGCGAGACCCGGAGCCGTTGGCCCGGGGTGGGTGCGCACGAAGAACCGGCTGTAGGCAGTCCCGTCGGGAGAACTGAATGGAGCAGCGTTCGCTGCGGCTCGGCGATATCGTGGATGACTATTGTCCACGCGAGCGACGACTTACCAATCACGCGATCGTCGCCATCGTCGAAGACGCCATCCGCCAGACGCGGTGCACCACCTGCGATTACGAGCATGTCTACAAGCAGGGACGTGAGCCGCGTCGTCGTAAACCCACCGCCTCGTTGTTCGAGCAGGTGATGACGGACATGGACGGCCCGCAGCGCGTGCCGGCCCGTATCGTCGTGGCCGCCGAGGCGCCACCTGTACCTGCGGAGGCGAACGTCGTGGCCGTCGAGGCGACGCCGATCGCTGACACGGTTCCTGCCGCACAGCCGCCCATGGCCGAGGAGGTCTGGCCCGGGCACCGCACGCTGATTCGCGCATCGTTGCCGAAGACCGACGGCGAGCCGCTTCCCGTGCGACCCATTCCCGAGTTCACGATGCACCAGAAGCCGCAGTCGGCCCGGGCGCGGCAGCCACGGTTCATGTACGGTCCGCAGGGCGATCCCTTCGGGCGGCCCATGCGCGCCGGTCAGCCAGCGCCCGGACGAGGTCACGGGAACGGCAACGGGAACGGGAACGCCAACGGCAACACCACGGGCGGTCATGGCCAGCAGCCCGGCAAGCGGCGCGGCCGCCGCCGTCGCGGCAAGCACAGTCATTGATCGCCCGTTGCACCTGAATTCATTCAACGTAGTCTGTCGGGTCGTCGATGCCCGCGTCGCGAAACGCTTCGCGGCGTTCGCGGCACTTGTTGCAGCGGCCGCAGTGGCGCCCGTCGATCGGGCCGTTGCACGACAGCGTCAGTGCCAGTGGAACACCAAGGTCGTACCCCAGCCTGACCACCGCGTCCTTGTGCAGGTGTGCGAACGGCGCGATCACCTCGAGCGGATGATCGAGCCCGAGTGACATGGCGCGCGCCATCGTCTCGAGAAACAGCGGACTGGCGTCGGGAAACGGGTTGCCGGCCAGCGGGCCGAGCACGATGCGTCCGATCCCGCGCGATGCGCAGAAGACCGCGGTCTTGGCGATCAGCGTGATGTTACGGCCTTCGAGGTAGACCGTCTCGTCGGGTTCGTCGTACCCGCGCGCTTCACCGCGCACCGCCCAGTGCGACGGCGGATAGATGTCCTGCATGTCGACGCGAAGTGTCGTGACCGGACGCACGTGGCCGGCGAACGGCGCGACATCGAGGAGACGGTCGATGGCCGCCGCCTCGGCGTCCTCCCACGCCAGGCCGGAGCGGACGTGAACAGGCCACACGCCGCGCCCGGCCCGCTGTTCGAGCATCATCATGACCGCGCTGTCGAGGCCGCCCGAGAGCAGCACTGCCGAGTCTGCCATGTCCGCCGGTAGGTTACAGTGTGAGCATGTATCTCGTCACCAAGCGCATCGACTTCTGCTACGGACACCGGCTGCTCGATTACGACGGCGTGTGCAAGCACCCGCACGGGCACAACGCGGTGGTCGAGGTGGACGTGCGGACCGACGAGCTCGACAAGCGCAACATGGTGGTCGACTTCTCGGACATCAAACGGATCGTCAAAGGCTGGATCGATCGTGAGCTCGACCACAAGATGATCCTGCGCCACGACGATCCGCTCGTGGCGCCACTCGAAGCGCTCGGCGAGCCGATCTTCAAGATCGACAGCAACCCCACGGTCGAGCGGATCTGCAAGCTCATCTTCGACATGGCCTACGACCAGGGATTGCCCGTCGTCGCCGTGCGCGTGTGGGAGACGCCGACGTCGTTCGCGGAGTATCGCGGGTAGGAACGGGGAGGGCTGCGCGGCTGCGGGCGGCGCGGCTGCGATGTGGGCGGGCACGGGGGCCCGCCCCTGCGAAGGAATGTGGCAGGGGCCGACCCCTGTGTCGGCCCACGTTGTGCTACATGAACAACCGCCAGATCGTCGCGACGAGGAACGTGACGATGAACGCGAGAGTGAGCGGCATCAGGGCGCCGAGGGCTGCCCACCGTGCGCTCAGCGTTTCCTTGTAAATGGTCAGAATCGTCGTCGCGCACGGGTTGTGCAGCAGCGAGAACAGCATCAGGTTGACCGCTGTCAGCATCGTCCAGCCGTTTTCGACCACGAGCACGCGGCGCAGATCGTCGAACGACGTGACGTCGGTCATCATCCCGGTGCCCATGTAGATCATCATCAGCGTGGGCACGACGATCTCATTGGCCGGGATGGCAATGATGTAGGCCAGGAGCACGGCGCCGTCGAGGCCGATCGCGTGCCCGAGCGGCCCGAGGAAGTCCGCCGTGTGCTGGGCGAGCGACGCGTTACCCACGTGGATGTTCGCCAGGATCCAGATGACGGCCCCGGCCGGCGCTGCCGTCAGCATCGCGCGCCACAACACGAAGAGCGTGCGATCGATCAGCGACGTGTAGATGATGCGCAGGATTCCCGGACGCCGGTACGGTGGCAGCTCGAGCGTGAACGCCGACGCTTCGCCCTTCAGAATCGTGCGCGACAGCGTCCACGACACGGCCAGCGTGACGGCGACACCGACGAGGACCACACCCACGACCGTACCCGCGGCCGCCAATGAGGCGAACGCGGGTGGAAACGACGCACCGACGAAGATCGTGGCCATCATGATCAGCGTTGGATAGCGGCCGTTGCACGGCACGAAGTTGTTGGTGAGGATGGCCACGAGCCGTTCGCGCGGCGAGTCGATGACGCGCGTCGCAATGACGCCCGCGGCGTTGCAGCCGAATCCCATCGCCATGCTGAGCGCCTGCTTGCCGTGTGCACCGGCCCGCCGGAACAGGAAGTCGAGATTGAACGCGACACGCGGCAGATACCCGAGGTCCTCGAGAATCGTGAACATCGGGAAGAAGATGGCCATCGGCGGCAGCATCACGCTGATGACCCATGCCAGGCCGCGATAGACGCCGTTCCAGAGGAACCCCGTGACCCACCACGGCATGCCGATCGCTTCGAAGAGGTTGACGCCGTGGCCTTCCACCCAGAAGAGCGCTTCGGCCAGCATCGCCGACGGCACGTTGGCGCCAGCGACGGTCAGCCAGAAGATCAGTGCGAGCAGCAGCGCCATGAGCGGCAGACCGAACACCGGCGAGGTGACCAGCCGGTCGATGCGCTGATCGACGTCGAGTCGTGCACCGTCGCGGACCGTGGCGCGATCGGCGACACGCGACGCTTCGGCATACAGAGAACGCACGGCCTCGTCGCGGAAGCCGCGGCTGAGCGTGTCGCGCAGCGCAGCCGCGCGGCGGATCACGTCCTCTGGCGCCGCCGTGGTCGTCGTATCGGAGGTCATTGCGCACCATCCAGGGCAATCTTGCGACTGAACGACGGCGCGGCCTGTCGCTGTTCGACTGCCAGTTGTGCGAGCCGGCCGCTGGCCAGCGCCGCTTCCACCTCGGCATCACCATCGAGCAGACGAATCGCGATCCAGCGTGCGTTCGGCACGCCGGGCGCCACTGACTCGATCATGGGCACCAGTTCCGCGACGGCTCGCTGGAACTCCTCGGTGCCCTTGACGCGCAGTGGCGACGTCTCCACGGCGCCCGCGGCAACGGCGTCCACCTGCGCGAGCAGCGCGTGCACCCCTTCACCCGTGCGGGCGACGATGCCGACGGCCGGCACGCCGAGATCGCGTGTGAGACTGCGCAGGTCGACCTCGATACCCTTGCGTCTGGCCTCGTCCATCAGGTTCACGGCCACGACCACGCGATCGGTGATCTCGAGCACCTGGAGCACGAGGTTGAGATTGCGTTCGAGCGACGTCGCGTCGGTCACGACAATCGTGACGTCCGGCCGGCCGAACAGCAGGAAGTCGCGCGCGACCTGCTCGTCGTGTGATGCCGACAGCAGGGAATACGTGCCGGGCAGATCGACGAGCTTGTAGCGGACCTTGTTGAACTCGAATCCGCCCTCCGCCCGGCTCACGGTCTTGCCCGGCCAGTTGCCGGTGTGCTGCTTCAGACCGGTGAGCGAGTTGAAGAGCGTCGACTTGCCCGTGTTGGGGTTACCGGCCAGGGCGACGACGCGATCGAACCGGTCGGTCGTCACGCCCATCCGCTCCAGTTCGGCCTGGACGACACACGTCTCGCAGTTGTGCGTGCTCATGCGACTCCCTTCCGTACGCCGAGTGGCCGCACGACGACGTGCTCGGCCTGATCGCGACGCACGGCGACCACCGTGCCGCGGACGCGATAGGCCCGCGGATCGCCGGCAAACGTCGTCAATACCGGCTGGATGTGCGTGCCTTCGGTGAAGCCGAGGTCCATCAGGCGCCGGCGGCTGAACCCCTGACAGCGATCGTCGAGGCCGAGGATCTCGCCGATGGCCTGGTCCGGCAGATCGGGCAGGCGAAGTGCATCGGCCGCGGCGACGACTTCCGGTGCGGGCGCGAGGAACACGTTGGCGGCCACGGCCGGCGCCAGGCGGAACTCGTTCTCGCCGTCGGTGAGGACGACGCGTTCGGGCGTCCGTTCGATGACGCGGACGATCTGTCCGACGCGCAGTCCTTCCGCGAGGATCTGCGCGAACGAGATCGGCGGCTCGTCCTCGAGGTGGACGATGCGTCCCGTGGTCTCCGGCGCCCACGACGTGGCCGGGACACCGGACGCCGGTGGCACTGCACCCTCGCGCGTCGGGATCGGATCCCCGTGCGGATCGAATGTGGGATGACCGAGACTCGCCGAGAGCCGGTCGACATCGTCGCTCGAGAGCGAGTGCTCGCGACGTTCGGCCGCCGCATGCACCTGGCTCAGCGGCAGGCGCGCTTCATCCGCGAAATACCGTTCGAGCAGCCGATGCGCGCGGACGATCTGGAGAGCGAGCCGTTCGCCCTCAGGTGTGAGATCGAACTCCCGATCGCGTGCACGCACGAGTTCCAGCGCCTGCATTCGTGCGACCAGCGCGAGCACCGCGCGATCGGGGAGCCGCAGCGCACCTTTGAGCGACGACAGCGACGCGCGCCGCCCGCGATATTCCTCGTCGAAGAGGTGCTTGAGCGCGTCCTCGACACGACGGCGTTCGCGCGCGGCACGTTCCGCGCGGTGGCGCCAGAGGAAGACCAGCGCAACAAGTGTGGGCAGCGTGACGAGCAGTGCGGTCATCGGGAGTGGCCCCGCGTCATCGGCGGCACGCGACATGTCCGCCGTTGGTTTAATCGAATCAATAGGTTACATGACATTTCGGATCCGCATCAAATTGATTTTGCCACAAGTCGGTTGCATTATTCTCGTCTTCGATGTATTTATTTTGACGATTCAAAATAAGGAGCCGTCAATAGTGAAAAACATCATCCGTCTTGTTGTTACGGGCGCCCTCGTCATCGCGGCGCTGGGGCTGGGGGGCGCGCGGGATGCCGGCGCGCAGCCTCTCGACACGCCGGCGTGTGCTCTCGCAGGCCGTGTGCTCGACGCGACCGGTCTGCCGCTGGTCGGTGCGACCGTTCTCGCCGCGCCCGGTGGGGCGCGCCTGGCCGATGACGCGGGGCACTACTGCTTCGACAACCTGCGTCCCGGAAGCCGCGTCACGCTCACCGTTTCGCTCGACGGCTTCCGGACAGAGAGCCGTGGAGTCGACCTGCCGGCCGCCGGGCCGCATCCCACCCTCGACATCGTGCTGCAGCCGGCGAGCTACCGCGACGAGGTGGTCGTAACCGCCACGCGGACGAGCCGCCGGCTCGAGAACGCGCCGGTGCGGACGGAAGTCGTCGACCAGACGTTGATGCGCGCGATCGGTGCGCGCACGCTCGCCGACGCGGTCGAGTACACGACCGGTGTGCGCGTGGAGTCCAACTGCCAGAACTGCAACTTCTCTCAGATCCGCCTGCTCGGCCTCGACGGCCCGTATACGCAGATCCTGATGGACGGCCAGCCCGTCATCTCGTCGCTGGCGCAGGTCTACGGTATCGAACAGATTCCGTCGAGCATGGTCAATCGCATCGAGATCGTGAAGGGTGGCGGGTCGGCGCTCTACGGATCGGGTTCGGTGGGCGGCGTGGTCAACGTCATCTCGCGCGAGCCGTCGCGCCGGGCCGGCGCCTTCGAGACGCGCTTCGACGCCATGGGCGGCGAACCACACTATTCCAACAAGGGATCGTTCGACTGGGGCGCCCGCGACCAGCGAACGAACGCGATCGGCTTCTTCCAGCTCGATGACGTGAAACCCATCGACGTGTCCGGCGATGGATACACAGAGGTGTCGCTGCGGCAGCTTCGGGCCGGCGGAGGACGCGCCAGTCACTACCTGCTCGATGGCCGCGGCAAGCTGAGCGGCGAATTCTCCGTCCTGGACGAGGAGCGCCGCGGTGGTGACCAGCTCCACCTGCCGCCCGATCAGACCAACATCACCGAGTGGATTGCCACACGACGGTTCGGCGCGAGTGCGACCTGGTTCCACGGCGTCAGTTCGTCGCTCGACTACCGTCTGACCCTGGCCGCGGCCGACACACACCGCGACAGCTACTACGGTTCCCAGCAGGATCCCAATGCGTTCGGTGTCACCGACAACCTGCTCTTCGTGGCCGACTCGCAGGTGAATCAGTATCTCGGCCGTCACACGCTGAGCTGGGGCGGCCAGGCGACCTGGGAAGACTTGCGCGACGTGCAGCCCGCCTACGACCGCCTCACTGACGACGTCTACCGCAATGCCGGCGCCTTTGTGCAGGACGCGTGGGCGTTCTCGTCTGGTTGGGAGCTGGTGTACGGCCTGCGGGCCGACAAACATTCGGCCGTGGATCGGATCATCGCTTCGCCCCGCGTGGCGTTGATGGTCGCGCCCGCCGAGACCGTGAACATTCGCGCCTCGCTGGCACAGGGGTTCCGCGCGCCGCAGGCGTTCGACGAGGACCTGCACCTCAGTTCGGTCGGCGGAGAGGTCCGGTTCATCCGCCTCGACCCCGACCTGCGAGAAGAGCGCTCGACCAACTACATGTTCGGCGCCGAGTGGCGGCCGCAGGCCGGACGTGGACAGGCGCTGTTCGAGCTCAATGGCTTCTACACGGGCCTGCGCGACCTGTTCCTCGCGCGCGAAGACGACGACCCCGACACCGATCCCATCGAGTTCCTGAAGGTCAACCACGGTGACGCGAGGGTCTACGGCGTCGAAGCGAACGCCGGCTGGGGTATTGGCGACGACTTCGTGTTGCAGGGCGGCGTGGTCATTCAGCGGGCGCGGTACGCCGAAGCCGAACCCGACTTCGACAGCCTCGACTTCTTCCGGACGCCGAATCACTACGGCAACCTGACGCTGACGTGGACGACACCGCGCCTGGGGACGCTCTTCGCGGGGCTCCGGTACACCGGCCCGATGAAGGCGCCGCACTATGCCGGGTTCATCGACGAGGATGTCCTCGAGACCACGCCGGTCTTCGTCACGATCGACGCCAGCATCGCCTATCCGGTGTACGTGAACGGCGTGCGGCGATTGACAGTGACGGTGGCGGGCCGGAACCTGACCAACGCGTACCAGCGTGATCTGGATCAGGGACTCTTTCGCGACAGCGACTACGTCTACGGTCCGCGGTTCCCGCGCGCGGTGAGCGCCGGCCTGCGCGTGGAGTTCTGAGATGCGCGGGCGCCGCGCGCGACCCCTCGTCTGCGCGAGCCTGTTCGCGTTGGCCGTGCTCGGTTCCGTCGAACCGGGCACGGCCCAGTCGCCGCGTGACACCGATCGGTTGCGCAGTCTCACGCGCGCGTTCGCCTCACTCGACACGCACGACATGAACGGACGACGCTGGACGGCCGCCGATCTGCGCGGCCGCGTCGTCGTGCTCGACTTCTGGGCCACGTGGTGTGCGCCCTGCTGGGTCGAGATCCCCTGGTTGCGCGACATCCACGAGCGGTTCGGTCCCGATCGTGTGCAGGTGCTCGGCATCAGTCTCGACACGACCGATCGCCGGACGTTCGTCGCCTGGCTCAATCAGCGCCGCGTGGACTGGCCGCAGCTCTGGGACCGCCGAGGCTACGACGGTGCGATCGCGCTGCGCTTCGACATCGACGCCCTGCCGAGGTCGGTGCTGGTGGCCCAGGACGGCCGGGTCGTTGGCGTCGACCTGCGTGGCGCGCGGCTCCTCGCAGCGGTCGAAACCCTGCTCGCCGAGGACGTCCGCCGCGCACGGTGATCTGGCGTCGTCGGCGGCGACGCCGTTTGGTTGCTGACGGGGCAATCAAGGGAGCACGGCATGAGATCGATGGTGATGGAGATTGACGCCGCTGCTGCTGAGGCCTGCGAGCGAGCGCGGCACGGCGACTACGAGGCCGCGCTCGACGTGCTCCGCGCAGTCGCCGCGACACCCGCGGAGTTTCCGGTCTTTCGCTACTTCCACGCGATGGTGGCGATGGAAGCCGGGCGCTGGGCCGAAGCACTCCGCCTTCTCGATGCGTTGCTGGAGGTCGAGCCGAGCCGGGCGGTCATCCACCTGGATCGTGTGAAATGCATGATGCAACTCGGACAGGTCTCCCGGGCGGCCCAGGCATTGGGCCGCGAGGACACGCCTATCCGGGATCTGTTCCCCCGTTGGGTGCTCATGGCGTGGGTCGCCGCGCGCGTCGGCGATCCGGATCGCGCCGATGAACATCTCCGCCACGCGATCGCGCTCGACGTCGCGACCGTGCCGCTTGCGGCTTCGATACCCGAGTTGCATCCCGCCCTCGACCGGTTAAAAGCCGATGTCCAGGCGAGTGGCCGATGACGCGACCACGCCGGGCTCGCGCGGCGTGGCACCATCTCCCTCCGGTCCGCGACGACGCCGATTCGAGGGCGGCCGTCGCGTACGTCCGCGCGTCATGCGAAGAGGACGATCCAGGAGGTCTTCCGGCGTTCGTGCAGCGGTTGCTGCTCACGCAGTACGCGGCGGACCAGCGATTCAGGACCGTCTGCGTGTTCGAAGACATCGAGACCGCCGGCCACCGCGGGCGGGCGGCGTTCTCCGCGATGATCGCGTTCCTGACGACATCGTCGTACAAGGTCGTTCTGGCCGAACGCGCCGATCGCCTCTATCGCGTTTTCACCGATCGGATCGCCATCGCAGACCTCGGCGTCGAGGTGCACCTCATTGGCGAACTGTCCCCGCCCGGCACGTCCGAGCTGTCACGACGCCAGCCAACGCCCGGCTGCATGCCGTTGACGAGGCGTTTCGCTTCGTCTCGTCAGACGGCATGAACCCGCGGCTTTGGCCTTTCGCCGACGGGGCAGGACGTCGGGTTCGGGCTGGAATCAGGCCGACGTCAGCGGTCGGACGAGGACTTTCGAGGCCGTGCGTGTGCCGAGGGTGGTTTCCCGACCCGATCCGGACTGCAGCCGGAGCGCATCGGCGATGCCGTCGCGCTGCAGGACGATGACGCGTTGGCCGGGCATGAGCTCGTGCTCCTCGATGAAGCGAAGGAACTCCGGCTCTTGATCGACGATGCGCGTCACGCGGTGTGGGGTGTGGAGGGGGATGGCCAGCAGGTCGAGGTCGTCGCTCGGGGCGACGGTGCCTTCCGCGGTCGGAATCGGGTCGCCGTGCGGATCGACGGCGGGCCGGCCGAGCATTTCGTCGATGCGATCGATGAGCCGCTCCGACACGGCGTGCTCGA
>CAZVHY010000020.1:25385-33593 GCA_964627115.1 uncultured Solibacteraceae bacterium | reverse complement strand
CGGAAGACAGCCGGAAGTGCCCCTCGTGCAGGGCGCCCGACGCGCGAAACAGATCCAGAACGTCCGAGGAATTCATAGGGGGACGGACAGTATAAGGCTACGAGGCGACAAGGCTGCGAGGCTGCGAGGCTGCGAGGCTGCCGGTTGCGGACCACCGACTGCCGGCTGCGGACGGCGGACCACCCGGCCAATCGCGCTGAGCGGCGGTGGGCCGGCACAAGGCCGGCCCCTACGGCGAGATACGTAGGGGCGGACATTGTGTCCGCCCGGTGGTCGGTGGTCGGTGGTCGATCGCCCGTAGCCCCGTCGCCTCGCAGTCTCGTCGCCTCGTCGCCTCGTCGCCGCGCCGCCTTGTCGCCTCGCAGCCGCGCAGCCGCGCAGCCGCGCAGCCGTCTGTTATAGTCGCCCCCCGTGGCGCCTCTGACCGTCACGGTCATCACCCGCAACGAATCCGCCCACATCGAGGCGTGCCTCGCGTCGGTCGACTGGGCCGACGAGCGCCTCGTCGTCGACTGCGGCAGTACCGACGACACGGTCGCGCTGGCCGAGCGCGCGGGCGCGCGCGTCATCGTGCGCGACTGGCCGGGCTATTCGGCGCAGAAGAACTTTGCCGCCGGGGAGGCCTCGCACGACTGGATCCTGTCGGTCGACGCGGATGAACGCGTGACGCCCGAACTGGGACACGAAATCACGCAGTTGCTCCAGGCGCCTCAGGCGTTCGCCGGCTACCGTGTGCCACGTCTTACCTGGCACCTGGGCCGCTGGTTCCGCACGACCGACTGGTATCCCGATTCCCAACTGCGCCTGTACGACCGGCGGCGCGGACGCTGGAAGACGCGACGCGTACACGAGTCGGTCGAGGTCGACGGCACACCAGGCCAGCTCGCGCACGACCTGCGGCACTACGCGTATCGCGACATCGCGCATCACCTCGAGACGATGAACCGCTACACGACACTGGCGGCCGAGGATCTTTTCGAACAGGGTCGGCGCGTAGGCGCCACCGACGTCATCGTCCACCCGATCGCCGCGTTCGCGCGCAACTACCTTCTGAAGAAAGGCATCACCGACGGCGTGCCCGGGCTGATCGTGTCGGCGATGAACGCGTACTACGTGTTCCTCAAGCTCGCGAAGGTCTGGGAGCTGGAACGCATCGACCGCGAACGGAGCGCGGGCGGCTGAGCACCGAACGCATGCGGTCGCTCCACATCGACACGGCACGCACCTGGCGCGGCGGGCAGAACCAGGTTCTTCTCACGGTCAACGGTCTCGCCGAAGCCGGCCACGACGCCATGCTGCTGGCGCACGAGGACGGCGAACTGCGCCGGCGCGCGGGCGAAGGCCTCCGGTTCCTCGGGTTCTCGCCGCGCAGCGAGTTCGACGTGCAGGCCGGCTGGAAGCTCAGCACGGTGCTGAAGGATCGCGAGCCGGACGTCATCCACGCACACGATCCGATGGCCGTGTCGCTCGTGGCCATGGCCATGCAGATGCGCGGCGCGGCGGCGGCGAAGCCGCTCGTCGTCGCGTCGAGACGCGTGGACTTCCACCTGAAACACCACGCGTTCTCGCGCTGGAAGTACAGCCACGTCGACGTGTTCATCGCCGTCTCGCGCACGATCGCGCACATCCTCGAGCAGGACGGCATTGCGGCCGACCGCATCGAGGTCGTCCACGACGGCGTCAACCTCGGCCACATCGACGCGCAGCCGGCCGTCGATGCCCACGCCACGTTCTGGCTGCCACACGGCGCACCTGTCATCGGCAATGTCGCGGCACTCGCGCCGCACAAGGGCCAGCGCCACCTCATCGACGCCATGCGCCTCGTCGTGCGCGACGTACCCGACGCGCGCCTGATCATCGTGGGCGAGGGCGAGTTGCACGACGATCTCCAGCAGCAGATTGCCGAGCTCGGCCTCGAACGGCACGTGACGTTGACGGGCTTCCGGCAGGACGCCCTCGGTGTGATTCGATCGCTCGATCTGTTCGTGATGAGCTCGGTCACCGAGGGCCTGGGCTCGGCCATCCTCGAGGCCATGGCCTGCGAACGCGCCGTGGTGGGCACACGCGCCGGCGGCATTCCCGAGGTCGTCGACGACGGCGTCACGGGTCTGCTCGTGCCGCCGCGCGATCACGACGCCATGGCGGAAGCAATCGTCACCCTGCTGCGCGATCCCGCCCGACGCACCCGGATGGGCGCCGCCGGGCGCGCGCGCGTGGTGTCGGAATTCAGCGTCGACGCGCTGGTACGGGGAACAGCGGGGGTGTACGAGAAAAGGGCGAGGTAAGGTGCCAGGGTGCCAGGGTGCGAGGGTGCCAGGTGCGGAGGTGCGGAGGTGCGGAGGTGCCAGGGTGCGGAGGTGCGGAGGTGCGGAGTGCCAGGAGGCACCTGACCTCACCCTGGCACCTTGGCACCTTGGCACCCTGGCACCCTGGCACCTCTAACCTCCTACCACCCCATCCGTTGCCTCAACCGCGTGACGTGCGCGACGTGGTGCCGGCCGTGCCAGGCGTAGAGCGCAAGGTTACGATCGAGCGTCACGCGTCCGCGTTCGGGGTGCGTGAACGCAAGCGTCCACTGATCCGGCGTGATGCGGCGCAGCAGACTCACCCATCGCTGGTGCAGGCCCTCGAGCAGAACGAGTGACGACTCGATGTCGGATGACGCCGCGTCGTGCAGGTCCGCCCACTTCGCTTCGTCGTAGGGCTTGATGGTGGGCTCAGCCTCGGTCAGCGCGAGACGAAAGCGGACGTACGCGTTCATGTGGCTGTCGGGCAGGTGATGGACGACCTGCGCCAGCGTCCAGCCCCCCTCGCGATACGGAGTCTGCAACTGCTCGGACGAGAGCCGCCGCACGGCGTCGCGCAGCCGTTCGGGCGCCTCGTCGATCTGCGCGATCAACTCGGTGCGTACCGCCGGCGTGAAGGTGTCGGGAGCTTTGAACGGACCAATGGGAAAGCGCGGGTCTTCCATGCGGGGCATTATCGCAGGTACGTCAGGTACGTTGGGTACGTGAGGTACGTCGGGTACGTGGGGTCCGGGTCTCCACTACGAGACGGCGACCACCGTGCGCGTCGTCGCCGACCGCCGGGCGGCTTCGATGATCTCGAGCACGCGCAGCGACTCCTCCGGATCGACCGGCATCGGCGTGCCGTCGCGCAGTGCCGCGGCAACGGCGGCATAGAAGCGTCCGTAGTGTCCCTGCCTCGTCTGCACCGGCGTCACGTCATCGCCGGCGCCGGCCACGCCCCAACGTTCGGCCGGCTCATCGCCCCACGTCGCACCGCCCGGACGAAGGCCGGCGCGCAGCGCGTCTTCCTGCATGTCGAGCCCGAACTTCACGTATGAGCCGGTGGTGCCGAGCACGCGGAACCTGGGGCCGAGCTGCGACGCCAGCACACTCATCCACAGGTGCGACCGCACGCCGCCCGCATGCGTCAGCGCCACGAACACATCGTCATCGACGTCGATCCCGCGACGACGATCGAGCTCGCAGTAGACCGACGAGACGGGACCGAACAACTGCAGCGCCTGATCGATGAGGTGACTGCCGAGATCCATCAGCAGGCCGCCGCCATCTTCGGGGGCGCCACTCTCGCGCCAGCCGCCTTTCGGCACGGGCCGCCAGCGTTCGAATCGCGATTCGAACCGCAGCGGATCGCCGATCGCACCGTCGGCCAGCAACTGCTTCAGCGTCTGAAAGTCGCCATCGAACCGGCGGTTCTGAAACACCGTCAGCGGCACGTGGCGCTCGCTCGCCAGTGCGATGAGCGCTCGCGCGTCGGCCGCGGTCACCGCCAGCGGCTTGTCGACCACGACGGGAAGTCCGGCACGAATCGCCTCGGTGGCCAGTGGCACGTGCGCCACGTTGGGCGTGGCGACGACCACGAGATCGAATTCACGCGGCGCCCGCCAGATGTCGGCCGCGCGTTCGAGGATGGTGACACCCGGATACTCCGCCCGCGCCTGCGCCGCGCGTCCGCTGTCGCGCGTGACGACAGCTGCGAGCGTGAGTCCCGGCGTCGAGGCGATGAACGGGGCATGGAAGTACGTGCCGGCCGCGCCGAAGCCGATGAGCGCCACGCGCAACGGTGTCCGATCGGATCGAACGTCAGTCGTCATGAGTAACCCCTTTTACACCTTGCCGGGCCGCGCCGGTCTGCAGACCTCGCGCAGCGGACACTCGCGGTTGCCGCGTGTCGCCTCCCAGCCGCAGCCACCCATCATGCTCAGGTGACACAACGCGAAATCGTATCGAACCGGATCGACCTCGTCGATGCGCCGGAGTGCGGACGTGATGTCGGTGGCCATCTTCCAGCCGGGCGATGCGCGACGCGTGAGGCGCAGGCACTTGCCCACGCGAATCGTGTGCGTATCGAGCGGCACGACGAGTTGCGACGGCCTGACGCGCGTCCAGCCGCCGGGATCGACGCCGTCGGTACGCACCATCCACCGCAGGAACAGGTTCAGACGCTTGCAGGCGCCGCCGCTCGCCGGCGTCGAGAAAAAGTAGTACACGCCGGGCCTGGCAGGAACGGGCGCGCCATACGCGGGCGTCAGATCGATCCCGCGCACTTCAGTCGCCAGCCGTTCCACAGCCGGTCCCACGTCGTCGTGATCGTGGGCGAGACCCGCGGCGATCGCACCCTCGAGCGATCCGTAACGCTCGAGCAGCACGCGAAGTATCCACAGCAGCGCGACGATATCGCGGCCGCGAATCCAGCGGTGCACGATGGGCAGAAGCGCCGCTCCGTCCCGAGCCGGGTCGAAGGTACGGACGAACGCGGCGGGACGCGGTCCCATGACGCGACAGACCGCCTCGACCGATGCCATGACGGACGCCACACGACCGAAGGCGAGGCCGGCGGCGACGAACGCCACGACCTCGCGATCGTCGACCGCGTCGTACCGGCGCACGATCTGGATCGGATCGAGTGCAGACTCCGGGTGATCGAACGACGCATAGAGCCGATCGAGCGGCGTCTTCAGGTCCGGCGTCCTGCGCCGTGCTCCGGACATCAGCGAGCCGTCACGCGTCAGAGTGACGCGCGACCGAGGACCGGCTCGTTCACGTAGACGACGCGCCCGCCGACGATGGTCGCGGCCACGGCGCCCTTGAGCTGCCAGCCCTCGAACGGCGTGTTGCGGCCCCTGGACTTGAAGGTGTTCGCACGCACAGTCACCGGTGCATCGGGCGCGAGGATAGTGAGGTCGGCCGGTCCGCCCTCGACGAGCGAGCCGCCGGGCAGCCCGAGCACGCGCGCGGGGTTGGGCGCCATCAATTCGACCATGCGGCCGAGCGAGATGACACCGGCGTGCACGAGCCGATCGAGACAGAGCGACACCGCGGTCTCGAGCCCGACGATCCCGAACGGTGCGCGGTCGAACTCGAGCGCCTTCTCGTCGCTGTGGTGTGGCGCGTGGTCGGTCACGATCGCGTCGATCGATCCGTCGCGCAGGCCCTCCATCATCGCGGCGCGGTCGACTTCCTCGCGCAGCGGCGGGTTCATCTTGAAGTTCGTGTCGTACCCGTCGCCAGTCTTGAGCGCCTCGTCGGTGAGCAGGAAGTGATGCGGACAGACTTCGGCCGTGACGGCCACGCCGCGCGACTTGCCCTCGCGCACCGCGCGCAGCGACTGACGCGCGCTCATGTGCGCGATGTGCACGCGGCCGCCCGTCAGCTCGGCCACCGAGACGTCGCGTTCGACCATGATCGACTCTGCCGCGCCAGGAATCCCCTTGAGCCCGAGCATCGCGGCGGTCGGTCCCTCGTGCGCGACACCGTCTCCCTTGAGCGACGGATCCTCGCAGTGATCGATGACCGGGATGCCGAACATCGACGCGTACTCGAGCGCGCGGCGCATCAGGAGCGCCGTCTCGACCGGCCGTCCATCATCGGTGATCGCCACGCACCCGGCTTTCACGAGGTCGCCGATCTCGGTGAGCTGCGTGCCCTTCGACCCCATCGACACCGCTCCAATCGGATACACACGCGCCAGGTTCGCTTCGGCCGCCCGCTTCAGGATGAACTCCGTCACCGACGCCGAGTCGTTCACCGGCGTCGTGTTCGGCATGCACGCGACCGCCGTGAAGCCGCCGGCCACGGCCGAGGCCGTGCCCGTAGCCACGGTCTCCTTGTGCTCCTGCCCCGGCTCGCGCAGGTGCACGTGAATGTCGATGAGGCCCGGCGTCACGACAAAGCCGCGCGGCAGTTCCACGACACGGGCATCGCCGGCCGGCTGGTTCTTCTCGATCCGGATGACGCGCCCGCCTTCGATGAGCACGTCGAACTCGCCATGGCGTCCCCCGGCCGGATCGACGACGTGCACCGCCTTCAACAACAGTTGCATGGTTTCCCGTTCCTCCCGCGGCCGGACGCCGGCCGGTTACTTGTCGCCGGCTTCGCCATCGCCGCCGGCCAGCAGATACAACACCGCCATGCGCACGGCCACGCCATTGGCCACCTGGTCGAGAATCACCGACCACGGTCCGTCCGCCACTTCGGAATCAATCTCGACGCCGCGGTTCATCGGGCCCGGGTGCATGACGATCACGTCGGGCGCCGCCTTCTCGAGCACGTTCGACGTGAGCCCGAACAGGTTGAAGTACTCGCGCATCGAGGGCAGAAACAGCCCCTGCATACGCTCGAGCTGCAACCGCAGCATCATCACGACGTCCGCGCCGGCCACGGCGTCCTCGAGCGACGACGTCACGTGGATGCCAAGTTCCCGCAGGCCGCGCGGCACGAGTGTTGGCGGCGCGCAGGCGCGCAGTTCGACGCCCATCTTGGTGAGCAGCAGGGCGTTCGATCGGAAGACGCGGCTGTGCAGCAGGTCGCCAACGATGGCCACCTTCAGCCCCGCCAGCCGTCCCTTGTGCTCGAGCATCGTGAACGCGTCGAGCAACGCCTGCGTCGGATGTTCGTTCGTGCCGTCACCCGCGTTGACGATGCTGGCCCGGCAGATGCGCGCGAGCTGGTGCGGCGCCCCCGACGATCCGTGGCGGATGACGATCATGTCGGGCGACATCGCCTCGAGCGTGCGTGCCGTGTCGAGCAGCGTTTCGCCCTTGGCCACGCTCGACCCGGCCGTCGTCATGCCGAGCGTGTCGGCACTGAGACGCTTCTCCGCGAGCTCGAACGACATGCGCGTCCGCGTGCTCGACTCGAAGAACAGGTTGACGATGGTGCGGCCGCGAAGTGTGGGGACCTTCTTGATCGCGCGCGTGCCGACTTCCTTCATGGCGGACGCGGTCTGCAGAATCAGCTCGATCTCGGGCGCCGAGAGATCGCGGATGCCGAGCAGATCCCGCGTGCCGAGGCTGGTGGCGACAGTCGTCGTCATCCTTCCACCTCCACTTCGTCGCGGCCGTCGATCTCAGCGAGGCGCACCTGCACGCTCTGCTGGCGCGACGTCGGAATGTTACGGCCGACGTAGTCGGCGCGAATCGGCAGCTCGCGGTGACCGCGATCGATGAGCGCGACGAGCTGGATGGCGCGCGGACGGCCGAAGTCGATGAGCGCGTCGAACGCCGCGCGGATGGTCCGGCCGGTATAGAGCACGTCGTCGACGAGCAGAATCAGCCGGTCGTCGATGGAGAACGGCACGTCGGTGCGCCGGATGACCGGCTGCGGACCGACGGCATGGCGGCGCAGGTCGTCACGATAGAGCGTGATGTCGAGCGCACCGGTCGGCACGCGCACGCCGGCAATCTGCTGGATCTCGCCGGCGAGGCGCTCGGCAATCGGGACGCCACGCGCCCGGATGCCGATGAGGGCCAGATCCTCGACGCCACGATTGCGCTCGACGATCTCGTGCGCCATCCGCGTGAGACTTCGCGCCATGCGGTCGGCATCCATCACGACAGGCATGGGAAGACCTCAGGGGCAACAGGTGCGACGGGTGCAACGGGGACGACAGGTGCGACGGACGAGCGGTAGGGGACGTGCGGCATGAACACCTCTTTGCAACCTCTCAGGGTCGCGTTAAAGAGCGAGCGGGAGGATCCTAGCACGACGTCAGGGCCGACACGGGGGTCGGCCCCTACGCTGTCATTGTGGCGGCCCTGCACTGTCATTGTGGTGGCGCCTGCGTTGTCATCGTAGGGGCGCCCACAGCGGCCCTCGGCCACGCAGCCGTGCAGCCGCGCCGCCTATTTCTCATGACTCGCCACGTACTTCACCGGGTGCTCGAGCGTCCACGTGGGCGTGA
>CAZVHY010000020.1:13862-25285 GCA_964627115.1 uncultured Solibacteraceae bacterium | reverse complement strand
TTCTCATGACTCGCCACGTACTTCACCGGGTGCTCGAGCGTCCACGTGGGCGTGAAGAGATCCGTCCGCGGAAATCCGTCCATGTCGCGGCCCACGGGAATGCCCATGTAGTACAAGACCGTGGGCACCAGGTCGGTCACCGTGCCGCGCGGATACTGGCCGGGCGCCACGGCCGATCCGTAGGCGAGCAGGAAACCGTCGGGGCCCGACTCGTGCGTGCCGGGGAACTCGCGCCCGCTGAGCAGCCGATCGAGGAGGCGCTTGCCGACGGGCGTCGCCTCCATGCCGAAGCCGGACATCACCAGCAGCAGGTCGTTCGGCCCGAGCGCCTGCAGGGCGCGGCCGACTTCCCCATCGAGATACGCGTAGTAACGATCGAGCACCGGGCGAACAGCGGCGGTCCAGCGCGGATCGCCGAACAGCTCGGGCTGCGCCTGCCGCAGGTAGACGTGACCGAACGTCTCGAGACCTTCGTAGCGGATCGCGCGGAACTTCGGGGCGAACTGCTGGTTGAGCGTGGCAGCCGTGTCGCTGTACGCACGATCCCATCTCGCGCGATTGATATCGGACGCCGACAGTTCGCCCTGCGTGAACGGGATGACGACTTCGTACCACGGACGTTCGTGCCAGCGATCGAACGTCTCGCGCGCCACGTCGACCGTCGTCGTGGGATCGCCGGCGCCAGCGTCGGCCAGCCGCATGGGTGATGACGCGGCCTCGTCGAACCGGTCGCTCAGCACGTAGCCGAGTCCGGCGCGAGCCGGATAGGTCAGCGGCCAGTTCGCCACGCCGACCGGCACGCGATAGTCGGTGAGGATGTCCCAGATCGTCCGCGCGTCGAGCGACGCCGACGTGTGCGGCCGCGCGCGCACGAATCCCTGGCTGCTGAGGGCGTGGGCGAGACAGTAGTCGGGCAGGATGTCGACGCGTTCGACATCGGTGTCGCGCGTGCGGTATTCATTCGCGGAGCGGATGCCGTTCTTTTCGGAGAACTTGCCGGTGGCCGCCGCCACCCACACCGGCTCGGACTGCGTCGGGCGCACGGTCGCGAGATCCATCACCGCGCCGCGGTCGAGCATGCGCGCGAGGTTGCCGAGTTGTCCCGTGGCGACGCGCTGGCGAATGAACCCGAGCGACGCGCCGTCGAGCAGGACCACGGTCACAGCGGGCACGAACGGCGCCGACGCCGGCGCGACCCAGCGGCTGGGCGGACGCACCGGCGTTTCGCCCGGCCCCCGCAGCCAGAGCGGTCCGGCGACCGACAGCACCATCAACAGCACCATCGACACCCCCGCCACCCGTCGGCCGCGCCGCCAGAACGAGTAACGGGCGATGGCCACGATGATGAGCGCGACGGCGCAGCTGGTGGTGAGAATCGCGCCGTCCCGCATACGGATGGCCGCGGCATCGGTCAACATGCTGCGGAATGCCTCGAGGTTCGCCCACGTCACCACCGCGGCTGCACCGGCGCCGGCGGCCGAGAGCCAGGCGAGCAGGCGCACGCTGAGCCACGCGGGCCGGAGCGGCCGCCTCGCGAGCAGATCGCGCGCAAACAGCAGCAGAAACAGTGCCGCCGTCGCGTACGGCGCGTAGAACGACAACGTGGCGCCGAACCATCGCACCGCGGTCCACGACACGATGGGTACCCGCGGGTTCAACTGCAGCACCAGGACCGCCACGTACAGCGACACCAGCACGCCACCCGCCAGGGCGTTGGTCAGCAGTCGGAGGTAGTGCACGGGGGGAGATCATAGTTGGTGCGAGGGTGCCAGGGTGCCAAGGTGCCAAGGTGCGAGGAACCTGATGCTCGACGTCCAGTCGTTGGTGGTCACGGAATCCCGACGGCTCTGGCTCGTCTCACCCTCCACCGTGGCACCTTGGCACCGTGGCACCTTGGCACCGTGGCACCGTGGCATCTTGGCACCGTCGCACCGTGGCACCTCGCACCCTGGCACCTTCGCCCCCTCCCGTGTCCTATACTGTCCGTTTGATGCCCGTCGATGTACTCGCAGAGGTCGTCTCCAACACGGCCCTGGCCCCCGACTACAACGTGGTCACGCTGGCCGCACCAACCATCGCCGAACGGGCGGCGCCCGGACAATTCGTGATGATCAGAACCGCCGCCAGCCTCGATCCGCTGCTGCGGCGGCCGTTCTCGATCTTCGAGCACGTCCGCGACGAACGTGGCCGGCTGACGGGCATCAGCATCCTCAACAAACGCGCCGGTGTCGGCACGTCTCGTCTCTACGAGGCGAGACCTGGCGATCGACTGGCCGTGCTCGGTCCGCTGGGCCGGCCCTTCGTGCCCGTGCACCCGCCGGCACACGCGTGGATGGTGGCCGGCGGCGTCGGCCTCGCGCCGTTTGCGAGTGTGGCTGAAGCGCTCGCGCAGCGCGGCACCTCGATGACACTGTTCTACGGCGGCCGCAGCGCGCGCGATCTTTACTACGAGCCGTTCTTCGAGCGCCTGGGCACGCGCCTCATCCTCACCACCGAAGACGGCAGCCGCGGAGAACGCGGCCGGGTCACCGCGCCGCTCGCGCGCGAACTGGCGGCGCGCCATCCAGGCACACCGCTCACGATCTACGCGTGCGGCCCCACGCCGATGATGCGCGCGGTTGCCAATCTCGGTGCGACGGCTGGCGTACCGGTGCACGTGTCGCTCGAGCCGGTGATGGGCTGCGGCATGGGCGGCTGCTACAGCTGCGTGGTGCCCGTGCGCGGTGAACGCGCGAGTCACTTCGTCCGATCGTGCGTCGAAGGCCCCGTGTTCGAGGCGTCGACGCTCGACTGGGATCGCATGGGAGCGGGACACTGATGGCCGACCTTTCCGTCCGCATCGGTTCGCTTCAGCTGCGCAACCCGTTCCTCTCGGCGTCGGGATGTTTCGGGTACGGCGTCGAGTACGCTGACGCGCTCGACCTGTCCACACTGGGCGGCGTGGTCGTCAAGGGTCTCTTCCTCAACGAACGCGAAGGACATCCGCCGCCGCGGATCGTCGAAACGCCGTCGGGCATGATCAACGCCATCGGCCTGCAGGGCATCGGCGTCCGGCGTTTCGTGGCCGAGAAGATGCCCGATCTCCGGCGCCTCGGCGCCACGGTCATCGTCAATGTCTGCGGCACGACGATCGACGAATACTGCGAGGTGTCGCGGATCCTCTCGGACGCGGACGGTGTCGCGGCGCTCGAGCTCAATATCTCGTGCCCGAACATCAAGGAAGGCGGCATTCAGTTCGGCTGCAGCCTGACGGGCACACACGATGTCGTGAGCGCGGTCCGCAAGGTCACGCCGCTGCCGATCTTCCCGAAGCTCACGCCGAACGTCACCGACGTCGCGTCGTTCGCGCGTGCGGCGGAAGATGCGGGCGCCGACGCCGTCTCGCTGGTCAACACGTTCCTGGCCATGGCGATCGATGTCGAGACGCGCCAGCCGAAGCTGTCGAACGTCATGGGCGGGTTGAGCGGTCCGGCCATCCGGCCGATCGCGGTGCGGATGGTCTGGGAGTGCCGGCAGGCGGTCAAGCTGCCGATCATCGGCATGGGCGGCATCGCCACGGTCAACGACGCCCTCGAGTTCCTCATTGCCGGGGCGAACGCGGTGCAGGTCGGCACGGCGAACTTCGTCGATCCGTTCATCTGGTCGACACTCACGACTGGCGTCAACGACTATCTCGATCGCCACGCCATCGCGTCGGTGGCCGATCTCGTCGGCCAACTCGTGGTGCCCGGCAAGGCACACGCATGAATCCCATCCTGATTGCGCTCGACGTCGACACGGCGAACCAGGCGTATGCGACGGCCGACGCGCTGCGCGGCACGGTTGGCGGCTACAAGGTCGGCATGCAGCTCTTCACGGGCGCAGGCCCTGATGTCGTCCGCGGGTTCGTCGAACGCGGCGACCGGCTGTTCCTCGATCTGAAGTTCCACGACATCCCGAACACGGTGGCTGGTGCGGTGACGGCGGCCGCCTCGCTCGGTGTCTGGATGGTCAACGTCCACGCCGGCGGCGGCACGGCCATGCTGCAGGCCGCGCGCCGCGGCGCCGACGAGGGCGCGGCGCGACGTGGCGCCGCGCCGCCGCTCGTGATTGCCGTCACGGTGCTGACGAGCATCGATGCGGCAACGCTCGCGTCCATCGGCGTGAACGAATCGCCGCTCGATCACGTGGTCCGTCTCGCGCGTCTGGCCCAGGACGCCGGCCTCGATGGTGTGGTCGCCTCGCCGCAGGAAGTGGGCGCCATCCGCCGGGCGTGCGGACGGGACTTCGTGATCGTGACGCCCGGCATCCGCGGCGGGTCAGCCGCCAGTGGCGCCGACGACCAGCAGCGCACGGCCACGCCTGCCGGCGCCATGGCGGCCGGCAGTTCGTACCTCGTCATCGGCCGTCCGATCACCGGTGCAGCCGATCCGCGCGCCGCTGCGTTGGCGATTGGTCAGGAAATCGACGGCGCGACGCGCCCGGCGTAATCGCCGCCGCCCCACAAACGAGAACGGGGTGAGCGCCTCGCGGCACTCACCCCGTTCTGGTTTCCATCCCGCGTCCCTGAGGGAGCGGCCTACTTCGCCGTAATCAGGAACTGACCGCGCCGGTTCTGCTCCCAGCAGGTCTCTGTCTCCTGCGTGCAGACCGGACGCTCTTCGCCGAGGCTGACGGTCGCGAGACGCGCGCCGTCCACACCCAGGCTCACCATGTAGTCGCGCATCGCCACCGCGCGCCGTTCACCGAGCGCCAGGTTGTACTCGCTCGTGCCGCGCGAGTCCGCGTGGCCTTCGATCGTCACGCGCGTCGACGTCCACCGCTGCATCCACGTGCCGTTCTTCTGCAGGCTCGCACGGGCCGAGTCACTGAGCACCGCGCTGTCGAGCTCGAAGCGCACCTGCTCGAGTGGCTGCTGCGCGTTGAGCTGTTCGAGCGTCATCTGCGCGAACAACTCCGCCTCGGTCGGCGCCGGTGCAGGTGGCGGCGGTGGAGGAGGCGGCGGTGGTGGCGGAGGCGGTGGTGGCGCCACGGGCGCGGGTGGCGGTGGTGGCGGCGCGGGCGTCGCGGGCGGCTCACCGCGACCGCACGCAGTCGCGAAGATCGCCAGGGCCAGCACGGCAGAAAGGGTGATCGGTCTGAACCTGCCTGATGACATCACGTATCTCCTGGAGGCAATTCCGCGTAGTGGGAGGAATTGGGAGTCAGCGTTACCTTACGGTAGGCGTCACAGAGTGTCAACGACATCGCGTCGACACATGCCACCGCGCGTAGAATCGTGCAGCCATGGAGCGCATGCTTGCCGCCACTGCTGCCGCTGAAGATCGACACTTCTGGTTTCACGGACTCCGGCGCAACGCCCGCCTGATGCTCGATCACGCGGGCATCCGGCCCGGCCTGTCCCTCATCCTCGATTGCGGCGCGGGCACCGGGCGCAACATCGACTGGCTGTCGGCGTACGGCCCGGCGTTCGGCGTCGACCTGACACCGATGGCCGTCCGGTACGGACATCAACGCGGCCGCCGGCTCGCGGTGGGATCGGTCACCGATCTGCCATTCCCCTCGGGCGTCGCCGATCTGGCCACGTCATTCGACGTGCTCTACTGCATGGATGACGAGGGCGAGTCGCGGACGTTACGCGAGATGTGGCGCGTGCTCAAACCGGGCGGCGTCGCGCTCATCAACTCGGCGGCCCTGAACTTCCTGAGCGGATCGCACTCCACGCTGAGTTTCGAACGCCGGCGATACACGCCCGCCCGCATGCGCACCGCGCTCGAAGCGGCCGGCTTCGTTGTCGAGCGCGTGACGTTCACCAACTGCGTGCTCTTCCCGCCGGTGTTCGCCGTGCGAGGCTTCCAGCAGCTGACCGGCCGCGCCAAACAGCCATCCGACTCCGACCTCGACGTTCCCGCCGCACCGATCAACACGTTCTTCGACCTCGCGCTCAGGCTCGAGAACCGCGCGCTGGCCATGACGAACATGCCGATCGGGACGTCAGTGATGGCGGTGGCGCGGAAGAAATGATGACTCTTGTCGGTCCTTTAGGTCCTTCGGGTCCTGTAGGTCCTTCAGGTCAAAGGAACGTACTGTCGCGCGTCATCTTTCGGGAAGTGCCGTCGACGGCGTGTACGCGCAGGACCAGCAGGACCTGAGACGCGCCTGAAGGACCAAGAGCACCCCAAGCACCTCAGGACGCACCTGACGCACCCAAAGGACCAACAGGACCCATAGGACCTGTAGAGGTCCTGATGTCGATCCCGGCGCCGATGCCGCCCCTCCCCTACCTTCCCACCTCAACCCTGAAGAACCTCAGTCCGAGGCGGCGCTGGTCGGTACTCTCGCCGCGCTCGGCGGGCACGAACGCCTGATCGAGATCGATGGTCACGCGCGATGGTGTGGTGGTGAACAGCGCGGCGGGCAAATCGATCGTGTCCGAGAAGTCGTCCGCAACCACGATCCGTCCGGCCTCGCGCCCGTCGACGGAGACGACGATGGTGGTCGGTCGCTCGAAGTCGCGCAACGGCGACGCCCCCTCGAGCGTCAGACGCATGGGCCCTGCGCCGTGCACGACCACCGTGGTGGCCGAACTCGCCCACCGGTAAAACCGATCGGTCTCGTCGATCTCCGGCCCATACCAGCCGTCTCCCAGGCCAGCCACGGCCTCGCCTGCCGGCGCGAAGTCGAACTGATCGAAGGCCACGCGCGGCACCTGCCCGGCGCCATCGACGGCCTCGACGCGAACGGCGAGGCGCGCATACGCGCCATCACCCGACAGCCCCCCGGCCGGGATCTCCACCCACTGAAGGAACGCCGGCGCCTGCGGCGTCACCGTCCACCGCGACACCTCACGTCCGTCGATGTCGGCAATCACCCTCGCCGGCCGATCGCCGTCGAGATATCGACCGCCGATCATCACGCGCGTCGGGACGTCGAGGCGACGAAGGAGTCCATCGGCCGGGACCAGCCGCGGATCGCGGCCCGACGAGAACGTGATGCCGGCCATGTCGGGCGACAGCGCCCAGCCGCCGCCGAGCATCCACCTCGGCGTCTCGATCTCCCACCAGCGCACGTCGTCTTCGCGCGCCTGCCCGACGAGATACCGCACCTCCGATTCCTGGAGGAACTCGCGCACCATCCGGCGCGATCGCCAGTCGAACGGCATGACGTCACCCGGCCGGCGATCGGCAAACAGCCAGACCGGAGCCGTCGCGCCCGTGGCGAAGTGCCCGCTGGCACGCTGTGACGCCGACTCGCGCGTACTCATCACGGGCAGGTCCGGCCACACGACGCGGTACCAATCCGCCGCGCGGCGCATCCCCACGTGCGTGACGACCAGCGGCGCGATGTCTGCCGCCGACGCAGCCGCCGATGCCGCGCGCAGGGCCTGGAAGGCGGGCGGCACGTGCCGCCCGTACACCGACAGCGAGGGCTGCGCGGTGACGAGCGCGGCGATCGTCACCATCGCGGCCACGACGACAGCGATACGAACGGGCAGACCGAACATCGCGTAGGTCGCCAGGCCCGCCATGGGCACAACGATGGGCAACGCGTACCGAACCGTCTCGGTTTCCTGGAACGCAAGGTGGAACACGAGGTACGGGAGACATGCGGCGACGACGATGAGCAGCGATGTGCGATGGTGGCGCCCGAGTCTCACGAGCCCGACCATGGCCAGCAGGCTCACGAGTTGACCGAGCCACGCCACCCGCCACGGGGCGATGAACGTGGCGGTCAGCGCGTCACCGATCAGGCGCCTGTCGGCTGAGGTCGCCAGCATCTCGACACCGGCGAAGTCCTCCCCACCCTGCGTGGCAAGCACCGACAGATATGCGCCGAGTCCTCCGGCGCTGACGACGAGCGGCACCGCCCACACGAGGCACCCGGCCGCTGACGCGGCCACGACGGCCGATGCGACGCGCGCGGATCGTTGCGCCAGCGCCGCGACAACGACACAGACAACGAGCGGCCCTGTCAGCCACATCGTCTGCGTGCGCACGCCAATGAGCAGGCCGGCGAGAAATGCGGCAGCCAGGAGCGGGCGCACGGCGAGCGGCGAACGGCCGGCCAGACCGTGGCGCACGAGCATCCACTGCACGCCGACGGCCGCGACGAGTGCGACGGCGTCACTGAGCGGACGCGCCGACGTGAACCAGAACAGCGGCGACACCACTGCGAGCGCGCCGGCGAACCACGCGGCCGCGGGCGTCCACCCGAGCGTTCGCCAGAACCCGGCGAGTATCCAGATGAACGCGGCGCCGGCGGCAATGCCCCAGACCGCCAGACCGACGGCGGCGCGCGCGTCGCGATCGAGCGACGGGGCAACGACACCGAGTACGGCCGTCGAGACTTTGGCCATGGCCACGAACACCGGGTATCCCGGTGGATGCGGTCGATGGTTCACGACGTCGAACGACTCGACGCCGAGCGCGAAGTTGATGGTGTCGATGTCTTCGATCGAACGAGGGAGTGCGTAGATGTGCGCGCCCAGGAACGCGCACGCAAGAACCGCGGTCAGCAGACGAAAGGACGGAACCACAGTGGGGAGCTGCGGCCGAATGGCGGCACGGTGTGCGGAACTGTGGATCAGACCCGCGTCAGAGTCAAACCCTCGTTCAGGCTGCCAAGCCGGTAGCCGCGCAGGTCGACGGCCACGTACTTGAAGCCCGCCCGGCGCACAGCCGCATCGGCCGCTGCGGCCATCGCCGGCTCGACGAGACGCGGCAGTTCCGCCGGCGCCACCTCGATGCGCGCCACGTCGCCATGATGGCGCACGCGGATGATGCGAAAGCCGAGTTCCCGAAGGGCGTCTTCCGCGTGTTCGATCGTGCGGAGTTTCTCGATGCTGACTTCCGAGTGATACGGGATGCGCGACGACAGACACGCCGACGCCGGCTCGTCCCACGTGGGCAGCCCGGCCGCCTTCGACAACTGACGGATGTCGTCCTTGGTGAGACCGGCTTCGTCGAGCGGGCTGATGACACCAAACTCCCGCGCCGCCTTCCGACCGGGGCGATAGTCGCCCCGGTCGTCGGCATTGCTGCCGTCGGCGACCGCGCCGTAGCCGCGGTCGCCGGCCAGGCGCGTCAACTGCTCGTAGAGCTCGTGCTTGCAGTGGTAACAGCGATCCGGCACGTTCGCTCGGTACTCCGGGCGCGCCAGTTCATCGGTCTGGATGATTTCGTGCTGCAGATCGAAACGCCGCGCCACCTCGAGCGCCATCGACCGATGGCGCTCGGGGTAACTCGGGCTGTCGGCCGTCACCGCGAGCGCCCGGGCACCGAGCGCCGCGGTGGCGGCCCAGGCCAGGTAGGCCGAATCCACGCCGCCGCTGTAGGCGATGACGAGCGACGGCAGGGCGCGCAGCCGCGCAACGAGGCACGCTTCGCGCTCGCGAAGCGTGCCCGGCGCGGCGGCTGGGGCGCTCACTCTTCCCAGTCTCCGCTGTCTTCGTCGTCGCCGTCCTCGTCGTCATCTTCCTCGAGGCCGTCGCCATCGTCTTCGTCGTCACTCTCGTCGTCGTCTTCGTCTTCTTCGTCGGCGTCGAACTCGAGCGGATCGAGGACCGCCACGCGGAGACGGCTGCCGCACGCCTCACAGTCCCAGGGATCGCCGACCTCCATTTCTTCGAGATCGTCGTCGTCGATTTCCAGTTCGGCGTCACACTCAGGACAGCTGGCCATTTCGGTCTCCCTCGAACGCGCCGGACGCATCGATTCACGAGCTGCATCGCGCCGGCGGTCAGCGCGCCGCTGATTATAACGAGCGGTTCGAAACGGCCGTCAAGAGCGGATTCTGTGATCGACCGGACCAGGGTGGACAACGCGTCAGCGGACGCGCAGCAGGCGGAGGCTGTTGGCGGTGACGAGCAGTGAAGCGCCCGTGTCGGCGAGGACCGCCATCCACAACGTGGCCACACCGGCAGCGGCAAGTGCGACGAAGGCGATCTTCAGGCCCAGCGCCAGCGCGACGTTCACGCGAATCGTCCGGAGCGCCGCGCGGCCGAGGCGAACGGCTCTCGGCACGGCCGACAGATCGGACGTGAGCAGCGCGACGTCAGCCGTTTCGATCGCCACGTCGGTCCCCGACACGCCCATCGCGATGCCGACGTCGGCCACCGCGAGCGCAGGTGCGTCGTTGATGCCGTCGCCGACCATGGCCACCGCGCCGAAGCGATCGCGCAGCCGTCGCACGTGCGCCACTTTGTCTTCGGGCAGCAGTTGACCGTGCACCTCGTCGACGCCGGTGGCCTCGGCAATGTCGCGCGCCACGCTGTCGCGATCGCCGGTCAGCAGGGCGACGTGTTCCACACCCGCGTCGCGCAGCTCGGCAACGGCGCGACGGCTCGTGTCGCGCGTCTCATCCACCATGCCGAGCACGCCAACACCTGCGCCGTCGATGCCGACGAGCACCGGCGTGCGCCCGCGCGCCTCCACCGCTTCCACGTGCGCGTGCAGCAACGGCGAGCACAACCGCCGCTCCTCGAACAGCCGATGACTGCCAACGACGACCGACGCAGAGCCGACGACCGCCTCGGCTCCGAGCCCCGGCAACGCGCGGAAATCGCCGCCGGCCACGACGGCAATGTGCTCCGCGCGCGCGTGCGCCACGATCGCGCGTCCGATGGGATGCTCCGATCCATGCTCAAGTCCAGCGGCGGCCGCGAGTACACCGTGCGCCGACGACCCCTCGACGGCCACGACGTCGGCAACGGCAGGTGTCCCGGCCGTCAACGTACCGGTCTTGTCGAACGCGACGGCGCGGATCGATCCGAGTCGCTCGAGGTGCGCCCCGCCCTTGATGAGCACACCCGCGCGCGCGGCGGCCGTCAGCGCCGCGACGATCGACACGGGCGTCGAGATGACGAGCGCACAGGGGCAGGCGACCACGAGCAGCGCGAGTGCGCGATAGATCCAGGTTGCGTAGTCGTGTGTGCCGGTCGCGAGCGGCGGCACCACGGCCAGCAGCGCCGCGAGCACGACGACCGCCGGCGTGTACCGCTGCGCGAATCGATCGACCCAGCGCTGCACAGGCGCGCGCTGCGCCTGCGCCTGCTCGACCAGCGCGACGATCCGCGCGATGGTGCTGCCGGCCGCTTCGCGCGCGGTCTCGATGCGCAGCGTGCCGGCGCCATTGATCGTGCCGGCAAACACCTCGTCGTCGGGCCCCTTCTCGATCGGCCACGACTCGCCGGTAACCGGGCTCTGGTCGATGGCCGAGTATCCGGCGACCACGCGTCCGTCCACCGGCACGCGGCCGCCCGGCCGGACGATGACGACATCGCCGACGTGCACATCGTCGACCGGCACGTCGACTTCATTCTCGCCGCGCACGACGGACGCGACGGGCGGGGCCAGGGCCATCAATTCACGGATCGCGCGACGCGCGCGTGCCTGGCTCCATCCCTCGAGCCACTGCGCGATGCCGAACAGCCAGACCACGGCAGC
>CAZVHY010000020.1:6953-13762 GCA_964627115.1 uncultured Solibacteraceae bacterium | reverse complement strand
GCTTCCTCCACGTGACGACGCGTGTCGTGCACGAGACCGAGCACATGATGGTCGTCGAGTGAATAAAACGCCTGCCGGCCCGCGCGGCGCACGCGCACGAGGCGTGCGGCGCGCAGCAGGCGCAGTTGATGCGAGACCGCCGACTCGGTCAGCCCGACGAGCGTGGCCAGATCGCAGACGCACCGCTCGCCGTGGCTCAGCGCGTCCACGAGCCGCACGCGCGTCGGGTCGCCGAGCAGCTTGAACACGTCGGCGACCGTCTGGACGGTATCGGCGTCTAGAAGACGTCGCCCGACCTCGGCCAGCACGGCCGGGTCGCCAACGTGCGAGGTGTCGCAGGACTCGGTGTCGAGGGGAGCAGCCGGTGGGATGACAACGGTCGTTGGCACCACTTGATAATATGTGAATACTTGCTCATATATCAACAGAAGCTCCCAGCCTCCTTCCAGCCTGCAGCCTCCCAGCCTTCTGTTGACACGTCTTTTGGCCACGAATTACGATGCGTGGTTGTCGTTAAGTAGATTCGTGTCTATGTCTTAGCGGTTGTCGTTGGACGCCGGCGTGAGCGCCGGCCGATGGCCCGGACAGAGGGAATCACACATGATCGAGGTGCAGAACCTCACGAAGCGCTACGGCCCCTTCACGGCCGTCGACGACGTGAGCTTCCGGGTGGAACGGGGCGAAATCCTCGGCTTCCTCGGGCCGAACGGTGCGGGCAAGACCACGACGATGCGCGTGCTGACCGGCTACATGCCGGCCACCGAGGGCAAGGCGGTCGTGGCCGGATACGACGTCTTCGCGCAGCCGATCGACGCCAAGCGGCGGACCGGGTACCTGCCCGAGACCCCACCGCTCTATCCCGACATGACCGTGCGCGACTACCTGACGTTCGTCGCGCGCATCAAGGCCGGGCCGCTCAGCCGCACCGAGCGCGACGCGCGCGTCCAGCAGGTGATGAAGACGACGCGCATCGACGACATGGCGAACCGCGCGTGCGGCAAGCTCTCGAAGGGCTACAAGCAGCGTGTCGGGCTTGCGCAGGCGCTCATTCACGAGCCCGAGGTGCTGATTCTCGACGAACCGACGGCCGGCCTCGACCCGAAGCAGATCATGGAAACCCGCGATCTGATCCGGAGCCTCGGCGGCAATCACACCATCGTGCTGAGCACGCACATCCTGCCCGAGGTCGCGCAGACCTGCCAGCGCGTCGTCATCATCAACAAAGGCAAGGTGGTCGCGGTCGACACGCCCGAGAACCTGACGCACCAGCTCAAGGGATCGGCGTCACTCTACGTGCAGGTCGAGGGCACAGCGGATGCCATCGACGCGCTCCAGGCCATTGCCGGCGTGCGGCGCGCGACGGTCAGCGATCGCCATCAGTCGTACACGGGTTACGAAATCGAGTCCGAACCGAACCACGACGTGCGACGCGACGTGGCGCGCGCGCTGGTCGACGGCGGCTGGGGCCTCGTCGAACTGCGGCCCACGCGCATGAGTCTCGAAGAGATCTTCCTGCAGTTGACGACCAACGAGCAGGCCGGGGAGGCACGGCATGGGTAACTCGCTTGGTAACGTGGCCGCCATCGCCGGCAAGGAAGTGCGCGGCTACTACGGGTCGCCTGTCGCCTGGGTGCTGATGGGCTTCTTCGCCGTGGTGTTCGGCTACTTCTTCAACGTGTACCTGACGTTCTTCGTCGAGCAGGGCATGCGCGGGGGCCAGTTCGGCGCGCCGCCGCCCATGCACGTGAACACCGACATGATCCGGCCGCTGCTCGGCAATGCCAGCGTACTCGTGCTGTTCATGCTGCCGATGATCACGATGCGCAGCTACTCGGAAGAGAAGCGATCGGGCACGATCGAGCTGCTGCTCACCTCGCCGGTGACCGACGTCGAGATCACGCTCGGCAAGTTCTTCGGTGCCGTCGCGGTCTACGCCGGCCTGCTGGCCGTCTCGATGATTTCGGTCCTGATCCTGTTCGGCATCGGTGAGCCCGAGTGGCGGCCCGTCGTATCGGGTTACCTCGGCCTGCTGCTGCTCGGTGGCTGCTTCCTGGCGCTCGGCCTGTTCGTCTCGAGCACGACGTCGAACCAGGTCATCGCCGGCGCCGTGACGTTCGTGGTGGCGCTGATGTTCTGGATCATCAACTGGTTCGCCGACAGCGCCGGGCCGACGCTCGGTCCGCTCCTCAACTACCTGTCGGTGACGCAGCACTTCGACGACTTCAGCAAGGGTGTCATCGATACGAAACACGTCGTGTTCTACCTGAGCTTCATCGCGTTCGGGTTGTTCCTGACGCTGAAGTCGGTCGACAGCGAACGGTGGAGGGGCTGAGCCGTGAATCGTCTACTTGGAGCTCTCGGGTGGCTCGGCGTCGGCCTCGTCGTTGTGGCCGTCATTCTGCGTTTCACGCGGCCGGATCTGTTCGGATGGTCGCGCGGACTGGCGCTGGCCGGACTGGTCGTGGTCCTGCTCTACACGCTCAGTCAGTGGCGCGACATCGCGCGGTCGTTCGGCGGCCGCGAGGTGAAGTACGGATCGATGGCCGCCACGAGTGCCGTGCTCGTGCTCGGCATTCTCGCGGGAATCAACTGGGTCTCCTCGCGCCAGAACTGGCGCTGGGATCTCACGGAGTCGAACCAGTTCTCACTCTCCGAACAGACCGTGCAGATCCTGCGCGGGCTCGAGCGGCCGGTGACCATCCGCGTGTTCTACGCCGGCTCGTCGGTAGCCGACCGCGACCGATTGGCGGAGTACACATACCATTCGAGCCGCGTGAACGTGGAATACGTCGACGCCGAGCGCAACCCGCTCGACGCGCAGCGGTACGAGATCACGTCCGTGCCGACGTACCTGATCGAGTACGACGGCCGCACGGAGCGCGCGACATCGAATGCCGAGCAGACGATCACCAACGCACTCAAGCGCGTGATCGAAGGCCAGCCGAAGAAGATCTATTTCCTCCAGGGACACGGCGAGCCCGATCCGAACAACACGGACGCCGACGGCTACAGCGCCCTCGTGAATGCGCTGCGCGGCGACAACTTCGAGGTCGAGACTCTGACGCTGGTGCAGCAGGGCTCGGTGCCGGCTGACGCCACCATCGTGACCGTCGCCGGTCCGAGGACCGACCTGCTGCCGGCCGAGGTCGATGCGCTTCGGGCGTTCCTGCGCCGCGGCGGCAAGCTGCACCTGCTGATCGATCCGCCGGACCAGGGCAAGGCGCCCGACGTGACGAACCTCATCGCGCTGGCGCGCGAGTGGGGGATCGACGTCGGCAACAACCTGCTCATCGACGCGAGCGGTATCGGCCAGATGCTCGGGACCGACGCGTCGGTGCCGGTGGCCATGCCGATGAACCATCCGATCACCAGCAACTTCCGCGTCATGACGGCCTTCCCGCTGGCGCGCTCGGTGCAGCCGGTCGACGGCGGCACGGACGGCCGTGTCGCGCAGGCGTTCCTGCAGACAAGTCCGCAAAGCTGGGCGGAGACGAACGTCGCCGCCGTGCTGGCGACGGGACGCGTCGAACGCAACGTCAATCCGCCGAACATCGAGGGCCCGGTGTCGCTGGCCGCGGCGGTCGCGGCCGCGGCGGAGGAACCGGCCACGCCGCTGCCCGCTGAAGGCGAGACGCCGGCAGACGCCCCGCCGCCCGCGGAAACGCGCGTGGTGGTCGTGGGCGACAGCGACTTCGCGCGCAACCGGGCCATCGGCATCCAGGGCAATCGCGAGGTGTTCCTGAACATGGCCAACTGGCTGGCGCAGCAGGAAGACCTCATCGCGATCCGGCCGACCGATCCGGCCAACCGTCCGGTGACGATGACGGCGAGTCAAGGCACGGCCATCCGCTGGTTCACGATGGCCATCGTGCCGCTGCTGCTGTTCGCGAACGCGTTCAGGCTGTACTGGCGCCGGCGCGCGTGAGGAGACGAAGGACACATGCGAGGCGGACGTTCGCTGCTGGTGCTGCTCGTAATCGCGCTCGGTCTGGGCGCCTACATCTACTTCGTCGAGCGGGAGCGTGATCCCGGCGCCAGCGAAGCGCGGGAAGACGCCTTCGACGTCGCCCCTGCGGACATCAACGAAGTGACGATCCGCGGCGCGTCGGGCGAGACAACGACGCTGCGCAAGTCGGACGACGCGTGGGCGCTGACCGCGCCCGTCACGGCACCGGCCGACAGTGCAACCGTCGAGTCGATCCTGAGCAGTCTGTCGACCATGGAAATCGATCGCGTGGTCGACGAGAATCCGACGTCGCTGGCGCAGTACGGTCTCGACACGCCGCGCCTCGACGTCTCGTTCACGACGACCGGCGGCGCCACGCACCGGCTCGCGCTCGGCAACACCACGCCGACCAACTCGGGCATGTACGCGCGCATCGACGACAACGCGCGCCTGGTGCTCGTGCCCGCGTTCCTCGAATCCGCGTTCAACCGCACGACGTTCGACCTGCGCAATCGCCGCGCGCTCGACGTCGCCCGCGACGCGGTCGATCGCATCGCGATCGCGCCCCGCACCGGAACGGCCATCGACCTGCGCCGTGATGGCGTCAACTGGCGCCTGGCCGCACCGATCGACGCGCGCGCCGACTTCTCGCCCGCCGACAGCATGCTCAGCCGGCTGACGACGGCGCAGATGACGTCGATCGTGAAGGAAGGCGACGCACCGACACCTGCCGAGCTCCGCACGTGGGGCCTCGAGACGCCGCAGCTGACCGCCACGGTAGGCGCCGGATCGAGCACCGCGACCATTGCGCTCGGCAGCGCGCGCGACGACGCGTCGATCTACGCGCGCGATCTGTCGCGCCCGATCGTCTTCACGGTCGACAGCAGCCTGCTGACCGATCTGCGAAAGGAGCCAGGCGATCTGCGCGTCAAGGACGTGTTCGAGTTCAACGCGTTCTCGGCCTCGACGCTCGACATCACGCAGAATGGGGCCACGACGGCGTGGGCGAAGTCAGTGCCCGAGTCCGGCGCCGACGCCTCCGCGCAGCCAACCTGGTCGCGAACGGCCCCCGAGGCCGGCGACGTGAACCAGACGGCCATGACCGACCTGCTCAACGCGCTTTCGGCTCTTCGCGCGGAACGGTTCGTCGCGCAGGTGCCGTCGGGCGGCGAGGCCATCGACGTGGCCGTCCGCTTCGGCACGGGCGAGGCCGCGAGCGAAGAACGCGCGACGCTGCGGCGCACCGGCGGCACGGTCTACGCGGTCAAGACCGGAGAACCGGGCGCGGCCGTCATCGCCGCCGATGACTTCGACGCCGTCCTGAACCACCTGAAGACGCTCACCTCGCCCGCTCCAGCCGCGCCCGCCGCGCCGGCGGCCGAGTGACAACGCGCCGGATCGTCGCGGTTCTCACCACGACGCTCGCCGGCGCCACGCTTGCCGCCTGCACGCTGCGTCCGCCTGCGACGATCGCAGGGCCGACGTCAGCGACCGCAGCGCCGGCGCCAGGCACGTTCGCCAGCGCCATCGATCGGCGCCTCAATGTACCCGCGCTCGCCAGCGCGGCCATTGCCATCCACATCGAGTCGCTCGCTGACGGCCGTGTGCTCTACAGCCGCCACGCCGACGCGCGCATGGTGCCGGCCTCGGCGCTGAAGATCGTCACGGCCGCTGTGGCCGGCGAGCAGCTTGGCTGGTCCCATCGTTTCGACACGCGGCTCGAGGCCACGGGCGCCGTCGTCGATGGCGTCCTGCGCGGCGATCTCGTCGTGGTCGGCGCGGGCGATCCCACCATCAACGCGCAGGATCTCCGCACGGCGCCGCTGTTCGACGAATGGGCGCAGGTGCTGCAGAACGCGGGTATCACGCGCATCGACGGCCGTCTCATCGGCGACGACAACGCGTTCGACGACGAGCCGCTGGGCGCGGGATGGGCGTGGGACTACCTGACGGCCGCGTATGCGGCGCCCTCGGGCGCGCTCAGTTACAACGAGAATCTCGTGGCCGTGCGCATCACGCCAGGTCCGTCTGTCTCCGCCCCCGCGTCGATCCTCATCGCGCCGCCCGGACACGGCCTGATCGTCGACAACATGGTGACGACGGTCGAGGCCGGCAGTGCGGCCGAGATCGCGCTCGAGCGGCTGCCCGGCAGCCGCACGCTGCGCGTGCGCGGCCGCGTACCGGCAGGCGGCCAGAACATCGCCCGCGTGACGACCATCGAGAACCCGACGATGTTCTTCGTCGAGGGCCTGCGCCTCGCGCTGGCCTCGCACGGAATCCGCGTACGCGACGGCGCATGGGACATCGACGATCTGCCGCCGGGCGCGCCGCTCACCGCAGGTCCGCGGCGAGTGCTGGCCACGCACCAGTCGCCACCACTCTCCAGCCTCGTCGCACAGATGATGAAGGTGAGCCAGAACTTCTACGGCGAGATGCTGATCAAGGCCATTGGCCGCACCGCGGCCGGGGCCGGCGACGTGGGGTCGACCGAACGCGGGCGGCAGGTGATCCGGCAGACGCTCGATCGCTGGGGCATTCCCGCCGATGCGCTCGTCATGTACGACGGCTCCGGCCTCTCACGCTACAACTACACGAGCGCACAGCTGCTCACGTCGATCCTGAAACGCATGTGGACGGACGACCGTCACCGCGGCCCGTTTGCCGCCGCACTGCCTGTTGCCGGCCACGACGGCACGCTGGGATCGCGCATGACGGACACGCTCCGCCGGCGCGTGCAGGCCAAGACCGGCACCATCGCCAACGTCCGTTCACTTGCGGGTTACGCGGAAACGGCCACCGGCGAGAAGATCGTCTTCACGATGATCGCGAATCACTTCACCGCGCCGAACGCGGAAATCGATCG
>CAZVHY010000020.1:4086-6853 GCA_964627115.1 uncultured Solibacteraceae bacterium | reverse complement strand
GTCACCGTCCCTGCTGCGACAACGCGCGGAAGTACTCGTCGACGAGCGGCCGGTATCTGACCGGGGCATCGTCGCGGCCGGCCAGGTAGAGCTCGTCGCTGGTCGTGTCGGTGCGCTGGCGCAGATCGAACTCGAGCTTCTTCATCCGATCGAGCGCGGCAGCCGTGAGTTGATCGAGCCCCGCCGGCGCACCGTTGGCCGACGCGCCGCTCATTTCACGCAGCGAGCGGAGCACCTGATCGACGGTCTGGAGATCCTGCTGCGTCCCGCCCGCTTCGGCGAGCTGACGCCGGAACTGCTGCGCGTCGTTGGTGAGCTGCCCGAGCTGATTGCGCCACTGCCGGTCGAAGTCGCCGCCAACGGCACCGCGGGCGTCTCCGCCCATGATCTGGCCTGCCGGGCCATCGTTGAACGAACCGCTGCCGAGACGCTGTCCGCCACCACCGCCGGCGCGGCCGCCGCCACCGGCCTGCTGCTGACCGCCCTGCTGGCCCTGCCCCTGACCTTGCCCCTGCTGCTGGCCCTGGCCTTCACCCTGTCCCTGCTGCCCCTGTCCCTGCTGGCCTTGGCCTTGTTGCCCTTGGCCCTGTTGACCTTGCCCTTGCTGCCCTTGTCCCTGCTGGCCCTGGCCTTGTTGCCCCTGCCCTTGTTGACCTTGGCCTTGCTGGCCCTGGCCCTGCTGACCTTGCTGCCCCTGCTGGCCTTGTTGTCCTTCGCCCTGTTGGCCTTGCCCCTGCTGCCCCTGGCCCTGCTCGTTCCGCTGCCGCATCTGCTCCTGCAGCGAGCTCATGCCGCGCGTGAGGTTGGCGGCCTGCTGCGCCGCGCGGTTCAGGCCGTTGCCGCGTTCAGCCTGGCGTGACGCCTCGAGCGCCTGCCCGACGCGTTCGCGCAGCGACTCGAGGTTCTGCGTGATGCGCTCCTCGACGGGCGTCGAGGCCGACGATCCACCCGTCATCGCCTGCTTCGAGTAGTCGATGACTTCCTTGATGGCCTGGCCGCGAATCGATCCGGACGCCTCCTGGAAGCGCCGCGCCGCATCGCGCTGACCGCCGGCCAGCGCCTGCCGGCCGAGTTGATCGAGCTGCTGTTCGAGCTGCTGCACGCCCTGCCGCAGCTCGTCCTTGTCGCTCGCGAGTTCGGCCATGCGGCTGGCGCGCTCGGCCCCCTGCGTCTGGTTCATGGCCTGCACGCCTGACGCGATGTCGCGCTGGCGCCGGGCCAGGTCGTCCGCGCGCCGCGCGGCGTCCTCGGCCGTCTGCTGCGCCTGCTCCGATCGGCTCTGTTCGAGCAGCCGCTGCGCCTGCTGAAGGCCTTCGGCCGCCTGCCGGGCCTGGGCCCCGCCGTCGGCACCACTGGCCGCCGCCTGCCGCATCGAGTTCGCCGACTCCTGGAGCCGCCGCGCCGCGTCGGCCAGATCCTGACGCTGCTGTCCCTGGCGCTCCGCCTCGCGACGCAGCTGCTCGAGCTGCCGCGCCGCGCGCTCGACCTCGTCGGCCAGCGCACGCTGACTCGCCGCGCCTGCGGCACTGCTCCCCTGCTGACCCTGGAGCCGGGCCGCCTGCTCGGCCTGTTCGAGCTGGCGTCGCGCCAGTTCGCGCAGGCGGTTGGCCATCTCGTCGACTTCCTGCGACGCGCCGGCCTGCTGCGCACTCTGCTGCATCTCGTACTGGTTGGCCATGCGGTCCAGCTCGAGCTGGAAGAGATCGGCGAGCTCGGACGCGCCGCCGCCACCTCCGCCGCCCCCGCCACCACCTCCGCCGCCACCCTGCTGGACCTCGAGCTCGTACATCTGCTCGGCTTCCTGCAGGAACTTCAGCGCGCGCTGTTCAGCCGCCAGCGCCTCCTTCGTGCGCAGACGCCCGAGGTGTTCTTCGGCGTCGCGCATCTCCTTCGACGCCTGCGGCAGGAGCGCCGCAATCTTGCGCAGGTTCTCGGACGCGCCGCCGAGTCGCTGCGTCATCTGACCGATGAGCTCGTCGACCTGTTCGCGCAGCCGCCCCTGCGAGAGCCCGACGAACACGGCGTCCTCACGGAACTTCTCGGCACTCGCCTTCGCGCGATCGCGTTCGAGGTTGAACGTGGCCGACACGATCTGCCGCTGCTGCTCGGACAACGCACCCGCCTGTTCACCGCCCCCGCCACCGCCACCACCGCCCCCGCCGCCAGCCTGCGACTGCGCGCGACGGAACTCCTGGCTGAACGGCCGGACCTCGATGAAGTAGATGTCGCTCGTGGTCACCTTCGGCCCCTTCACCGTGTCGGTGTCGGTAGCCCTGGCGAAGTAGGAAACGAAGTCGCCCGGCTTGACGCCCAGCTCCTCGAGATAGACGGTGTGCCCCGCACTCACTTCCTTGAGCGGCCTGGCACCGCCGCGGTGCAGCGCAATGGTCTTCTCCTCGCCGCCGTTGATGGAATAGACCAGGTCGAGCTGCTTCACGCCGTAGTCGTCGTCTGCCCGCGCCTGGAGGAAGACCTCTTCGAGCGCGTTCGCCTTGATGTCGCGTCGTGGCTTCTCGAACGAGACGGTCGGATCGGCGTCCTCGAGCACGTCGATGGTGTATTTGGGCGACGCCGCCACACGTTCCCCGCCCGAACCGTCGAGCTCGACGTGGTAGTAGCCGTCCTGGCCGATCGTGAACGCGCCGGTCAGCGCGCCGTCAGGTTGCGTCGTCAACCCCGCGGGCGTGCCGGGTTCGAGCTGAAGCCGGCCGGCCGGCGACGCCATGGTCGGCGTGACGCGCACGCGCACCTCGGTGCCGCGCAGCGC
>CAZVHY010000020.1:0-3986 GCA_964627115.1 uncultured Solibacteraceae bacterium | reverse complement strand
GGACTGGCCGCCTGCGCGTCGCGCGAGAGCACGAGCAGCGCCGAGGCGCCCTGACGGAAGAACTCCGGACCAATGGCCAGCAGCAACGCGACCACAGCCGCCAGCGTGCCGAGCACGACCGTATTGCGCCGAACCGCGACACGACCGACGCCGCGCACGGCCTCCGACTCCCGGCACTTCTCGACGGCCTGCGCGATCATCCGATCGACGATGACCTGCGGCACGCCTGGACGCGCCGCGGCATCACTCGTGGCGCCGGCATCGACCGCGCTCAGAATGGCCGCCTGGAGCGACGGCTCGTGCTCTTCGATGTAGAGCGCAACCTGGAGATCGCTGGCCGTACGGCGCATCGGGCGGATGAACCAGATGGCCGCCAGTGCCGCGAAGATCGCGAAGACCGCGATGCGGAACCCGATGACCGACGAGGGGCTGAAACGCGCGACCTGCAGCCCCCACGACGCCAGCACCAGCGCCAGCAGGCCGCCGCCAATGACGACGATCGCGCCCCGCAGGAGCAGGCGGGCACGCCACCGCTTGCGGACCTGCCGAATGACGTCGACCAGTTCCTGACGCTCCGCCCCGCCGCCCAGTGCCTCGGCCATGGTGCCTGACTCCTGAAAAATACGCCCGCGTCCGAGCTTACCACCCGCCCCGCGGCCTGGGCGGACGCGCCATCAAAAGGTCACAGGTCGCGCCTTGCGCGACAACTGGTTCGACAGGGCCGCCTCGACCAGCAGCGCCACCAGGCCGCCGACGAGCAGGAACCACCAGATCGACTGGCGCTTTTCCATTTCGGCCGGGGTCAGCGGCTCGATATCCATGGCCGCAGCCGTCGCGGCCGCCCCACCGGTAATGCCCGCCAGGAACACGTCGGGCGCGATCGAGGCCAGATCGGATTCCTCCGGCGCCAGGTTGACGGCCACCACGTACGGCCGCCGATCGCCGGTGCCCGCGACACGCACCGAGTAGAACCCCTGCTCGGACAACCGAATCGTCTCCGCCCCGCCGGCCCCGAGCGTGACCTGCTGCCCGGAGGGCGCCACCACGACGCCGCGCACACCGCCGGCCGCACCCGCGGCCCCGAGCTGTCCGTCGCGCACGAGCGCACCGACCGGCGACGAGATGTCGAACATGCGCCCGACGGTCTGCCACGCCGCCGGCACTTCGTGCTGCGCCAGATAGGCCGACACCTCGTGCACGAGTGGCAGGTACATCGAGTGGCGCGGGACGTCGTTCCAGGTGCCGTCAATCGTCGACGCGAACGCGATCACCCGGCCGGCCCCCACGCGCCGTTCCACGATCGCCGCCGCGCCATCGTCGAAACGCGCGAGCACGCGGTCCTCGGGCGTTGGACGAAGCCCGCGGTACTTCAGGAAGCGCATGCTGGCGAAGCTGCCGTTGCGCGGATCCTTGAACTCGTCGAACACGGGATGGCTGTAGTCGAGGTACCCGAGCGTGCCGCCGCGCAGCGACATCCGATCGACGGGCGCCGAGAGCGTGCCCGGCAGGAGCGGCCAGTCGCTGGCCGAGGGCGAGCGTTCGCCCAGCACGAGAAACAGGCCGCCGCCCCGTTCGACGAACCCGGTGAGCAACGCGGCGTTCGCGGAGCTGAGCGTCGCGTCATTGACGATGACGACGGAACGGCCGTCGAGCATCGCGGGCGTCATGCGCGTGCTCGCCACGGTTTCGGTCTGGAACGCAGGCTCGCGTCCGAGATCGAGCGCCGTCTTCAGGAACAGGTTGGCCGCGCCCGGCGTTTCGTCGCCCTGCACGACCAGCACCGAGACGGGACGCGACGGCGACAGCACGAAGTAGAACTCGTTGTCCTTCGGCAGGCTGTCGGTGCCGGCACGAATCACGCCCTGCACGTTGGCCTCGGCCAGGGTGATCGGCTCGAAGGCCACGGCGGCGGTGGACTCGGGTTCGATGTCAACGTTCCGCCGCTCGACGATGCGCCCGTCGATGTCGAGCGCCACGCTGAGGCCGCCGACGGGTCTGGTGCCGCGATTGGCGAGCGCGGCCGTGATCGTGACGCGCTCGGCGCCGGAGAACGGCTCGCGGGCGAGCACGATGGCGGTCACCGCCACGCTGTCGGCGGTCTCGTCGGTGATCGGCACGGGCGTGATCGTGGCGCCCTCGGGCAGTTGCACGTCTTCCTGACGTGCCCAGCCGCTGCGCTGGTAGTCGCTGATGAGAAACGCGTCCTTGCGTGCGCTGCCGGACATGGCGAGCCGGCTCTGCGCGAGACGCAACGCCGGTGCGAACCGCGTGGCGCCCGACGAGACGGCCGCGCTGTCGACCGCCGCGCGCAGCGTGCCGGGGTCGGTGGTCGCGCGCACGGTCTCTTCCGGCGCGTCATCGAACAGGACGAGCGTGGCCCGGTCGCTCGAATCGAGCCCGTCGATGATGCGCCGCGCTTCGGCCTGCGCACGCGCCCAGCGATCGCCGTACCCCATGCTGGCCGATCGATCGAGCAGGATGACCACCTCGCGGTCCCCGGATGCCGCGGCGGCCACGGGGTCCATGCTGAAGAACGGACGCGAGAATGCGGCGACGATGGCGAGCAGTGCGGCCAGCCGGATCAGCAGCAGCGGCCAGTTGTGGATGCGACGCCGCTCGACCGATTCGTACGGGATGCGCTGCACGAACATCAGCGAGGGAAACTCGATGACGTTGCGTCGTTCGCGCTGGATGAGGTGGACGAGAATCGGCACCGCGACAGCGGCCAGACCCACGAGGAAGAGCGGAGCCAGAAAAGACATGGGACGTTACCGGACGCGCATCAGGCGCTCGCGATTGCCGAGGTAACTGAACAGCGCCTCGTCGAGCGGCTTCGACGTATCGAGCAGCATGTAATCGATGCGTGCCTCCGAGCACTTCGTCTGCAGCGCCGTGATGTGCTCCTGCACGAGCTGCCGGTACTGCTCGGCGAACCGATCCGGCACGACGGGCATCTCGTCGCCGCTCTCGAGATCGACGAAGCGCGACGGTTCGTCGTACGGGAACGAGATTTCTGCCGGATCGAGCACGTGAAAAACGACAACGTCGTTGCCGCCGAAGCTGTATGGCTTGACGGCATCGAGCAGGTCGACCGGGTTCTCGTAGAGATCCGAGATCAGCACGATGATGCTGCGGCGCTTGAACCGCTCGGCCAGCAGCTGCAGGTTGGCGATCAGCCGGCCGGGTTTCTCGGCCGTCGACCGATCGAGCGTGTGCAGCAGCACGTTGAAATGTTTGGCCGACGGCGGCACGTGTGTGACGAGCGCCTCGTCGAACGTCGTGATGCCGACGCGGTCGCGCTGGCGGTGCGACAGGTACGCGAGGCACGCGGCCAGGAACTTCGCGTACTCGAGCTTCGACACGCCCTGGCTGGCAAACGACATGGACTTCGACACGTCGAGCAGGATGGCCAGGTTCGCGTTGGTGTCGGCCTCGTACTGCTTGATGAAGTACTTGTCCGTGCGCGCGTACAGCCGCCAGTCGACGCGGCGGATGTCGTCGCCGGCCACGTACCCGCGGTGCTCGGCGAAGTCGACCGACGCGCCGAAGTGCGGCGCACGGTGCAACCCGTTGATGAAACCGTCGACCACGGTCTTCGCGAGCAGTTCGAGGTCCTTGACGCGCGCGAGGACCTTCGGGTCGACGAAGCGGGCGCCGGGAACGAGGTGCGATTCCATGGCGTGGTCCGTCCTGACGCGCCGTGTCTACAGCCCCGACTTGGGCAGCGGCACGATCCGCAGGAGCTCGTCGATCAACGCGTCGCTCGTGACGCCCTCCGACTCGGCGCGGAAGTTCGTGAGGATGCGGTGGCGCAGCACGGGGTGCGCCAGCGCCTTGATGTCGTCGAAGCTGACGTGATACCGGCCGTCGGTGAGCGCCCGCGCCTTGGCGCCGAGAATCAGGAACTGCGCCGCGCGGACGCTCGCGCCGAACGCGACGTACTTCTTCATCATCTCGGACGCGTCGGGCGACTTCGGCCGGCTCGT
>CAZVHY010000019.1:22158-33626 GCA_964627115.1 uncultured Solibacteraceae bacterium | reverse complement strand
GGTGCCGCGCACCTTCGGATCCGGCACCGGCGCGGCCGAGAGCAGGGCCTGCGTGTACGGGTGCGTCGCCCGGTCGTAGATTTCGTCGTTCGTGCCGAGCTCGACGATCTTGCCGAGATACATCACGGCGACGCGATCGGAAATGTGACGCACGACGGACAGGTCGTGCGCGATGAAGATGTAGGCGAGCCCGAACTCGTCCTGCAGCTCTTCGAGCAGGTTGATGACCTGCGCCTGAATCGAGACGTCGAGCGCTGACACCGGCTCGTCGCAGATGATCACCTGCGGTTTGAGCGCGAGTGCGCGCGCAATGCCGATGCGTTGCCGCTGGCCGCCGGAGAACTGGTGCGGGTAGCGGCTGATGTGCTCGGGGTTGAGACCGACGCGGTCCAGCAACTCCTGCACCTTCGCGCGTCGCGAGCCCTTTGGCGCGACATCGGGATGAATCTCGAACGGCTCGCCGACGATGTCGCCCACCGTCATGCGAGGATTGAGCGATGTGTAGGGATCCTGCATCACCATCTGCAGGTTCCGCCGGAGCCGCCGCAGCTCCGGGCCGGCGAGGTCGAAGATGTTTCGCCCTTCGAACCGCGCGCGGCCAGCGGTCGGCATCTCGAGCCGGACCAGCAGCTTCGCGAGCGTGGACTTGCCGCAGCCCGACTCGCCGACGACGCCGAGCGTTTCGCCGCGACGCAGGTCGAAGCTCACGCCGTCGACCGCCTTCACCTCGCCGATGCGCTTCTTGAAGAGCAGGCCACGCGCGATCGGAAAGTGTTTGACGAGCCCTTCGACGTGGAGGATCACGTCGCCGCTAGATTCGCCCATCGAGCACCTCCCGGGCAAAGTGACAGGCGCTGGTGCGGCCATCTCCCAGATCGATCAGCGGCGGTACGTCGATGACACACACGTCCTGGCGCAGCGGACAGCGGGGATGGAACGGGCATCCCGAAGGGATCCGCGTGAGGTTCGGCGGAAGGCCGCTGATGGTCTTCAGCTTTTCCGGCCGGTCGTGAGGTTTCGGGATCGAGTCGATGAGCGCGCGCGTGTACGGGTGCGCCGGACGCGCGTACAACGCGTGCACGTCGGCATGTTCGACGATGCGGCCGGCGTACATCACGGCAATACGATCGGCCACAGACGCGACCACGCCGAGATCGTGCGTGATCAGGATCAGCGCCATACCGGTTTCCCGCTGCAGGTCGGCGAGCAGGTCCATGATCTGCGCCTGCACGGTCACGTCGAGCGCGGTCGTCGGTTCGTCGGCGATGAGCACCTTCGGCTCGAGCGCCAGGGCCATGGCAATCATGACGCGCTGGCGCATGCCGCCCGAGAACTGGTGCGGATAGTCGCGGACGCGGTCGCGCGCGGCCGGGATCTTCACGCGCTCCATCAGTTCGATGGCCCTGGCCATCGCGTCGGCCTTCGATCGGCCCTCGCGCACGCGCAGCGTCTCGGCCAGTTGCCAGCCGACGGGGAAAACCGGATTGAGCGCCGACAGTGCATCCTGGAAGACCATCGCGATCTCGGCCCCGCGCACCGCCCGCCGTTCGACGTCGGTCATCGTCAGCAGATCGCGGCCGCCGTAGAGCACGCGGCCGGATCGGACAACGGCTGGCGGTATGTCGAGGATGCCCATGATGGCCTGCGCGGTCACCGACTTGCCGGAGCCCGATTCGCCGAGCACCGCGAGCGTCTCTCCGGCGTCGACGTGATACGACACGCCGTTCAACACGCGCGCGACGCCGTCGCGCGTGTGGAACTCGACGAAGAGATCCTGGACGTCCAGCAGATGCGTGCTCACTTCAGCCTCGGATCGAACGCCTCGCGCACGGCATCACCCAGCATGATGAACGCGAGAACGGTGGCGGTCAGGAAGCCGGCCGGGAACATCAGCGGGAACGACGCCTCGCGGATCCACCGCTGCGCCTCGGCGATGTCGACGCCCCACGAAATCGTGTGACGCGGCCCGACGCCGAGAAACGACAGCGTGGCCTCGAAGGCGATGAAGGTGCCGAGCATGATGGTGAGCACGACCACCATCGGCGCCAGGGCGTTCGGCAGGATGTGACGAATCATGATCCGCAGGTTGCCCGCGCCGAGCACGCGTGCGGCGTTGACGTAATCCTGGTGCCTGGCCGTGATGACCGACGAGCGGACGACGCGCGCGGCCGAGGGCCAGCCGAGCAGGCCGAGCGCCAGCACGACGGGCCAGATGCCCAGGTCCCGTCCCGACAGCGCCTTGGCGACCACCACCGCCCCGAGCAGCGGCGGGATGGCCAGCACGACATCGGTCGCGCGCGCCAGCAGCGCGTCGACCCATCGTCCGTAGAACCCGGCGAGCATGCCGACGATGAGCGAGACGATGGCGGCCAGCAGTGTGGAGAAGATGCCGACCATCACCGACGACCGGGCACCGTAGATCACGCGCGAGTACACGTCGCAGCCCTGCTTGTCGAAGCCGAACCAGTGGTCCGCGTCCGGCGGGCGAAGCGAGTCGGCGAGCGAACAGGGCGCCGTGCGCGCGTCGACGACGCTGAAGAGCGACGGGAACGCCGCGACGAGCACCAGCAGCGCCACGAGCGATGCGGCCAGCCAGAAGATCGGGTTGCGGCGCAGGTCGAACCACGCGTCGCGCGACAGGCTGCGCGGCGCGTCATTCATGGCGGATCCTCGGATCGAGCACGACGTACAGGAGATCGACGAGCAGGTTCGTGACCAGGTAGATGGCCACCAGCAGCGACACGATCGTCACCACGAGCGGGCCGTCTTCGAGGCGGATGCCCTGGAACAGGCGCCCGCCGATGCCGGGAATGTTGAAGATGCCCTCGGTGACCATGGCGCCGCTCATCAGCAGGCCGAGTTCCGTGCCGAGGAACGTCACCACGGGAATCAGCGAATTGCGCAGTACGTGCACGCTGACGACGCGCCGCCAGGTCAGGCCTTTGGCGTTGGCCGTGCGGACATAGTCGGCGCGCAGGTTCTCGGCCACCGATGTCCGGGTCAGCCGCATGGTGGTGGCGAGCGAGAGCAGGCCGAGCACGATCGCCGGCAGGAAATACGTCGCGATGCCCAGTTCCGGGGCGAAGCTCGGGCGGAACCAGCCGAGCTCGACGGCGAACACCGTCTGGAACACGGTGCCGAGCACGAAAATCGGCGTGCCGATGATGACGAGCGTGAGGGCCAGCGAGGTCTGATCGAACACCCCGCCGCGGCGCAGGCCGGCGACGACACCGCCGGTGACGCCAATGGCGATCACGATGACCATCGTGACGAGCGTCAGCTGAATCGTCCGCGGCCACGACTCGGCCAGGACATCGGCAATCGGCCGGCCGGCAATGGTGCGGCCGAGATTGCCGGTCAGCAGGCCGCCGATGTAGTAGCCGTACTGCACGAGGAACGGCCGGTCGAGGTGATACTGCGCGGTCAGTTGTGCGCGCTGGCTCTCGTTGAGCGGGCGTTCACCTGCCAGCGCCTGCAGCGGGTCGGTGGCGATGCTGAACATCAGCGCGTACACGATCAGCGTGGCGCCGAAGAACGTCAGCACCGATTGCAGCAGGCGTCGGACGAGGAACCGCGACATCAGGGGAGCAGCATTCGTCGTTCAGCCACGGCGGGGGAGACGCATGCCTCGGCTCTACGGCACGTTCGCTTCGAGGTCCAGCAGTTCGACCTGGAAGAACAGGTTCATGTGCACGTTGGTGACGCGTGTGGAGTGTCCGAAGTTGTTCTGTTCGTACCGCAGCGGGATGACGGGCAGATCGCGCACGAGGATGTCCTCGGCCTGCTGGTGGTAGCGCGTCGCGTCCTCCGGCGTGGCTGCCGCGTCGCCAGCGGCCACGAGTCGATCGAATTCGGGATTGCCGTATCCGTAGTAGTTCGACGACCCGTGCGTCGTGTAGAGCGGCCCGAGGTAGTTCTCCATCGCCGGGTAGTCGAAGATCCAGCCCATGCGGAAGAGCCCGACCGGCTCCTTCCGCTCGACCTTCGTCAGCATCTCTGCGAACTTCGGCTGCGGATTGCCGACGCAGTCGACACCGAGGTTTGCGCGGATCTGGTTGCAGGTCGAGTCGACCCAGGGTTTGTGTCCGCCGTCGACGTTGTACGCAATCTCGATGCGGCCGCCGACGGCCTTCGCGCCACCCGCCTGCTCGAAGAGCGCCTTCGCCTTCTGCGGATCGAACGCGCACCACTCGCCGCAGGTGTTCTCGCGGTAGCCCGGCACGACGGGCGAGACGAACGAGCGCAGCGGTTTCTGGGAATCGAGGAAGAGCGTGCGCGTGATTTCGTCGCGATCGATGGCCATCGAGATGGCGCGGCGGATGCGCACGTCGCTGAACCGTCGATCGAACGTCGGCACCGAGAGGAACTGAATCGTGGACGCCGGGCTCTGCTTGTAGCGGTCGCCGAGATCCGCGCGCGCGCTGCCGATGTTCTCGATGGGCATCCGGGGCACGACGTCGAGCTGGCCGGCGAGCAGGTCCTGGTACTGCGTGGTCAGCTGCTGATAGATCTTGAACGCGATCCCCGCGACCTTTGGCTTCACCGGGCCGGCGTACTCGTCGTATCGCTCCGTCTCGATCAGCTGATCGTGCTGCCAGACGCCCTTCATCTTGAACGGTCCCTGTCCGATGGGCGCTTCCTGATATCTCGGGTTGATGACGTTGTTGGCGACGTCGGAGAAGGCGGCGGCCGGCAGCGGATAGAAGGCCGTGTAGCCGAGCATGGACTTGAAGTTGACGTACGGCTCGTTGAGCGTGACCTCGAAGGTGAGATCGTCGACTTTCGCGAGTCCCGCGAGCTTCTTCGCCTTCGGTTCGGTGCGCGCGTCGCGCGGGTTCAGATCGGCATAGCCGAGGATCTTGTCGAAGAAGTAGTTGCCGTCGTGCGCGTTGGGGCCCCAGGCGCCGGCGTTCCACGCGTTGATGTAGGCATCGGCGGTGACCGGTTCACCGTTGTGGAACGTCCAGCCGGGTCGGAGCCGGATGGTCCACACGCGGTTGTCTTCGGAGGTGATCGACTCGGCCGCGAGTTCGACCGGCCGGAACCGGTCGTCGTACTCGACCAGTGGCGTGAACAGCGCATGCAGGACGTCGCTGCCGTTCGACTCGGTGGTCGTGCTCGGCACGAGGAACTTGGGCTCGCCGATGCCGATGCTGACGACGAGCGCATCGGTTGGCGCCGTGCCGCCGCCGCACGCAGACACGGTGAGCGTGGCGGTCAGCGTGGCGGTCCAGACTGCAAGCGCGCGGATGTTCATCGACACTCCTCCTGCGGCTGGTGCGCGACCGGCCGTGACGTTTGAAAACCCCAGTTTCGAATTATGCCGCACCCGCGCGGCCGCGGCAGGCTGCGCGTCTCATTGGGGATCGACGCAAATGTCGTTGACGTTGTGCGCGTGGACATTTGTGTCGAGGCGAGGCGTCTCAGCGCATTCAGGCGGCATGCCCGCCGGCCCCGGTCGTGTAACGACCATTGGTCAATGTCGACGTTTGGGTGGAAACAACCGGAAGAACAGACAAGGATGTCGGCCGGCCGTCACAGTCGGCGAGTGATCGCATTCCTGGAGATATGTCTGTAAGTCGTTTATTTGAAGTTAGTTATGGGTTGACGCGGCCGCTTCTTGGCGTCCGGCCATTCCGGCCCGCAGCTTGCAACTATAGCCGGCGCATGGCATTGAACCGCAGATCCTCCAGCGTTGCCTCAAGCAAGACCGGCTTCCTGCCTCTTTCTTAACTGCACAACCAATCCTGCACTGATCCCCACGCGGTTCAGTGCCATGCACCACTCAGCGGAGCAGCAGCCGGCTGCTTCGCCTGCTTTCCCGCAATCTACCGTCGGCGTGGGCCGACACAGGGGTTGGCCCCTGCGAGCCCTTCGTCGCCGCGCCGCCTCGCAGCCCGTCGCCCCGCAGCCTTCCCGCCTCCCAGCCTCCCTACACCTCAATCCCGATCGACCGCATCAGCGCCAGCGCGTTGCTCGTCTCGACCACACCCGGCTTGAGCCGGTAGTCGAAGTGCAGGTGTCCGTCGATGAAGCGATCGTCGAAGTGCGCGTTGACCGCGCGTGAGCCGAGGTCGTCGGTCACCCTGGCCAGGGCGAGATCGTGTGTCGTGACCAGGCCGATGGCGCCGGCGCGGACCAGGCCGACCATCACGGCTTCTGCGCCGATGCGCCGATCGTGGGAGTTGGTACCGCTGAGGATTTCGTCGAGCAGGAAGAGCACGGCGCCCTGCTCGCGTCTCGCGAGTTCGACGACGTGCTTGAGGCGGAGGATTTCGGCGAAGAAGCGCGAGCGTCCGTCGGTGAGCGAGTCCTGGACGCGGATGGCGGCGCCGATGGCGAGCGGTGAGAGCCGGCAGGCCGCGGCGCGCACCGGAGCGCCCATGCGCGCCAGAACGACCGTCACGCCGATGGTCCGCATCCACGTGCTCTTGCCCGACATGTTCGATCCGCTCACGACCAGCAGGTGCGGCGCCTCCGCACCACCAAGGTCGAGGTCGTTGGCGACGGCCGACGGGCCGAGTGTGGCGTGCGCGAGCTCGGTGGCCGCCACGGCCGGAGGTCCGTCCGTGAGCTCCGGGAACACATAGCCGGGGTGCTCGGCCGCGAACCCGCCGAGCGCGAGCAGCGCTTCGAACTCGCCGACCACGTCGAGCCAGTGCGGAATGTGGACGCCGGCCCGCCGCTTCCACGCGTCGATCGCGAAGGCCCACTGCGTGGCCCACATCAGCAGGCCCGCGGGCGCAGCGAACATGACGTTGCGGCGCGAGGCCAGGAGCGCGACCAGGCGCGAGAGACGATCGATCTCTTTCGAGGCCGTCTGCGTTCCCGCCAGCGACTGCTGCAGGGCGCGCAGGTGTGCGCTCTCGAACGACTCGCGTTCGATGACGCGAAGCAGCGTCGCGAGCACGTCGAGATCGTGCGCCGGCGCTTCGACCGCCTCGATGACGCCAACCACGCGCCCGCGCAGCGCGGTGGCCATGGCCAGCTGCGCGACGAGCAGCACCACGGCCAGCGCGCCGAGCTGGCCGGTCTGCCACCACCAGACGAGTGTCAGCAGTGTGGTGGCGACGAGGCCCGCGACGGCGACGCGAAACGCGTGCGAGGCGATCCCATGCCCGGACGCCGCCCACTGACGCAGGAGCGGCGCATCGACGGCCACTTTGACGTGGTCGCCAATGACCGCCACGGTCTCGCGCAGATCGAGACGCGACGCCAGTTCGCGGACGGCGTCCTGTCGCGCGCGTGCGACCGTATGCGCCGCCGGCGCCAGCAGCCATCCGGCCAGCACGTCTTCCCCGGCTCTCGTGCGCGTCGTCGAGAGCAGCTCGAAGAGGCTGCCGCGGCCGAACAGGTCGAGGTCGTCGGCGTAGAGATGGTCGGTCTGACGATAACGTTCGCCGGACCGGCCGTGACCGATCCACTCGTGCCGAATCCGCGCCAGTCCGCGCTCGTAGAAGTGAATGGCCGAGCGCGCTCGATCCATCCGGTTGAGCAATCGTGCGTGCGCGAACGCCACGGCGGCGAAGAGGGCGAATGGCACGAGCAGCCACGCGAGCGCGTCGAGGCCGCCGCGCCAGAAGACGATGATGCCGGCAGCGGCGATGGCCAGACGGGCATACCCGAATTGCGCGTGACGCTGTTCCAGGTGTTCGAGTGCCCGCCGCCGCTCATCGAGACGACGCCGGTACTCTGCCTCGATGGCGCTGTCTGTCGGTGCCTGTTCCGTCATGGATGAATCAAGTCTACGGCCTGTCGTCATCCTGATAAGCTCGGCACGGCGATGTCCGACCGTCTGCTCCCGGCCTATCCGGCCGCCCGCGCCGCCGCCGACCGCGTGCGCGCGCATCTGCTGCGCCAGCACGAACAGGCGCGCCTCCATGGTGTCACGCCGGTTGCGCCCGAGCCGGACGCCGAAGCCATTGAAACCATTGCCGACGCGGCATTCTGGGCGAGCCTGCGACGCGAAGAAGGACGGTCGCCGAAGATCTCGCTCGCCTTTCTTCCTCCCTCGGCCACCACGCAGCCGCTGCTCTTCGAGCGGCAACTCCCGCTGTCGGCCGCGGGCCTGGCGAAGCTGGCGCCGGCGGTCGAGCGTCCCGGCATCCACCTTGGTGTGTGGCGCGATCGCGGCGGCGAGTTCCGCGTGTGGGGCACCACGCGTCGCCTGCCGGCGCTCTGTTTCGTGGTCGAAGTCGTCACATCGGGGCTGCTCGTCGTCAAGCACCGTGGCGAGTCGTTCGGCAAGTTCGTGAACGTCGCCGTGCTCGAAGGCGACCAGATCAAATACGTGCCGGACCTCGACGTGCAGGTCGCCGAGACACCGGAACTCGTGCCGTCGCGGCTGGGGATCGATCTGCCGTCGCCGCTGGCGCGGTCCGTCAACACCATCGTGCAGCTGTCGGCCTCGATGCGCGCGCACGGACGCGGCGGCGCGTTGATCATCGTGCCGACGATGAACACGACATGGGAAGAGTCTGTCGTGCAGCCGATCCTGTATGCGATCACTCCGGCGTTCTCCGAGCTCGCGCTGCTCGTCCGCGAGGAACGTGATGCCGACGATGAGTGGCAGCAGGACGTGCGTCGCGCCGTCGATGCGCTTGCCGGGCTGACGGCGGTCGACGGAGCGACGATCGTCAACGAGGCATTCGAGCTGCTGGCGTTCGGCACGAAGATCGCGCGGCGGCGCGGCAGTCCACAGGTCGAGCGCGTGCTGCTGACCGAGACGGTCGAAGGCAGCGCCCGCGTGCCCGGCGCGTCGTATCAGATTGGCGGCACGCGCCACCTGTCAGCCGCGCAGTTCGTCTACGACCAGCGCGACGCCACCGTGCTGGTGGCATCGCAGGACGGACGCTTCACGATTTTCCGATGGTCGCCGACCGAGGACATGGTTCGCGCGCATCGCGTGGAAGCGTTGTTGATGTAGGGAGGCGGGGAGACGGCAGGCTGGGAGAAGGCTGGAAGGCCACAGGCAGGAAGGCTGGGAGCGGGAAACGTGGAATACAGACAACTGGGGCGGTCGGGATTGCAGGTGCCGGTCTTGAGCCTGGGCACGGCGACGTTTGGTGGCGGCACCGAGTTCTTCAAGCACTGGGGCAACACCGACGCCGAGGGCGCCAGGCGGCTCGTCGACATTGCGCTCGACGCGGGCGTGGCGATGTTCGACAGCGCCGACGTCTACTCGAACGGTCTGGCTGAAGAAGTGCTGGGGCAGGCGATTGCCGGACGCCGCGACAAGGTACTGATCTCGACGAAGGGCACGTTCCGCATGGCGCCCGGGCCGAACGGCATCGGCTCGTCGCGGCACCGCATCATCGCCGCCTGCGAAGCGAGCCTTCGTCGTCTCGGGACGGATTACATCGACCTGTATCAGATGCACGGATTCGATGCGGTGACGCCGATCGACGAGACCGTGCGCGCGCTCGACGATCTCGTGACCGCCGGCAAGGTGCGGTACCTCGGTGTGTCGAATTTCTCGGGCTGGCATCTCATGAAGTCGATCGCCGTGGCCGATCGGTACGGCTGGTCGCGGTACGTGGCGCACCAGGCGTACTACTCGCTGGTCGGCCGCGAGTACGAATGGGAATTGATGCCGCTCGGCCTGGCCGAAGGCGTGGGCGCGGTCGTCTGGAGTCCGCTCGGCTGGGGACGGTTGACCGGCCGCATTCGCCGCAACCAGACGCCCGACGTCAGCCGGCTCCCGGGCACGCGCGATTCCGCACCGCCGGTCGACGACGAATATCTGTTCCGCGTGGTCGAGGCGATCGACGTCGTGGCCGCGGAGACCGGGCGGACGGTGCCGCAGATCGCGTTGAACTGGCTGCTGCAGCGGCCGACGGTATCGACCATCCTCGTCGGTGCGCGCAACGAGGCGCAGCTGCGCGAGAACCTCGGCGCGATCGGCTGGAGTCTCACGCCCGATCAGGTCGCACGTCTCGACGCGGCCAGCGCCGTGACGCCGATCTATCCGTACTGGCACCAGCGCGGCACGATGGGCACACGGAATCCGAAGATCGTTTAGCGGGCGGCACGGCTGCGCGGCGGCACGGCGTGCCACTCGTAGGGGCCGACCTCGTGTCGGCCCTGATGCGGGCGGACACAAGGTCCGCCCCTACGGAAGTCCCGCCCCGCCACCTCGCCGTCCCGTCTCGTCGGCCAAGCCGCCGCGCCGCCCGCCGCCGCGCAGCCCTCTATAGCGATTGCATGCCATTTCGGGCTACGCTGTCGGGTCAGCCAATCGATCGATAGGTCCCGGGCCGGACGACCGGCCGCGACAAACCAGCGTGGAGAGGTGTGTGATGGTGCGACGTGCAACAGTAATCGGACTGGCCCTGACGCTTGCCGCGTCGCTTGCGGCCGCTCAACCCCCGACACCGGGCGCCGGCCAGGGCGCCGGACGAGGTGGTGGCCGAGGCGGCGGTGTGCCGCCGGTCGTGTCGCCGGAAGTGCATGCAGACGGACGGATCACGCTGCGTTACCGCGCGCCCAATGCCACGCAGGTCACGGCGAGTGGTGAGCTCGACGGCAAGCCGCACCCGCTGACGAAGGACGCCGAGGGCGTCTGGAGCGTGACGATCGGGCCGCTGACACCTGACATTTACACGTACTCGTTCAACGTCGACGGCGTCGTCGCGCTCGATCCGCGCAATGCGAACACGAAGTATGGATACGGCGGCTTTGGCGCCGTGAGCATCGTGCAGGTGCCGGGCAACGGGCCGCAGTTCTACGACGTGAAGGACGTGCCGCACGGCGAAGTGCGCATCCGGCCGTACGTGTCGAAGACACTCGGCGTCGGCCGCACGGCCTGGATCTACACGCCGCCCGGGTACGAGCAGGGCAAGGACTATCCGGTGATGTACCTGCTGCACGGCGCCGGCGACATCGAGTCTGGCTGGACGATGATCGGGCGTGCGAACAACATTCTCGACAACGCGATTGCCGAGGGCCGCGCCGTGCCGATGGTTGTCGTCATGCCGCTCGGCTACGCGACCGAGAGCTTCTGGACCGGGCCCACGCGCACCTCGTCGGCGCAGGCACCCCAGGGCGGCGCGCTTTCGCTCGTCGGTCAGGATCTGCTCAACGACGTGATGCCGATGGTCGAGCGCGACTACAAGGTGGCGCGTTCAGCCGACAAGCGCGCGATTGCCGGCCTGTCGATGGGCGGCGGCCAGACGATGAACATCGCGTTCACTCGCCCGGAGCTGTTCCAGTACGTGGTGGCGATGAGCCCGGCGGCCAACGGTGTGACCGCGACGAACTACCCCGAGATCTTCGCGAGTCCCGCGAAGATCAACAACCAGTTCAAGTGGTTCTGGATGCCCGTTGGTGAAGACGACACGCTGACCGGCCCGGGCGACCGCAAGTTGAGCGAGGCCTTCAAGGCGGCCGGCATCAACCACGAGTTCACGCTCACGCCCGGACGCCACGAGTGGTCCGTGTGGCGTCATCACCTGAACACGGCGGTGGGG
>CAZVHY010000019.1:0-22058 GCA_964627115.1 uncultured Solibacteraceae bacterium | reverse complement strand
GCGCGGGCGTTCGAACGGTAGCGTCATGACGCGGCCGACCGTGGCGGCGGGCCCGTTGGTCATCAGGACGAGACGATCGGCCAGGTAGAGCGCTTCGTCCACGTCGTGCGTCACCATCACGACCGTGCGGTCCGTCCCCTCCCACACGCGCAGCAGTGTGTCCTGCATCTGAAAGCGCGTCATCGAGTCGAGCATCGAGAACGGTTCGTCGAGCAGCAGGAATCGCGGCTCCATCGCCAGCGCACGTGCGAGTGATACGCACTGCTGCGTGCCGAGCGACAACTGTCGCGGATGCTGATCGGCGGCCGCACCGATGCCGACCAGATCCAGGTAGTACTCGGCCGGGTGTTGCGGCCGCTTCTCGCCTTGACCAGCCGCGAGCCTGACATTGTCCCTCGCGGTCAGCCACGGCAGCAGGCACGGCGACTGGAAGACCATCGCGCGCTCCGGGCCCGGCGAGGTCACTTCCGTGCCGTCGACGACCACGCCCCCGTAGGTTGCGCGCTCGAGACCGGCCACGATCGAGAGCACCGTCGACTTGCCGCAGCCGGAGTGGCCGAGGATTGCGACGAATTCGCCGGCGCGAATGCGGACGTTGACGTCCGTGACAATCGTCAGCGGGCCGGCTGGTGTCGGAAAGACCTTCGTCAGGCCCGTCAGCTCGAGCGGGACAGCCAGGTTCATGCGTGGACCTCCATGGTGGACGTCGAACTGTCGGCCTGACCCGCGCGCGACGATGCGCGGCCCGCCATCGCGGACGTCAGCGCGTCGACGACGCCGGCACGCACCCACGACGCGCGCTCGTCGTGCTGGAGCATGTCGACCGATCGCGGCTTGGGGAGATCGACGACGATCGGATCGCCCAGCGTGGCAGGCGGGCCTGGCAGCATCGGCACGATGCGATCGGACAGGAGCAGCGCTTCATCGACGTTGTTCGTGATCATCACCGTCGTGACGGTCCGCCCGTCGGCCGATCCGAGGCGCACGAGCTCCTGCTGCAGCGCGCCGCGTGTCATCGCGTCGAGCGCGCCGAACGGGTCGTCGAGCAGCAGTACTTCCGGCTCGGTCGCGAGCGCCCGCGCGATCGCCACGCGCTGACGCATGCCGCCCGACAATTGCGCCGGCCTGCGTGCGGTCGCGTGACCGAGGCCGACCATCTCCAGTGCCGCATGCGCCCGTGCGCGTTGTTCTCCACGCGACATGTCCGGCCAGTGCGCGGCGATCGCCAGGCGCACGTTCTCGATTGCCGTCAGCCACGGCAGCAGCGAATAGTTCTGGAACACCACGGACGTGTCGGGCCGCACGCCGGTGACCTCGTCGTCGTCCACCTCGATCCGGCCCCGATCGGGTGAGATCAGGCCGGCGATGAGGCCAAGCAGCGTCGACTTGCCGCTGCCCATGGCGCCGACGATGGAGATGAACTCCCCATGCGCCACCGACAGGTGCACGTCGTCGAGGACGTGTCTGACGAGCCGGCCGGCCGCGAACGACTTCGAGACGCCGGTCATGTTGATGAAGGCGCGCGTCATCGCGACGCCCCGTGATCGACCAGGTGGTGCACGGACTGCATCACGCGATCGAGCAGAAAGCCGATGGCGCCAATGGTGAAGACGGCCACCATGATGCGCGCGAGCGAATCCGAGCTGCCGTTCTGGAATTCGTCCCAGATGAACTTGCCGAGGCCCGGGTTCTGCGCGAGCATCTCGGCCGCAATGAGCACCATCCAGCCCACACCGAGCGACAGCCGGAGTCCCATGAAGATGAGCGGCAGTGACGAGGGGATGACGACCTTGAACAGGCGCGTCGGCCAGTTCAGGCGGAGCACGCGGGCGACGTTCAGCAGATCGCGGTCCACCGACGAGACGCCGTGTGTGGTGTTGATGAGCGTCGGCCAGAGTGAGCACAACGCGACGGTGACGGCCGACGTGACGAACGACTTCGCGAACAGCGGATCGGCGGACACGTAAAGCGCGCTGACGACCATGGTGACGAGCGGCAGCCACGCGAGCGGCGAGACCGGCCGGAAAATCTGGATGAACGGACTGATGCCGGCGTTGACGATCGGACTCAGTCCGCTGAGGATGCCGATGGGAATCGCGATCAGGCTCGCGATCAGGAAGCCGGTGAAGACCGTCTGCAGGCTCGTCAGGATCTGATCGGCATACGTCGGCCGGCCCGTGTAGGTGAGCGCGACGGCCATGGCTCCGGGATCGGCGGCCAGACGCGCCGCGTTGCGATCGGCCTGGCGCACGTAGAACGCGGCCTCGCGTTCGCGCTCGCGCACGTGTTCTGCCCGGAGCGCCACGGCCTGACGCCACACCGCGGCGGGGCCGGGGATGCGGCCGAGGCTCGTTTCGATCGACCCCGCCACCTGCGCCCAGGCGCCGAGGAACAAGAGGATCGCGACGAGCGGCACGCCGACGTCGCGCCAGAGCAGCGCGATCTGCGTGCGGCGATCGTCGCCGCGGACCAGCCGGACGAACGGGGTGACGAACCCGATGCCGGCCACGGCGAGCGCCGTTGTCGACCACTGACGCAGACGGGCACCGAGCGATGGTGGCGCCGGCATCGCCGGCACGGATGGATCGTTGACGGTCGGGGTGTTCACGGTCATGGCTGCGGGGGCTCCGTGTCTTTCAGGCCGATGGCGAACTTGCCGAGATAGGCGTTGGGCCGGCGGCCGTCGTACTCGATCCCGTCGATGAAGTCCGAGGTTGGCGGCCGATAGCCGTCGGTGTCGAAGGGGAAATCCGCGCCGCTGGCGAGCCCGTCGGCAATGAGCGCCTCGGCGGCCTGCCGATAGATGTCCGGGCGATACACCTGCCGCGCGATCGCGTCGTACCACTCGTCGGGACGGCCCTCGGCGATCTGTCCCCACCGGCGCATCTGCGTGAGGTACCAGACGGCGTCGCTGTAGTACGGATACGTGGCGAAGTACCGGAAGAAGACGTTGAAGTCCGGCATCGCGCGCACGTCACCTTTGCCGTACTCGAACGTGCCGGTCAGGCTCGCGGCAATCACCGATGCGTCTGCGCCGACGTATTCAGGCCGCGCGATGATCGCGACGGCTTCCTGCCGGTTCGCGTTGTCGTGCTCGTCGAGCCACATGGCCGCGCGGATCAACGCCTTGAGCACGGCAACGTGCGTGCGCGGATTCGCATCAGCCCAGGCGCGGGTGACACCGAAGACCTTCTCCGGGTTGTTCTTCCAGATCTCGTCGTCGGTGACGATCGGCACGCCGACACCACGCGCAATCGCCTGTTGATTCCAGGGTTCGCCGACCGAGTAGCCGTTGATGGTGCCCGCGTCGAGCGTGGCCGGCATCTGCGGCGGCGGCGTCACCGACAGCAGCACGTCGGCCTGCGTCTGTCCCGTCGTGTCGGTCGACGAGTAGTAGCCGGGATGCAGACCGCCGGCGGCCAGCCAGTACCGCAGCTCGAAGTTGTGCGTGGAGACCGGGAAGACCATCGCCATGCGGAACGGCTTGCCGGCCTGCCGGAACGTCTCGACGATCGGCCGGAGCGCCGTCGCGGCAATCGGGTGCACCGGGCGACCGGCGTCGTCTTTTTCGAGGTGCGGCTGCATGAGCGACCACACCTCGTTCGACACGGTGGTCGCGTTGCCGTTGAGATCCATGCTGAACGCCGTGATCACGTCGGCCTTCGTGCCGTAGCCGATCGTGGCCGCCAGCGGCTGGCCGGCCAGCATGTGCGCGCCGTCGAGTTCTCCATCGATGACCCTGTCGAGCAGGACCTTCCAGTTCGACTGCGCTTCGAGCGAGACCGACAGCCCTTCGTCCTCGAAGTAACCGCGTTCGTAGGCAACCGCGAGCGGCACCATGTCGGTCAGCTTGATGAAACCGAGGCGGAGCTGTGTCTTTTCGGGGCCGGTGGACACGGCGCCGGCCGGGGGCGCTGCGGGCTGTCGGCCGCACGCCGCCGTGACGCTGCACGCCAACGCCGTCGACAGCAGGGCACGTCCGGCGAACGAGAAGAGACGGATATCGATCACGGTGGCGCTCCGCAGCCAGAGAACGGGAATGCTGTTCAGAAAGCTCGATGACCGAATCGATGCGCGTGGAGCGATCGGTCGTCGATGGGGTGTGCCAGCGTGGGCATCCGGCGTCCGGGCCGGGTGACGTTCAGTTGGGTTGCAAGCTTCGTTCCCTGGAGGCCGCAGTGGGTGTCGGTCTTCGCAGGTCGTTGTTGATGTGCGACTTGCGGCCGCGCGATGTCCGGGCGCGCGTATCGCCGCCGATGGACATGGATGTTCGAAAGTTTATTTTGGCGACATTACTGTCGGACGAAGGCGACCATCTGTCTGGCATTCGATCGCAGAAACGCCGGTACACTCCGCGGCAATTCGACCCAATTTCTGGCCTGAAGTGGGCGTTGTCTGTTTGTGGACAGAAATGTTCATGATTGTGACCAGCTCTACATTTACGTCAAGCGCCGATGCTTGCCCACGCGGGTATCGCGATTGTATCTTCGACGCACTGGTTGCCACGCGCGCAGCCGGTTCCCGCTGAAACATCGTTTCAGCCGACACGCGCGCATCGTGCGCGCGGCTCACTCGCAGGCAGTGGCGGCACCCCGTCGTGCACCACTCGAGATGCGAAGTGCTCTCCGTCGAGTGTCTTCGCCTTGTCGCCCGCAGGACCACTTCGTGTCCGGAGGACGCCATGGCTCTACCTCTGCTTTCCCGCGCCGCGATCGACGATGGGATATTCGTCCGTCTGTCGGCCCGCGGGACCGGGGTATCGATGCCGCCTGTCGAATCGCGCGATGCCCGCGCGCGGCAACGTGACGTCTCGCGCACACTCGTACCCGGCCGGCAGCCGCTGCCGGGCGAGCAGTATCGCTTCCACATCGACATGGACGCCTGCATCGGCTGCAAGTGTTGTGTCGTTGCCTGTAACGAACAGAACGGCAACCCCGCGGACATCAACTGGCGGCGCGTGGCCGAGGTCGAGGGCGGCACGTATCCGGCCGCGAAGCGCGCGTACGTGTCGATGGGCTGCAATCACTGCGCGGATCCGACGTGCCTGGCCGGGTGTCCCGTCGACGCCTACTCGAAGGATGCGGCCACTGGCATCGTGCGTCACAGCGCCGACACGTGCATTGGCTGCCAGTACTGCACGTGGACCTGTTCGTATGGCGTACCGCAGTTCAATCCGGAGCGCGGCGTCGTCGGCAAGTGCGACATGTGCCACGGACGCCTGGCGCTCGGCCAGGCGCCGGCGTGCGTGAGTGCCTGCCCGGAAGGTGCACTCGGCATCGAGATCGTCAACGTGGCCGAGTGGCGTGCGCGCGTCGCAGACAACAACGATGTCCTCGTGCAGCCGCGCAGCCGCGCGGCCGTGCCGCCAGACGCCTATCCGTTGAGCGACGGCAGCCTGTCGACCACGCGGGTTACGACACCCGCGGACCTGCCGGCCGGCACCCGTCCCGTGAACGTCGACGTCGTCGAACCCGCCGACCCGCACTGGCCGCTCGTGGCGATGACGGTGTTGACGCAATTGGCAGGAGGCGCGTTTCTGACGATCGCCCTGGCGCTGGCTGCCGGCGTATCGGCTGAAGCGACGCGCGTGCCCGCGGCCGTGTCACTCGGCATTCTGGGACTCGGCCTCGCCGGCTCCACACTCCACCTCGGCCGTCCCATCCACGCGTACCGGGCCATGAAGATGTGGCGGCGGTCGTGGCTGAGCCGCGAGGTTGTACTGTTCGGGGCGTTCGCGAAAGCCGCGGCCGCGCTGGTCGTCGTGCTCTGGTTCGGCTGGCCTGGCGCGACGGCCGCTGGTGCGGCGACGGCGGCGATCGGACTTGCCGGTATCGCCGCCAGCGCATTCATCTATCAGGTGCCGTCCCGTCCGCTCTGGCACTCGTCGCGGACGTTCGTGCAGTTCTTCGCAACGGCCGCGCTGCTCGGTCCGTTGACGGCGGCCGCCCTCGGCCTGCCTGGCACGTCCGTGTGGCGCGCGTTCGCGATCGTCACCGCACTCGGACAGATCGCGCACGTCGCACTCGTATTCCGCGCCCTGGCGGTGTCTTCGTCGCGCGAGCTCCGCGGTGCCCATCGACTGCTGCGGCGGCAACTGCGCAGCACCGCCGTCGCGCGCGTGGCGCTGCTCGTCATCGGCGGATTGCTGCTGCCAGCGGCGTCGGCGCATCCCGTCGCCATTGTCGTCGCCCTGGTCGCGGCACTGTCGGGCGAGCTGGCCGGCCGCTACCTGTTCTTCGCGGCAGCTGTCCCGCGACACATGACGGCACCGTATCTCGCCGTCGATCGGGAGGCGGCATGAACTTCGGCCGGCTCCTCGGTCTCGACACGCGCGCCGACCGGTACGCCTACGGCGTCGATCCGGTCGCCGGCTACACGTCGGCGCAGAAGATGCCCGATCGGTGGGTCGCGACGACGTGCGGCTACTGCTCGGTGGGCTGCGGCATGTTCATCGGCGTGAAGGACGGCCGCGCCGTGAGCGTGCGCGGCAATCCGGATCATCCCGTCAACCTCGGCTGGTTGTGCCCCAAGGGATTGTCCGAGCACCAGATGCTCGACACGTCGAACCGCGCGACGCGTCCGCTCATCCGCAGGGGTGACGTGCACGAGCCGATCGGCTGGGATACGGCCTTCAGCGAGATGGCGCAGCGGTTCCGCGACGTGCAGGCGCGACACGGCTGCGAGTCGGTTGCCGTGATCAGTACCGGGCAGCTGCTCACCGAAGAGTTCTACGCACTCGGCAAGCTGGTGCAACTCGGTCTCGGCACCAGCAACTACTGCGGCAATACCACGTTGTGCATGGCCACGGCCGTCTCCGGCTACAAGCGTTCGTTCGGATCGGACGGCCCACCCGGTGCGTACGAAGACTTCGAACGCGCAGATGTGATCCTGCTCATCGGCGCCAACATCGCGGACAACCACCCGATCCTCTGTCGTCGTCTCACGGATCGCGGAGACGCCACGCTCATCGTCGTCGATCCGCGCGTGACGAAGACGGCGATGATGGCCGACATCCATCTGCCCATACGGCCGCGCGCCGATCTCGCCCTCATCAATGGATTGATTCGCGAGGTCATCCGGCTCGGGCGCATCGATCGCGACTACATCGACGCGCACACGACCGGCTTCGAAGAACTCGTCGCGTCGGTCGAGATCTACACGCCTGAGCACGTTGCCTCGATTACCGGACTCGATGCAGACGTCATTCGCGCGACCGCCGACGCGTGGAGCAGGGCACGCGCGGCCGTTGTCGCGTGGACGATGGGCGTCAATCACAGTACGAAGGGGACAGAAACCGTCAACGCCATCAACAACCTGGCGCTGATTACCGGTCAGATCGGCCGGCCCGGTGCGTCGCCGCTGTCGATCACGGGTCAGTGCAACGCGATGGGCACGCGCGAGGCCGGCTTCACCTCGTCGCTGCCCGGTTACCGGAAGTTCGAAAGCGATGACGACCGACGTGAGCTGGCGGCGCTCTGGCAGATCGACGTCGATCGCATCCCGGCGCACCGTGGTCTGGCGTATCCCGACATCATCGAGGCCGTCGCCGACGGCCGCATCAAGGCGCTCTGGATCATCGGCACGAATCCGGCCGTCTCGTTTCCGGACTACAACGCGTTCCGCCGCGCGGTTGCATCACTCGAGTTTCTCGTGGTGCAGGACGGCTTCCATCCGACGCCGACGTCCGAGCTGGCGGATCTCGTGTTGCCGGCGGCGATCTGGGGAGAGAAGGACGGCACGTACACGAACAGTGAGCGCCGGGCGAGCCGTGCGCGAAAGGCGGTCGATCCACCCGGCGACGCGAAGGCCGACTTCGACATCGTCATGGGCATGGCCGACGCGCTGGGCGTACGCGTCGAGCTCTTTCCGGGCTGGACCACCGCGGAGGACGCGTTCAACGAATGGCGCCGCGTATCGGCCGGCCGTCTCTGCGACTACTCGGGCATGACGTGGGCGCTCATCGAGGAACACGGGGGACTGCAGTGGCCGTGTCCGGCCGGAGATGCCGATCCGTCGCGTGTGAAGCGTCTCTATGAAGACGGCCGCTTCCAGACCGACGACGGGCGCGCGCGACTGTTGCCAACCGAGTGGGCACCGTTTCCCGATCAACCCGACGACGAGTTCCCGTTCGTGCTCAACACGGGGCGCACGGTCGAACACTGGCACACGAGGACGAAGACCGGGCAGGTCGCGATCCTCGAGCGGCTGTCACCCAATGCCTGGATCGAAATGAATCCCGTCGATGCCGGCCGCCTCGGGCTCGAGTCCGGCGATCACGTCGATGTGGCGTCGCGACGCGGCCGCATCCGGCACGTGGAGCTTCGCGTCACCGAGACGATCGCGCCGGGCCAGATCTTCGTTCCGTTTCACTATGCGGACGCCAACGCCAACGTGCTGACGCAGGCGGCGTGCGATCCGATTTCGCGGGAGCCGAACTACAAGCAGGCAGCGGCCCGTGTGGAGAAGACGCGATGAGCGCACAGACAGACAGTCGTCAGGACGCACCCATCAGGCTGGTCGTGGTCGGCAACGGCATGGCGGGCATGGGCTGCGTCGAGCAGATTCTGAAGTATCAGCCCGACTTCCGCATCACGGTGTTCGGCGACGAGACGCACGTCAACTACAACCGCGTGCTGCTGTCGTCAGTGCTCGCAGGTGAGAAGGATGACGACGACATCATTCTGAATCCGCTGACGTGGTACGCGAAGCATGAGATCGATCTCCACGTCGGCATCCGGATCGTGGACGTCGACACCGCAGCCAAAGAGGTGGTTGGCGACGATGGAAGCCGCACGCCGTACGACCGGCTGCTGCTGGCCACGGGCAGCTCGGCGTGGTTCCCGCCGATCGAGGGTGTCGACAAAGACGGCGTGTTCGCCTTCCGCACGCTCGACGATACGCGAGAACTCCTGCGGCGATCGGCGCGTGGCGTGCGCGCCGTCGTGATCGGCGGCGGACTGCTCGGACTCGAGGCCGCGCGCGGGCTCGAGGTGCAGGGATGCGATGTCACCGTTGTGCACATCGCGCCTACGCTGATGGAGCGGCAGCTCGACGCCACCGGCGGCGGGTATCTGATCGAGAAGTTGAACGCGCTCGGCGTCAACGTGCTCTGCGGCCGTCAGACCGCGGCCATCCTCGGTGACGAGTCGGTCACGGGCGTGCGATTCGCGGATGGCAGCGAGGTCGCCGCCGATCTCGTGGTCGTGGCGGCCGGCATCCGGCCGAACGTGGATCTCGGCCGTCGCGCCGGTGTGACGGTCAATCGCGGCATCGTCGTCAACGACCACATGGAGACGTCGTCACCGGACATCTTCGCCGTCGGCGAGTGCGTCGAGCATCGAGGCATGTGTTACGGCCTGATCGCGCCGCTGCTCGAGCAGGGCAAGGTGCTGGCCGCGACGATCACCGGACACAAGGGCCCGGAGTACGCGGGCACGCTTCAGGCAGCGAAGCTCAAGATCGCGGGGGTTGACGTCTTCTCTGCCGGCAACTGGAACGATGGCGACGACGCCGAACCAGTGCGCTACGAGGACAAGGCGCTCGGCGTCTACAAGAAGGTGGTCGTGCGCGACGGCCGCCTGTCTGGTCTGATTCTCGTCGGCGACACGTCGGACAGTCATCGCTACATGGAGTGGATGCGGACGAACGAGGAGCTGGCCGAGCACCGCCGCCACCTGCTCTTTCCCGCGCCGACGAGTGATGCGGGCCTCGATGTCGCCGAGATGTCAGACACGGCGACGGTCTGCGGCTGCGTAGGCGTCACCAAGGGCGCGATCATTCAGGCGATTCACGAGCAGGGCGTCAACACGATGTCGCAGCTCAAGGAGTGCACGCGCGCGAGCACCGGCTGCGGCAGCTGCAGCAAGCTCTGCCAGGATCTGCTCCGCGCCGTCGCGCCCGAGTTCGAGGAAGAGGCGAAGAGAGTGCTCTGCGCGTGCGTGCCGTTTCCGGAAGAGAAGCTGCGCGAGATTCTGCGGAGCCAGCGCCTGCGATCGGTCCAGGACGTCCTCGAAATCTACGGCAACGGCAAGGGCTGCGAGGTCTGCAAGCCCGCGCTGAGTTACATGCTCGACATGTTGTGGTGCGGCGATCACGACGAGGATCGATCGGCGCGCTTCATCAACGACCGCGTGCACGCCAACATCCAGAAAGACGGCACGTTCTCGGTCATCCCGCGCATTCGCGGCGGCGTCACGAGTCCGGACGAGCTGCGCCGCATTGCGGACGTGGCCGAACGCTACAGCGTGAAGATGGTGAAGATCACGGGCAGTCAGCGCATCGATCTGCTTGGCGTGAAGAAGGCCGATCTGCCGGCCGTCTGGGCCGATCTCGGCATGCCGTCCGGGCAGGCCTACACCAAGGGTGTGCGCATGGTGAAGACGTGCGTGGGCACCGAGTTCTGCCGCTTCGGCACGCAGGACTCAACGGGCGCCGGCATCGAGATGGAGAAGCGCTTCGAGCAGCTGTTCACGCCGCACAAGGTGAAGATGGCGACCGTCGGCTGCCCGCGCAATTGCGCCGAAGCCACCGTGAAAGACATCGGCCTGATCGGTCAGGAAGGTGGCTGGCAGGTCGTGGTCGGCGGCGCGGCCGGCAAGTCGGTGCGCAAGGCCGACCTGCTCACCACGGTCGAAACGACCGAGCAGGCGATGGAGGCCTCCGAGCTCTTCTTTCAGTACTACCGTGAGAACGCGAACTACCTCGAGCGGACGTACGACTTCGTCGAGCGCACCGGCATCGAGAAGATCCGCAAGGACACGGTCTATGCACCGGAGCCCGTAAGGCAGGCGCTGCTCGATCGGTTCCGCAAGTCCAAGGCCCGTGCCCGCGATCCCTGGCTCGAGGGGATCGAACCCGTCCATCCCACGCAGTTCGCCGAAGTACAGCCTGTCGACAAGGTGCTCATATGAACGAACGTCTGAACGAACGCTACTGGATCTGGATCACCGAGGTGGAGAACATCCCGCCGCGTGAAGGCCGCGCCGTGACGGTGGCCGGCCGCGAGCTCGCCATTTTCAACCTGGGCGATCGCTTCATCGCCGTCGACAACAAGTGCCCGCACAAGGGTGGGCCACTGGCCGACGGCATCGTGTCTGGCGACACGGTGGTGTGTCCGCTGCATGGCTGGCGTATCGATCTGTCGTGCGGCGACGTGCAGCGACCGGCCAGTGCCGGTCACTGCGTTGCGAGATATCCCACCATGGTCGACAACGGCGTCATCGTCGTCGGATTGCCGGCCGGAGCGAAAGGGGCGGGCGAAGCCGCCTGAGGAGTATGACCATGCAGGCCAAGATCGTCGATATCGAAACCGCCGCGACACCGTCGAAGACGGAGATGGAACTGCTGCACGAAATCAGCAGCCGCATCGCGTCGTCCGATCCGCTGCACACGGTGCTCGCGAGGCTCGTGCACTTCGTGACGAGTCTCGTCCGCTGTGACGCGTGTTTCGTCTACGTGCTCGAGCAGCAGGACCTCGTGCTGCGCGCGTCAAAGACGCCACATCCAGACGTCGTCGGCCGCCTGAAGCTACGCGTCGGGCAGGGCATTACGGGTTGGGTTGCCGAGCACCGGACGCCGGTTGCCGTCGGGACGCACGCGTGCGAAGACTCGCGCTTCCAGATGTTCAACGATCTGCCGGAGGACCGCTACGAGGCGTTTCTCTCGGTGCCGGTCCTCTCGCGAGGCAAGCTCGTCGGCGTCATCAACGTGCAGCATCGGCAGCCGCACACGCACACGCAGCGGGAGATGCAGCTGATTTCCACCGTGGGGTTTCTCGTCGGCGCCGAGATCGAGATGGCGCGGCTCGAAGCCGAGAACCTGCAGCTGGCCGAACGGCTCGAGGAACGGAAGGTCGTCGACCGCGCGAAGAGCATTCTTCAGCGCGAACTCGGCATTTCGGAGGAAGAAGCGTACGTCACGATTCAGCGCCAGAGCCGCCAGCGACGGAAATCGAAGAAGGAAATCGCTGAGGCGATTATCATCGGCGACGAAGTGCGGCTGAGCAGGGAATAAAGAGAAGGCTGGGAGGCGGCAGGCGGGAAGGAGGCGGGGAGCCGAAAGGCGGGAAGCTTGGTAGGCTGGAGGCATGGAGAACAGCTTCGACAATCGGACGGTGCTGGCGTTCGAGAGCCGGCGGGCGAGGGAGATCGCGTCGCTGATCGAAACGTTTGGCGGTCAGCCGATCGTGGCGCCTGCCATGCGCGAGGTGCCGCGGGAGACCGACGATGACGCGCTGGCGCTGGCTGACGGCATCATCGAGGGGCGTTTCGACGCGGTGATCTTCCTGACGGGCGTTGGCGTCAAAGCGCTGCTCGAGGCCGCCGACCGCGCGAACCGCCGTGCGCCGCTCCTTCAAGCTCTCCGCCGGACGCGTGTGATCGTGCGGGGCCCGAAACCCGCGACGGTCATGCGCGAAATGGCCGTTGCCGTCTGGCTCAACGCGCCTGAACCCAACACGTGGCGCGAGCTCATGGCGGCGCTGGCCGCGCGGGCCGACGAGTGGCCGCTCGACGGCCGGCACATCGCGGTTCAGGAATATGGTGTGTCGAACACGGAATTGCTCGACGCGCTGCGCGCGGCTGGCGCGACCGTGACCGCAGTGCCCACCTATCAATGGGCGATGCCCGAAGACCAGCGGCCGCTCCGCGACGCCGCGATGGCCGTGATCGGCCGACAGGTCCAGGTGTTGCTCATCACGTCCGGTATCCAGATCGTGCACTTTCTGAAAGTGGCCGCCGACGAGGGCATCGAGGACCAGGTCAAGCAGGCACTGGCCGACGTCGTCATCGGATCGATCGGCCCGTCCTCTTCGGCGGAGTTGAGACGCCACGGACTCGAGCCGACGTTCGAACCATCACACCCGAAGATGGGGTTGCTTGTGCGAGAAGCGTCTCAGGTGCGACGCTGACGATTTACCTCGTCAACCCGTAGATGATGTAGTTGACGCCCAGCTTGTAGGCGTCGTTCGTCGTGTCGACCGGCAGCATGCCGGTGCCCGACCATTCCCAGTACTCCGCGATGTCTGAGTTGTGGTTGACGATGGCCATGAGCCGCTTGCTCGGGTCGTTGTCGAGGTGTACGCCGTAGAAGCCTGGCGTGACGTTCACGGTGGGGTGCGGCAGGTTCAGCGACTCCATGTCGAAGAACGAGTGGTAGACCGGATGCGAGAGATCGAGCGGGATGAACTCCGCTTCGGGCATCGCGCGGCGGAACTGGGCCTCGAAGTTGATCCACTGGTCGGCTTCGAAGTCGTCGAAGATCACCAGGCCGCCCTTGAGCATGTAGGCCCGCAGGTTCGTGGCCGCCTCGTCGGTGATGCGCCAGTAGCCGGGCTCCCAGATGTACAGGACCGGGTTGCGGAAGATTTCCGGATCCTCGAGGTCGAGGATGTTGCCGGCCTCGACGTTCGTGGGAATGGCGGTGAGCGACTGCAGGATCAAGGGCAGGTTGCGGTCGGCCTCTGGATAGTCGTGCGACCAGGCGCCGCCACCGCGGCCAAACCCGGAACCGGCGAACCGGATGCGCGTGAACGTGAACCGGCCGTCGTACTGCGGATTCTGACCGAACCGCGGGCCAAAGGCGCCGCTGAACCCGCGGCCTCCGCGCTGCGCCGCGGCGAGCGACGTCAGCAGGACCACCGCAAGCGCTGTCAGCGCAACGATCACGTGCCACCGGCGCATGGGAAAAGATTCTCACGAACCAGCAGCCCCTGCATCGTGGAACGCGCCGTCACACGAAAATCACGATTCGAGTGCTACCCCTCGAACCATCGAAGTGTTGCCGCACGTTCGTCGGCCGGCACCAGGGGGAATCCGTCGAGCACGTGCACGAACTCGGCGTGCGTCAGGCCGAATCGGTGCGCGACGAGGGCCTGCAGGCGAGGGCCCGCGGATGCCGATCCCTGTTGCGCCGCCAGTTGCCGGGCGAGCCGCGCGATCAGTCCGTCAGTGGCGTCGCCGCGCCACACCGGCACCGGCAGCGCCTCCGCGAGTGTCGTGGTCACGTGCCCGCCCATCAACATGCGGACGATGGCGTTGAGCACGAACGAGTTGAGGCACGCGCAAAGGAAGTCCTGTCTGTGGAGATCGAGACGATCCTTCACGACGAACACCGTGTGCGTGGTGACGCAGCCCGCGGGAACCACGGCCGCGATGAGGGTCAACCGGTTCGCGACGCCGGATACATCGCGATAACCCACGCGCGGATGGTCGAAGCGCGCAGCGGGCAGACGCTGCTCCGCGATAACGCGCGACAGCCGCTGAGCCGACACCGAGTCGACCACGAACGGCGCGAGGTGTTTCCCTTCGATGGCCGCGACGTCCCGGCCATTGCCCGGGCCGAGGTCGTGGCGGACGTCGGTGGCGTTCAGTTCCCGCCCGAACGTCACGTGCCAGCCGTCGGGTGAGCCCAGACGCGGGAAACGGCCGTTGAGCGACGTGAGCAGGTCGAGGTCGCCCGTGCGCCGCAGATCCGGGATGCGCAACGATGGTCCGCTCGTCCTTTCGAGACTCGTCATCGACAGACGGATGTTGCGTGGGCCCGTCGAACCTCTCGCGGGCAACGCGTCGAGCTGCTCCTGTTCCCGCACGCCGAAGCACGCGTTGAACGTATCGGTTGGCCCGTCACGCGTCGTCGTCATCACGGCCATCCGTACGCCTCGATGAATCGGGAAGATGCCGCTGGCATTGTCGATGCCGGCAATCAGATCGAGACGTGTGTCGCGCAGCAGACGACGCCTGAGCGCCTGCGACCCATCGTCTGTGGCAATGCCCCATGGCAGGACGAGGCCGATCCGTCCGCCGCGGCGCACGAGCGACAGCGAGCGGTCGACGAACGCCTGGTAGAGATTCAGGTGTCCGGTGGCACACGATGGAAACTGGCCCGACTGGCGAACGTAGCGCAGAAACGCCCCCGCGCGCGCCTCGGCATCACCCGGTTCGCGGCGGAGCATTTCCCACGGCGGATTGCCGATGACCGCGTCGAATCCCGCGCCTCTCCTCGCGGCTTCCTCGTTCGGGAAGAACACGTCGGGAAACTCGAGCGGCCAGTGGAAGAACCCGACGGCCGCCGCCGTCGCCGTTGCCTCGTGAAGCCGCCGCGCGATGTGGCCTGCGGGCAACGTGCGATCGGATTTGACGACGGCGTCGACGAGCGCACGCGTTTCCGCGTCATCTGGAGCGCCAGCATGTGAAGTGAACCACCGCGCGCACCAGATGTGCGCAGCCACGCGCCAGCGGTGCAGCGGAGACACGTCGGAGGTGAATGCGCGCCAGGCCTGCTCCTTCGCGTGCACGTCGGCCACCGAGTCGTCGGGACGCTGCAGTACGCGCGCGATCGGTTCGAGCGCCGAGTGCACGGCATGGTCGAGATCCGCCGCGTCGAACAACGGGAGCGCGACATCCTGCCGTGTACGCGTCGACGCGCGTCGCAGATCGTCGGGCCAGGCGCCCACGAGGCTGTCGCCGGTTCGCAGGCGGTGATCGAGGAAACCGAGTGGCCGTCCTTCTGCCAGCGTGGCGAGCCACAGCGACAGCCGCGCGAGCTGCACGGCGGTTCCGTTGCGGTCCACACCCGCCAGGCATCGTTCTGCAACGAGACGCCGCATGTTCGCGCGTTCGTGATCGTCGGCGTCTTCCGGAGCCAGGCGACCTTCGGCCACGAGCGCGTCCTCGTACGCGGTGGCGAGATAGCGGCACGCGGCCACGAGAAAGGCGCCACTGCCCATGGCCGGATCGAGAACACGGAGCTGCAGGATGTCGTCGGCCGTCGCGCCATCAACGAGCGGCGCCAGCGTACGCCTGACGACGAGCTCGGCGAGCGGCTGCGGTGTGTAGAACGTGCCGGTCTCTCGACGTGCGCGGCTGTGCCGGCTGCCGCGAACGACCGATCGACCCGCGTCGGGCGCCGCGGTCGTGGGGAGATCGAGCACGCGCTCGTACACGGCCCCGAGTTGTTCCACGCCCAGATCTCGAAACTGGATGGATTCGAGCCCCGCCGGCGTCCGCCTCGATCCGAGCGCGACGAGCGCCCTGGCTGCGGCGCTGTCGCGCGCGTCTCCGCCCGCGTGCCGTCGCATCCGGCGATCGCGTCGTTCGAGCGCGGGCGCAGCGGCGCGCGCGAACAACGCGCCGTTGAACGGCGCCACGCGAAGTTCCATCGCGTGGCAGCCAAGTCGCGACAACCGGCTCGTGGCCGCCAGTGCGTCCCAGAGTCCGGTCGAGGCGCCGTCGATGGCGTGGTGGCACAGACGACCCACGGCGTAACCCTCGGCGTACACAGGGGCCGCACCGGGCAGCAGTTGCCGGGACTCGGCAAATAGCAGGAAGAGGATGCGATAGACGATCGTCAGCGCCTGATCGCCCGGCGTCGCCGTGTCGCCTCTGCCAGCGCGCGATGCCGTCCTGATGGCGGGTGCCAGCTCTTCGAGCGCTGCGACCACGCCAGATTGAAGGTCCGCGCGCACGTCGGCCTGATGAGCGTTCGCGCGCTCGAGTGTCGTGTCGAGTGCACTCTGCTTCGTGTCCCCTCGTACGTCGAAGCGTGACGCGTGTAACACCGTCGCCAGGTATCGCGCGCTGCCGCTTTCGATGAGCGTTGTCAGTGAGAAGTCGAGGCTTCGGCGTGTCGCGTGTCCGGCCGTTGGCACCACGCTCAGAAAGGGTGGCGCAAGTACCAGTCCCCACGACGCGCCAACGCGATGTGCGTATCGCACGGTGTCCGCCCATCGAGACGAAGGACGGCTGGCCCACGCCGCAATGACCAGGGCGACAACGGCACCGCCAGGCGTGGTCAGGCGCGCGTGGCAGACCGGCCCGTCGAATACGACATCGTGCGCCCGGAAGCCGAGCATGCCGAACAGCGGCATCGCCACGTCGTCGAAGATGACACGCGCCGGCGATGCAGGGCCGCACCGCGATGTCACGCCCGTCCACCAGCGCGTGATGTGTCGCGAGAGCGACGCACTGTCAACGCCAGGAACCGACATGCCGGACATGTCGCGTTCGAGTTCCGTGGCCACGTACCGTTCGGGCAGCAGCGTGCCCGTGATGCCACGCACGGCGGGTGTCATCGTCTGCGGCCGATCCAGACGATCGCCAGGGCGCCGGCCGTGAGGTGCTGTCTCGCGTTCTCGATGGCCACATGTGCGTGCGCATCGGTCATGGCCGCGGACGCCCGTTGCCTGGCCTGGTCGACGGCGCGCGCGGCACGGTGGCTGAACAGGCCCAGTTGTGCCTCGCCTGGATGCGCGATGTCGCGCAGGTGACGCGCGATCGCGCGCTCGTTCGACGCGCGCCGCATGGCGACCGTGGCCATGGCGCGGGTGAGCCTGTCGATCCGGCGCTGGATGGTCCGCGCGATCACGGGCAGGAGTGCGTGCGCGACGCGTCGAATGTCTCGCGATCCGCGGATGTGCGCGTCGACCTTTACGGCCACGAGCCGACGTTCAACGACGTCGCCCGTGCCGTCGACGATGGGAACGGCCACGAGCACGATCGACCGGTCGTCGGCCGTTGCCGGCGCAGGAGTCACGATGACGCGCCCGTCCACGGCCGGACCGTGCCAATGTGATCGCAGGCGGCGCCGGCGGCCTGCCACCACGGCGTGTGCTCGCGCGCGCCGGCGAAAGCCCGCGCAGAGCGGAATCAAGGTGTCGGGGCTGCTGCGAACGCGGAGCGGCGCATCATCGATCAACACCGAGGCGAGCGCCAGTTGCGACGCAGGCATCAGGCTCGCGAGCGTCGATGAGCCCATGCTGTCGCGTGCCGTCTTCGTCCTCCGCGTCAGCGCCGACAGCACGGCGCCTTCGGCCGCGTGGCGCGTGACGAGCAGCGTCGCGTGGACACGGCGTGTCTGGCCCATACGATCGAGTCGCCCGATGCGCTGCTCGAGGCGCACGGGATTCCACGGCAGTTCGAGGTTGATGAGCCAGCGTGCACGTGCCTGAAGATTGAGGCCGATGCTGCCGACGTCGGTGGCGATGAGCGCCGATGCTTCGCCCGAGAGGAATCGATCGATCTCGCGCTGGCGCACGACGTCGGGCTGGCCACCGTGGATGGCGGCCACCGGGCGGATATTGGTGACGAGCCGCTCGATCTCGTCGAGCGAATGACGGAACTCGGTAAAGATGACGACCGGTTCGCTCGAGCGCCGCAGGAGCTCCCGAAGTCTCCCGAGTTTCGGATCCCAGCGACGCGCGGCTGCCGCGAGGCCGCGCAGGCGCGTGAGCCACGCGCGTTCCCGCGCGCGCGGCATGCCGACCTCCGCCGAGAGCCACACGCGGTCGTCATCGGTCACGTCGTCGTCGCCGAAGTCGAACGACGGCTGCAGCCAGTCGGGGCGTTCGGCGCTGACGCGCGAGTCGAGCCACTCGAGACGCCGCGCGAGCGATCGATCCAGTGCGGCGACGGTCGACAACGCTCGCTTGCGGAGCACGGCCAGCAGGAGCACCGCTACGTCGCGCGCGTCCGGCCGGACGGCGTCGAGCACGGCGCGCTCGAACGCGTGCAGCGTATCGAGGAGGCGGGTCATGTCGGGGCCAGGGGCGATCGACATCCATCGCACCGCGCGTTGACTCGCGATGGCGACGTCGTCGCGCGTGCGGCGGAACACGGAGAGCGTGTCGGTCACGCAGGGGAGTGCGCCCATGCGGAGCAGGCGGGCGAAGCGCGCGTGGTCACCGTCATGCGGTGTTGCCGTCAGCAGCACGAGACGGCGCGCACGGCGGCCGATCTCGTCGCAGGCGTCGTAGCGATCCGAACGTCCCGACGCGGTGTGCGCTTCGTCGACAATCACCGCGTCCCACGGCGCAACCGGCAGGCCGGCCATCACGTGTGCCTGCTTGAGGTAGTCGATGGACGCGATCCAGATGCCCGGCTGCAACCACGGGCTGTTTCCACGCGCGTGCTGGCCGGCCACGCGCACGAGGTCTTCGTCGGCCGTCCGGGCATCGAGACGGAACCGCGTCCGAAGCTCGTCGACCCACTGCCGGCGGAGGCTCGCGGGTGTCACGACGAGCACGCGCGCGCCGGGATGGCGGCGCAGCAGTTCCGCGACGATGAGACCTGCCTGGATCGTCTTGCCGAGCCCGACGTCGTCGGCGATGAGCAGGCGCCGATGGCCATCGGCGACGGCGAGCACTGGCTCGATCTGGTGCGGCCAGATGTCGATGTGACCGTCGACCACGGCGTGCACCAGACGCGCGGGTGGCGCAGACGCCAGAAGGTGCGCCAGCACGACGCGCCCGCGCTGGCGCCGCACGCGGCGGAAACGGCGGTTGCCAGCGAGTACGCGCGGCCGGTCGAACGGCGTGAGCACCGTCAGCCGCGCGGATCGATGCGAGACGTCGAGCCGGACGACGCGGCGGTCGGCGCGGACGCGATCGACGCGCCAGCGCTGTTGTCTGAGCCAGACGAGGGAACCGGGGAGCGGGACACGTCGCATTTTCTGCCATCCTCCCGGGCGCGGAAGGTGGCAGAAACTGCCACGTCAGGCGTCAGGTCGCCCTGAATCCGCCTCAAGCCACGCGCCCGCGGCAGACACAGGGCAAACGGGATGCCAGGAGGGCTTCAGGGACGACGGTGCGAGGGTGCCAAGGTGCGAAGGAGAGAGGAAACTGCATCCAGTGCTCACCTTTCGCCCGTCGCACCCTGGCACCCTGGCACCTTGGCACCCTCGCACCCTGGCACCCTCGCACCCCGATCAACGCTCGTATTCGACAACCACGGTTGTCGTGATGCCGCCGCGCGCGGAGAACGCGCCGGTGATGCGCATGCGGCGCGGGGCGCAGGCGGCGACCAGGTCGTCGAGGATGCGGTTGGTGACCGCCTCGTAGAAGATGCCCTGGTTGCGGTACTCCTGCAGGTAGTACTTGAGTGCCTTCAACTCGAGGCACGTCTGGCCAGGCGTGTAGGTGATCTGGATCTCGCCGAAGTCGGGCTGGCCGGTCTTGGGACAGACCGAGGTGAATTCGGGGCAGCGGATCTGGATGTCGTAGTCGCGTTCGGGGCGGGGATTGGGGAACGTTTCGAGCGTCGAAGACATGCTTGACATTCTACGTGTCGTCGGGAGAAGTACGCGTCGGCAGAGGCCGAGTTTTATTGACACTTCTCGAGGGCGGGGACTACGATTAGGCCCGATTTCGAGCGATTGCCGTCCGACCGTTTTGCGCGCGCGGTCACGACGACACCTGATGACACGCGCGCCCAGCCAGGGAGACAACGCATGGCAGACGCCCGGCGCATGGGCAAGATGGAACTGTTCGCGCACTTCGCGGACAAGTTCGACCTGAAGCGAACCCAGGTCCGTGATCTGTTCGACGAGCTGAACACGCTTGCGGAGAAGGAGCTCAAGCGATCCGGGGAGTTCGTCCTTCCTGGCATGTGCAAGCTGGTCGTGCAGAAGCGGAAGGCGCGTGAGGGACGTAATCCGGCCACCGGGGACACCATCAAGATTCCCGCGAAGACGGTCGTGAAGGCCCGCATCGCCAAGCAGTTGAAAGACGCCGTTCTGCCCCGCAAGTAGCCTCGGCTGCTCTCAGGTCTGGCAACGGCCGTGGCGCTCGTACGACGGCCTCTCCCGTCGACGAGCGCCGTTTCGTTTCGCCACGTTTCTCCTCCTTCTTCGAATCATGGCTTCCCGTTACGACCTGGTGGTGATCGGATCCGGCACCGGCGGCTACGTCGCGGCGATCCGCGCCGCGCAATTCGGCCTGTCGACCGCTGTCGTCGAACGTCAACCCGTGCTCGGCGGCACGTGCCTCAACTGGGGCTGCATCCCGACGAAGGCGCTCCTCGAACACGCTCACGCATTGAAGATCGTGCAGCAGGCCGAGGAGTGGGGCATCGGCCGCGGCACGTCGATTCCGCCCGCGATCGACATGGACGTCGTCAACGCGCGCAAGGATCGCATCGTCGCGAACCTGAACAAGGGCGTCGAGTACCTGTTCCGCAAGCACCGCATCGACTGGATCAAGGGCACGGGCCGTATTGCCGGTGGCGGCGACGTGGACGTCACGGGCGATGCGCCGCGAACGTTGCGTGCGCGCGAGATCGTCGTGGCCACCGGATCGGCTGCGCGCGGCGTGCCGGGCATCAACATCGATCGCCGGCAGATCATCACGAGCGATCAGGCCATTGCACTCGCGCGCGTGCCGGCGTCCATCGCCATCATCGGCGCGGGCGCGGTCGGCGTGGAGTTCGCGTCGGTCTTTCATCGCTTCGGCAGCCGCGTCGTGCTGATCGAGGCTCTTCCGGCCATCGTGCCAGGTGAGGATGCATCCGTATCGGCGGAGCTGCTGAAGGCGTTCCGCAAGCGCGGCATCGACGTGCGGCTGTCGTCGAAGGTCACGCGCGCAGAGGCGGGTGACGCCGGCGTATCGATTGACGTCGAGAACGGCCAGGGCCGTGCGGAGACGATCAACGTCGAAACAGTGCTCGTCGCCGCCGGGCGTGGACCGGTCACCGACGGGCTTGGGGCATCGGCAGTTGGACTTGGCCTCGACGATCGCGGCTACGTGCGCGTCGATGAGTTGTACCGCACGAATGTGCCGGGGATTTCCGCGATTGGGGACGTGATCAGTCTCGGCGATCGGCCGCACCCGCAACTCGCGCACGTGTCGTCGGCCGAGGGCATCATCGTGGCCGAGCGGATTGCCGGACACAACGTCACGCCACTCGACTACGACCATGTGCCAGCCTCGACGTACTGCGAACCCGAAATCGGCAGCGTCGGCCTCACTGAAGCGACAGCGCGATCGAAGGGCTACGACGTCCGTGTCGGGACGTTCCCATTCAGCGTGCTGGGCCGCGCCCGGATGGCGGGCGACACCGAAGGGTTCGTGAAAGTCGTCGGTGAAACCCGCTACGATCAGCTGCTGGGTGTGCACATCATCGGCGGGCGCGCCACGGAACTGGTGGCCGAAGCCGCCGCGGCGCTGCGGCTCGAGTCGACGGTCGAAGATCTCGCCCGTACGATCCATGCGCACCCGACGATGTCCGAAGCGATTGGCGAGGCGGCACATGCGGCCCTCGGTGGCGCCATACATCTGTAGGGGCGGGCCT
>CAZVHY010000018.1:0-35067 GCA_964627115.1 uncultured Solibacteraceae bacterium | reverse complement strand
AGCCGACGGGGCGCGGCCGCCACGGTTTTCCGTTCAACCTGATTCGCGTGACGCTTCTCGCGCCCACGGCCCGCGTGAAGGCCCAGCTGCAGGGCGTCGTCGACGGGCCCGACCCGTTGACGCAGCGGATCGAGGCGCGTCTTCGCGCCGCCGGGTGCACACTGGACGGTCTGGCCGTCGCGGTGAACTACGCATCGAAGCCGCGCGCAGACTGGACCGAGCCGGACTTCGACGTGGAATGCCTGCGCGTCGAGGAGCGCAGCGGGGCGACCGGCGCTCACGTCCCGCGCCTGAAGCTGGCGGTGGTCGCCGGCTCCACGTCGAGCACGCCACTCGTTTTCGGCGCGACGGACGTGACCATCGGGCGCGGTGACGAGATCTCGGACAGCCGCGGCCGGCTCCTCCGCGTCAATCGCGTGGCCTTCACCGACGGCGCTGACGAGATCGGCCGGACCGTGTCGCGCCTGCACGCGCACATCACATACGACGCGGCCACGGGCGCCTATCGTCTCTTCGATGATGGCAGTGCGCAGGGCACGAGTGTCGTCAGGAACGGGCGCGGACACGTCGTGTCGCGCGGGGGACGAGGCATCGTGCTGCAGCCAGGCGACGAAATCGTGCTCGGACGCGCGCGGCTGGCCGTGACGATGGCGCGCTGACGACCGCCGTGGGTCACGTCCCGGCGGCGTCCGGCTGTCGAAGCGGCTCACTGCCGCCACGGCGGACCGGCTTGCGATAGAAGGCCGTCTGGTACTGCTCGACGAGTCGCTTGATCGTCACCGCGTCGCGCTTGGTGTGCCCGTAACACTCGATCGGGTTCTGGCCGCCGGTGCTCTCGATGAACACGTCGGAGTAGAGGATGTTCGTGTCGATACGGATCGAGGCGACGTGCGAGATGTGGATCGACTCCTCTTCCTTGCCGATCCACTGCGCGTGAAAGTGCGTGATGCTCGTCTCGCTCACGATGACCTGCGCCGGGAAGATGCGGTTGCCCCGGCTGAGCCGGCTTGCGCGGAAGACATGTTTGCCCTGCAGGGGGCGGCCCTTCCACACGACGTACCAGACGAACAGCAGGACGACGCCGACGACGATGAGCGCGGCGGCGGTAGCCGGATCCATGGCGCGCGATTGTAACAGGCTGGTTCAGCGTCAGACGGCGCGCCCGTGGTGCACGGCGATCGCCGAGCCCTCCGCCAGGAACGCCGACGCGGGCCGTCCGGAGAGTGCACCGGCGAATGCGGGCCCGTACAGCGCGGCGACGTCGCACTCGAGTTTCGCGTCCTCGCACCGGTACACCCGCCACTGGGGATGTGTGACCTGATATTCGACCGTCCCGCCGGTGCGTTGCCGGACATATCCCCAGTAGTGTTCCGAGATGAACGCTTCTTCCGACGCCGGGTCGGGCAGGAACGGGGCACCGGCCACCCGGGCCGAGACCGACTCCCACGCGCCGCTGCGGCGCCACGAGTACTCGACGAGCCCCGGCACCGACACGCGCGAACGCATGGGCAGCGCCACGTAGTTCTCGTTGTACAGCCATCGCGCCGTCCATGCGATCGCCGGCCTGGGCACCAGTTCCTTCACGAAGACCACGCCCTTGAGCCATTCGCCCGCGTGTTTGCGAACGACGTAGAAGCGGAGGTTCACTTCGTCGAAGTGGCGGTGCCAGGGAATCGGCAGCCGAAGCACGCGCGTATTCAGGAAGCGGAAGCCGACGACCGACACGAATGTCCGCCCGTTGAACGTGTCGAGCGTCGTTCCGCGGGGAACGTAGGGCGCCAGCAGCGCGGGGTCGACGTCGAAGTTGACCATCAACAGATTGCGCCACTCTGCGGTGAGAAAAACGCGCGTCATGCTGCCGCGGCAGCGTATCGGGGAGCACGCGGAACCGCAAGTCTGCCTCGGCGGCGACTTCTCTCGTGCGGGAGTTGATGCAATCCGGCACCGATTCGTGGAGAATGTGGCGCGGCCCACGCTATTCCTCACACAACACCGACGGAGACGTATGGAGACGGAACTCTCGACGCCTGACAACATCGACCGCATCCTGCAGATCGTGTCCTGGGTCGTCGTCGCCAGCGGCGCGCTGTGGCTCGTGACGAGCATCATCGGCGTCTTCTATCGCGGCGCCTATAACCTCACACACACCGAGTCGGGATCGACGAAACCGATCACGCCCGACTTCCTGAAAGTCGATCAGGCGAAGCGCGATGCGGCGATCGATCGCGGTAAGGCGTACGACTCGGTGTTGAAGGACCGCGAAAAGGCGGCGCGCAGCCCGGCGAAGACCGTCGGGACGTGGTCGCGCATATTCGCGACAGCCGCGGCGTTCATCACACTGCTCACGGCGGTCATCGGCGCGGTCGAGAAGGCCGGATCGTATCAGGGGCAGATCGAGCGGTACAGCTCGTGGGACGCGCTGGTCGAGTTGTTCAATCAGTATCCGATCGGCGCGACCGTGGCGCTGGCCGTGGTCGCGGCCAATCTCTACATCTTCATCAGGAAAGTCCGGAAGCCCGAGTAGCGGAGACAGGCATGGCGAACTCCACCAACATCACTCTCAGCGACGACAACCTGCTTGCCGAGTACGTTCCGCTCGACAAGTTCAAGGGCGTGCTCCAGCAGCGCTTCGCCGTTGGGCCCGATCTGCTGGCGCTGCTCATCCGCGACGGACAGATCGCGACGGCCGGACCCGGCGGGCACTTCGCGGTCGGCGGCATCTGGCAGACCATCAAGGACAGCATCGGCGGCAGCCATGCCATCCGCCTGCTCATTGCCGATCTCAAGCCCTTCCAGTTGACGACGAGCGCGACCTCGCTCACGAAGGACAACGTGCCTGTCGTGGGCGAGTTCACCATCGAGCTGCAGGTGAACCCGGAGAGGCCGGCCAACGTGCTCGGGTTCATGAAGGAGCACGGCGCGGTCACGAAGGCGAGCGTGCTGAACCGCCTCACGCCGCACCTCGGCGACCGCGTGCTCAACGCCGCGATCCGCCGGGTGGATGCACTCGAGCTGCGCGGCAACGTCGGCCTCCAGGACAAGATCCAGGCCGACGCGATGATCGAAGTCGAGCGCGTGGCGAGCGACATCGGGTTCATCGCGCGCGTCGTCTCGCTCCGGTGGGGCTTCAACGAGGAAGAGAAGGCGCAGATCCTCAAGCGCGAGCAGGAGCGCGAGCAGGAGATGCTCGAGCGCGAGTTCGCGATTCTCAACCGCAGCATCGAGCGCGAGGCCGACACGACCGTGCTCCGGCTCAGGACCGACCTCAACATCGAGAAGGTCAAGGTCGCGACCGAAGACGAGCTGCGCCGGTTGATTCTCTCGAACGAGCTCGAGTTCATCGACGCCCGCGAGACCGGCGTCCGCATCGCCGAGATGAAGGCGCTGCAGCACGAGCTCGACAAGAACCGCAAACAGCGTCTCGACGCGCTGCAGGCGCAACTCGAAGCCGAGCAGCACTCGATCGAGATGGCGCGGACCGGCATCGGCCGGCAGGACGTGCTGCGCGAGGGAGAGATCAAGGCCAAGCGGCACGACGTCGACGTGACGCGGATTGGCGGCGAAAAGCGCGACGTCGAGCTGGACATCACGCGCCGCGAGCGGCTCCACGACCTGGCGGTGACGCGCATCCGCGCCGACATCCGCGAGGTCGAGCGGTCGACCGAGGAGCTCGACAAGAAGCAGTCTCTCAACCTCACCAAGCTCGAGGAGATCCAGCAGCAGGATCTCGCCGTTCGCGGTCACGAGGGCAAGATCAAGATCATCGAGGATCTCAATCGGGCCGACGAACGACTCAAGGACAGCGCCGCCGATCGCGCGAACCGGACGGCCGACGCGGAGCACCGGCGGAAGCTCGAAGAGCAGCAGCTGGCGATGCAGACCGAGCTCGAGAAGATGCGGCTGCTCAAGGACGGGACGCCCGAACAGATCCTGGCGATCAGCGCAGGGTTCTCGCCGCAGGTCGCCAACGTGCTGGTCGAACAGGCCAAGGCGAAGGCGGCGCAGGGTACCGAGCTGACGACCGCGATGCGCGAGATGGTCCAGATGGCCAAGGATCAGAACGTGCAGACCCTCGAGCAGGCGAAGTTCATGGCGACCAAGGCGACCGAGGGGGCCATTGGCGTCGCCTACGGCGCCGGGGGCGGCGGTGGTGGTGGCGGCGCGGCTGCCGGGCGACCCGCGGCTGGCGGGGCGCGTCTGGCGCCCGGTACGACCGAGTGCCCGGACTGCCACGAGATCATTCCCGCGATCGACCGGTTCTGCCTCAAGTGCGGGCGAAAGATGAGGCAGTAGACCGATGATCTGGCGCCCGTACAAGGCGTGCTGCCAGCGGTACGCCGGACAGCTCGACACGGCCATCTGTCCCGAGTGCCGGAATCCGCTGTTGCGCTGCGTGGCGTTCGCCGAGTGTCAGTCGCTCGTCTCGCCCACGCAGGCCTGTCCGGTGTGTGTCGCGCCGGTGCTGATGATTGACAAGGGCGCCGTCGTCAACTCGAAGAAGGGCGAGCGGTTCTCGGTCCCGCTGATCCTGCTGAACGCGTCACCGTCGGGACGGCCGCTCTGGGTCAAGCGCATCGTGCGCTGGACCGACGGCACGGCCGATCCGCTGGCGCTGACCTGGGAGCGACTCGACGCCGGCAGTGAACGGCGGTTTTCGGTCGACACGCCGCCGATGAACGTCGGCGGCACGTACACGTTGCAGCTCATCATCGTCGTCGCGTCGCGGTACAAGTCGCTCGAGGAAACGTACGCGCTGGCCACGTCGATGGCCGTCACGGTGACGAGCCCTGACGACAACAAGGCCGCACCCAACATCATCGTCACCGGCAACACGTTCGGCGACGATGCGCTCGTGCACTCGAGGCTCGACTCCGAGATGTCCTCGCCGGCCGTCGGGCCGAAGGGGCTGGAGGATCGCACGCTGCTGTCGTTCGAGCGCGCCGAGAAATACGAGCTCGACGAGGGCATCAGGGGTTACCGCAAGGAGCGCCTGCGGGTGTTGCGATCGGTCGAGTTCGGCTACGCCGGGTTTGCGTCGGGCGATCGCCCCGAGCCGGGCGCCGTGGCCATGGCGCGCGGACGTGTCGCGTTCGGCCGGAACTCGCGGACGGCCGACGCGCAGCACAATCCGACGCCCAACGACGTGTGTCTGCGCGCATACGATGCGCGCACGGGCGCGATCGACGAGCCGGCGACGATGGCGATCTCGCGGCACCATTTCGATCTGCTGGTCCTCAACGATCGGCTGTGTCTCCAGGCGCGCGCCACGGCCGGGATGCAGGTGAATGCCGCACCGCTCGGCGCCGGTGACGTGCTGCCGCTCGTCACCGGCGATCGCATCGTGCCGATCCCCGGCCGACCGGACAAGCTGACGTTGCAGGTCTCGTTCGCGCACGCGATCGACACGGTCGAGCGTGTCGACATCGGACGGACACCGGCCACGCGCGACGCCTGACCGAGCGCCCTGCACCCGACGGGAGCCATACATGAACTGTTCCAACTGCCACGAACCGCTTCCCGCCGACGCGGTCTTCTGTCCCAACTGCGGCACGCGGCCGGAGCCGGCCCCGCGGCTGACGTCGCCGTCTCCCGCGCGAGCCGGCGGTGTGCGGACCTTCAGCGGCATGAGCACCGTCGCTCCGCTGCGCGAGCACAGCGCCTCGGTGCTCGAATCCGGCACGACGTTCGCCGAACGCTACGAAGTGGTCCGCAAGCTGGGCGAGGGTGGCATGGGCGTCGTGTACGTCGCCCTCGACAAGCACACCGGAGAAGAGCTCGTCCTCAAGCTCATCCATCCCGATCTGGTCACAGGCGATGACGCGATCAAGCGGCTGATGGCGGAAGGCCTGACCGCGCGCCAGATTCGCCATCCGAACATCGTGGCCGTCTACGACGTGGCGCAGTGGAACGGCCAGCCCTACTTCTCGATGGAGTTCGTCAAGGGCGGCACGCTGCGGTCGTGGATGGTCAATCACATCAGCTCCGGCACGGACGTGAAGCTCGAGACGGCCGCCGGCATCATCCGCACGATGCTGAAGGGGCTGGCCGAAGCGCACCGCATGGGCGTGGTGCACCGCGACCTCAAGCCGGAAAACGTGCTGCTCTCGGGCGATCCCGATGCGGGCGACTTCAGCCTGAAGATTCTCGACTTCGGCATTGCGAAGGCCGTCGGCACGCGTCCGTCGTCGGGCAGCGGCGGCGCGATCGGGACGCCGCTCTACATGGCGCCCGAGCAGATGACGTCGGCCGACGCCGTCGGGCCGGCTGCCGACATCTACTCGCTGTCGGTGATGTTCTACGAGCTGCTGATGGAAGCGTCGCCGCAGGCGCGCTGGGAATCCATCAGCCGCAATCGGCCCGACGTACCAAAGGCCATCGACGATCTGATCGAGAAGGGACTGTCGGCGCGTCCGCGGTCGCGCTACGCGTCGGTCGCCGAGTACGAAGCTGCGCTCGACGCGGCCATGAAGGCCTTTGCGCCGAAGCCCGCGCCCGAACCCGTCCGGCCGGAGCCGGTGCGGCCCGATCCGCCGCCTCCGCCCCCACCCCCGCCGCCTCCGCCGCCCGAGCCAGGCAAGGCGTGGAACATGTGGATGGGTCAGTTCGGCTCGATGTCGAAGAAGGCGAAGATGTGGACCGGCATTGGCGCCGCGGTCGTCGTGCTCGGGATCATCGGGAACTCTGTTGAGCAGGATTACGACAGCGACGGCGACGGCATTCCCGACAGCGCGGACGCGTGTCCGTCGATTGCGGGCGTGCCTCCGACGGGGTGTCCGGACCTGCCCGGCGAGGACTTCGGTCCGCCGCCGACCGTACCGCCCACGACACCGACGACGATTCCGCGGGCCGCGGTGCCGAACCTCGCAGGCAGCTGGCGCGACGGCGTCGGCAACATCTTCTCGGTGCAGCAGAACGGCAACGTGTTCACGGGAACAGGGTTCGTACCCGGCTCCGGGACCATCACGTTCAGGGGCACACTCACGCCGCCACGCGCGTCCATCACCATGTCTGCCGGCGGCAGGACGTTCTTCGAGGGAACGGGCAGCGTGGGGCCGGCGCAGGGAGGCATCGACCTCTCCTTCGACAACTATCTCTTTCACGTGAACCACTAGGCGCGCGCCAGCGGAGAGCCTCCATGACCTGCTACAAGTGCCAGAGTGAGCTTCCCGATGCCGGCGCGTCCTGCCCGCGGTGCGGTCAGGACGTGTTCACGACTGCCGACGCGTCGTCATCGTCGTTCGGCAGGCGCATCGACGGCTGCCTCGAGGAGCCGGTGTCGCCGAAGGACTTCCACGCGGTGCCGAACCTCTCGATGCTGCCGCGTCAGGTGGATCTGCGTGACCACTGCTCGCCGGTGGAAGATCAGGGGCGCGTGGGCAGCTGCGTCGCCAACGCGGTCGTGGGCGCCATGGAACACCAGCAGCGCCGGACCGGACAGGTCGCCGTCGACCTGAGCCGCATGTTCGTCTACTTCAACGCGCGACGGATGCGCGGTGACGAACAGAAGGACTGCGGAACGACGATCGGCAGCGGCATGGCGGCGTTTCTCGCCTTCGGCGCTCCGCCCGAGAGCCGATGGCCGTACGATCCGTCGCTCGTCTCGACGGTGCCCGGCACCGACGTGTTCCAGCAGGCGCTGACGAACGTGCCCGCGGAGTATGCGCGCGTCGACGGCACCGAACACGTGCAGGGTGCACTCGCGCGCGGATATCCCGTCGTTTTTTCCGCGAGCATCCCGCAACGGTGTTACGAGGAGGCCTCGCGGACCGGCGTCATCCCGAGACCGTCCGACTCGGAGCTCGCGGCCATCCGCACGCAGCACGGACGGCACGCCATGCTGCTTGTCGGCTACGACCTCGACGAGCAGACGTTCCTCGTGCGCAACAGCTGGGGAACGAGCTGGGGACGCGGCGGCTACTGCCGGCTCGCCTTCGATGTCTACGCCGCGTCGCTGGCCTCGGGCACGACGTGGATCCTCGGCAGCCTCCAGCAGTCGGGCGCTTTCACGATCGCGCGGCCCGCACTGGCCGCGCCGTCGTCGGAGGGCGGCGTCAAGGATCTCGGCGGCCGCATGCGCGACGAGATTCGGGGCGGGCTGCAGCAGGACCTCGACCGCGCCATGCGCGACATCCGCAACCGCGTGAGCCCGCCGCGCGGTAATGCCTGATCGCCGCCGGTCGATGCGTCTCATGAAGGTCAGACTCTTCGTCGCCGTCGCGATCGTGGCCGCGCTGGCGCTGGCCCCGTCCCCAGCCGCGGCCCAGGCCGTGGCCGATCTGGAGCGCCGACTGATGCCGCTGCAGCCCGGACCGCTGTCGACGCTGCCGTCGTCGTTCTGGGACGGCCTGGCGCTGCTGCGCGAAGAGGAGGATCGCCAGCGGTCGCTGCTGGGCGACATCACGTTCGGGCTGTCGGGCGACGAAGCGGGCGAGCGCTCGCTCTTCAAGCTCAACACCGGCATCTCGCTGTCGCGCGGCGTGTTCCCGTCGGAACTCTCCGTCGTGAGCCGCCTCGGCCTTCAGGTGCGCGACGGCCGTCTCCAGGAAGACGTCACGAGCCTGCTCATCACCTACGACTACCACGCGAGCCACTACCTCCAGTACTTCACGTTCGCGGAACGCTTCACCGACAGCTTCCTCAGCATCCAGCAGCGGTACGAGATCGGGTTCGGTACGCGCGTCGGCGCGAATTTCGGCCGCGTCGGCAACTGGCGCGCCGTCGATGCGCGTTTCGCCGCGGTCCGGGCCGGGCTCGCCGACGTCGACGCGGTGCGCGCCACGACGCCGTCGGTGGCCGGCGCGATCGAGGCCAGCGAGATGGCGCGATTCCGATCGGCCATCGGCAACCTGCACCACGCGATTGAGGATCGCCAGGCCCGCCTGATGATCGGGCTCGTGGCAAGCGTCTTTGCCGAGCTCGAACGGGCCGAGCTGGAAGTGACATCGTTCCCGGCCGGCGGCACGCCCGCCGATCCGGATGGCGCGATCACCTCGAAGATCGCGCTCGATGCCGAGCAGCGCTACCGCCTGAGCCTGCGCCCCAGTCTTCGACTGCGTCCCACCGGGCAGATCGTCGTCACCGTGTTCCCGTACTTCAAGCTGCCGCTCGACGGGCCACGTCGTGTGCGTATGTTCGACGGCACGGAACGCTTCGACTATCGCCGCGACGTCCTGTCCGAGATGGTCTGGAGCATCAGGTCCGAACAGACCGGACTTGAAAGCGTCGACGTCGTCTTCACCTTCAATCATCACTTCGACAACGTGCCGCCGACGCTGCCTGTGGCCATGATGGAAGATGCGGCGGCAGCCGGGCGCGAGTTCGTGCGCGCGACCGCCGAACAGCGGCACCGCGTGCTCGCGCTGTCACTCAAGCTGCGGTGGTGACAGCCATGCAGCGCACGGCTTACGCATCGGACGCCTGGTTGCTCGAGGGGCTCACGCGGTCCCGTCCCGGATGGCTCGAGTGGAACGCGGAACGCCTCCGCTTCGTGACGCCGGCGGAGGTCGTCTTCGACGTGCCGCGTGCGGACATCACGAACATCCGCTACCCCTGGCACTACTTCGGCGGCGGCATCACGCTGCACGTGGCCGGCACGCCGCGCCGGCTCTCGTTCGTCAAGCCCAATGGTGCGGAGTACGCCGCGGGCCGCGCGCTGGGAGCAACGGGTAACCCGCTCGCCCTGGCCGTGCCGGTGATCAAGATTCTCGACATCCGGAGCGGGCGGAACGTCTGCCGCCGCTGGCGCGAGATCCTGGGAGAAGGGTCGTGACGCCTTGGCCCGGGCGAGCACCGGGGCCCGCCCCTACGATGTCGATGTAGGGGTCGACCCCCGTGTCGGCCCACACACGGCGGCCCCCGCGGACAGAATCTGCCAGAGTAGTAGGGTCATGTCGAAGACCGCGTCACCAGACGAGAGCACGTCCACGGCCGGAACGTCAGTCGAGGGCCTGCGCGCAGCCATCGAGACACTCGAAGCCGTGGTGGCTGACCGTGGCCTGATGGGCCAACTGTCGTCCGATGAGCGTACCCGCCTGATTCAGGCCGCCGGCGCCGTTCACACGCCGGACGTCCACGCACGCCGCCGCCTCGTCAGGAAGCTGGCGAAGCAGCGCCGCGCCGACGTCATCCGCCGCGACGACGAACTGCTGCACGAGACGGGCATCCGCGAACTGCGGCGCAGGCCCGTGTTCACGACCCCGAACGTCTTCGCGCCGCCGGAGTTCACGCCCGACGACATTCCGGCGGACGCAGACGACGAGGCTGCGCCGCCTCGCCTCGCCGATCCCGCTCGTACGGCCGCCGAGCCGCGCGGGTGTTACACCTGCAAGCAGAAGTACGAGCAGGTGCACCACTTCTACGATCAGCTGTGTCCCGCGTGCGCCGCGCTCAACTACCGTAAGCGGACCGAGCTGGCCGATCTGCGCGGACGCGTCGCGCTGCTGACCGGCGGCCGCGTCAAGATCGGGTATCAGGCAGGGCTGAAGCTCCTGCGTTGCGGTGCGCATCTCATCGTCACCACGCGGTTCCCGCGCGACTCGGCGAAGCGGTACGCCGCTGAGCCTGACTTTGCCGAGTGGGGCCACCGGCTCGAGGTCTTCGGGCTCGACCTGCGACACACGCCGAGCGTGGAGGCGTTCTGCGCGCACCTCATCGCTACACGCGACCGGCTCGACTTCATCGTCAACAACGCGTGTCAGACCGTCAGGCGGCCGCCCGACTTCTACGCGCACATGATGGCGGGCGAGACGGCCGTGCTCGGCGCGATGCCTGCGCACGAGCGCGCGCTGATTGGCGCGTACGAGGGCCTGCGCGGCTATCACATGCTTCCGGAGTCCGACGCTGCTTCGTCGGCGCTGACGGCCGGGACGACGTTGTCGGAGGTGGCGGGCCTCACGCATGCGGCCGAGCTGTCGCAGGTGGTGCTCCTGCCCGAAGAACGCGCCGCGCAGAAGGACCTGTTCCCGGAAGGGCGCCTGGATCAGGACCTGCAGCAGATCGATTTGCGCGGGCGCAACTCGTGGCGCCTGCTGCTCGCGGAAGTCTCGACGGTCGAGCTGCTCGAGGTGCAGCTCGTCAACGCTGTTGCGCCGTTCGTCCTCAACGCCCGGCTCAAGCCGCTGATGCTGAAGACGCCCGATCGCGACAAGCACATCGTCAACGTGTCGGCTGTCGAGGGGCAGTTCTATCGGCGCTTCAAGACCACGCGCCATCCGCACACGAACATGGCCAAGGCGGCGCTGAACATGATGACGAGGACGGCCGCCACCGACTACTACAATGACGGCATCCACATGAACAGCGTGGACACCGGCTGGGTGACCGACGAGGATCCGGTGGAGATTGCCGCGCGCAAGACGGCGGAGCACCGCTTTCATCCGCCGCTCGACATCGTCGACGGCGCGGCGCGCATCGTCGATCCCATCATCGACGGCATCAACACGGGCACACACGTGTGGGGGCAGTTCCTGAAGGACTACCGGCGGGTGGACTGGTAGAAAAGGCAAGCCAGACGTGACGTTCCGGTAGCCGGTAGCCGGTAGTCGGTAGTCGTTGGCCGATAGACGTTGAACAGGAGTCTGACCATGATCGACACGCCGCAGATCGTCCAGACGACCGACCAGCTCACCGCCGTGATTCGTCTCACCATCCCGCGCGCTGACATCCAGAAAGAGATGGGCCCGGCCATCGCCGAGCTACAGGGCGTCGTGGCGGAGCAGGGCATCGGCCCGGCTGGGCCCTGGCTGACGCATTACCTGAAGATCACGCCCGACACGTTCGATCTCGAGGTGGCCGTTCCCGTCCTGGCGCCGGTAATGCCGACCGGACGCGTGACCGCGAGCCGGTTGCCCGCCGCGCGCGCAGCGCGCACGACGTACCACGGCGACTACAGCGGGCTCGGAGCCGCCTGGGGTGAGTTCCGAACCTGGGTCGACGAGAACGGACAGATCACCGGCACCGATTGCTGGGAGGTCTATCGCCTCGGTCCGGACACGAACCAGGATCCGGCCAACTGGCGCACGGATCTGTATCAGCCGTTGCGGTAGGGCTTTGGGCGGGGCAAGCCCCGCCCCTACGGCTGGCGATGCCCCTGCGTGCCAAGACGTCGGCCTCCCCGCCTCCTTCCAGCCTGCCGCCTCCCCGCCTTCCTAGTGCGTATGTCCATGGTTGGGATCGTTGGCGTGCTGTTCGATGTGCTGACGCAGCAGGTCTTTGCCGTAGTCGTTGCCGTTTGGCGTGCGGACCACCGTGTGCACGTGCCGTCGGCTCGGGACACGGTCGCCGGGCAGCGCGACCGGCGTCTGATGATCGAACTCGATCAACACGACCGGACTGTGGATGCGGTAGTAGAAGACCGCGTCTTCGTCGATCGGACCGATCCACGCGAAGTGCGTCCGGTCGAGATGGGCTTCGACTTCGGCCATGCGGACCTTCGCATGGCCGTCGCTCATGTTGCGGACGTACTCGTTGATGACGCGAAGGAGCGCCGTCCGTTGTGCCGGCGTGAGCGCGTCGGCGCGGATGCCCGCGTAGTCGAGCACGAGATTGTCGCGGAAGGCCTGCGCGAGCGCATTGTTGGCCGGCTTGCTGGTTTGGAGCACGGCCACCTTGCGCTGTTCGGGCGTGAGCGACATGGCCAGTGCCAGGCCGAGATTCTGCTCGTCCTCGAAGAGGCGAATGCCGGCCGTGGCGCCTTCGGTCGATGAGATCGGCTCCGACCCCATGAACGTCGGCGTCATCACCACCTGATCGCCCATGACGAAGTAGTTGATGATCAGGTGATGTCCGTCGAGCTGCCAGCCCCACGGCTCGCTGGCCGACGGTGTGCCCATCACCGTGAAGTGATAGAGGAACTCGCCGTATTCGTCGAAGGCCTTCGTCAGTTCGGCGAGATAGCCGTTGAGCCGCATGATGTTACGCGACTGCTCGAATCCTTTTGCGCTGAGGCCGGCGCGCATCAGATCGAAGGCCGCTTCGCGTTGCGACGCCGTGAGCTCTGCGAGGCTCACGCCCTTGCGCGCGTAGCGATGGACGTTGTTCCAGTCGCGCCACTCGGTGTCGGTCACCGCGAACGTCGTCCGCGCGCGATCAGCGGCGCTGAGCGCGTCGAGGAACCGGACTGCGGCATCCATCACGGGCTTCGTCGTGACGCCCGTGGCGCGGATGGGGAAGAGGCCGAGGTCAATCGTGCCGCTCGCGGTGACGCCGGTGAACGGCTCGGCCAGCGCGGCGGCGCCACCGCGACCGCCGCCCGGCCCCCCGGGGCCGCCACCGCGCTGTTCGGCCGCCGAGAATCCGAACGAGGTCAGCGCCACGCCGCAGGCCAGACCTCCACCGATCAATGCGTACTGCGCGAGTCGCGTCATGGTCGTTCCCTCGAATATCTGCGTGTGGCCGCGCAGCCGGTAGCCGGTAGCCGGTAGCCGGTAGTCGGTAGTCGGTAGTCGGTAGTCGGTAGTCGGTAGTCGATTGTGTGAAGTGACCCTACGCCCGGCCCCGCGGCAAGTCAAGACATCGCAGGGGCGGGCCCCTGTGCCCGCCCGCGCGGGCCGGGCTACCATGACGACAGCTCATGAAACTGATCGTCCGAATTGCCATTGCGCTCGCCGTTGCGGCGGGCTTCTTCTATCTGTTCCTGCGAACCGCGCACGACGTGCGAACCGAGCCCTACGTGGTCTCGGGCCAGCATCTGCAATCGTGGACGCTCTCGATCGAGGCGGCCACGCGCGGCTCGTCTCCGCTCCTGGTCCTGCGACCGCCGCAGGATCTGGCCAGCGGCCTGTTCGGTCAGGTCTTCCAGCGGATGATGGAGTCGATGAAGGGGTCGGTGGGCACGGGCCTGCCGCTGGTGCTGCGTGACGAATACGAACTCGCACTCGCGGGCCGCTACACGCCGCAGGCGCTTCTGGACGCCGCCCGGGCCGCGGGCCTCGAGCGCGGTCCGTTTACGCCGGTGTGTGTCGCCACGCGGCGCGTCAGCCAACCTGGACTGACACGGCAGCTCTACTTCGTGCTCTTCGACGCGCCCGCGATCACGGCATTCCGGCGGCAGCTGGCCGAGGGGCTCGAGGGCGCGCCAGGCGCGTACGATCCGGACGCACAGTCGCCGGTCGTGCTCATCGGCGCCTCGGACGCAGACTTCGATTCCTGGCTGCCGGTCCGTGCGACTGAAAGCGACTGCGTGGCGCCGATCGTCGTCAACTGACGCGCGCGCCGGTTCTACAATGCCGCCATGGCGAGAGGGTGGGAAAGCAAGGCGGTCGAGGACCAGATTGCCGCATCCGAGTCCGGTAAGCGGGACGCGTCGGCGGCGCCGATGACGCCAGCCGATCGCAACAGCGCGCAGCGGCGCGAGACCCTGAGGCTCAACCGCGCACGCACGCTGCAGTCGCTGCAGACGGCGTGCGACCGCCGGTATCGCGCGTTACTCGAAGACACGCTGGCGCATCTCGACGCCGAACTGGCGGCACTGGGGGACTGAATGCAGTTGATGCTATGTCGGATCACGCTCGCGGCCGTTGCAGCGATGGCGACGTTGTCGGCGCAGTCGGGCGGATGGACGGCCAATCCCGATGTCGTGACGAAGACGTCGTCCGGGACGGGACAGGCGGAGTTCAATTACGAGGAATCCCGCGTGGGCAGCTACACGCTGCCGGATCCGCTGCGCGTGGGCGGCGCGCAGGTCCAGTCTGCCGCCGAGTGGCGTGAGCGCCGCGAGGCCACGCTCGAGTTGTTCCGCCAGCACGTGTACGGACGCCGGCCAGGCGCACCCGATCTCCTGCGCTTCGAGGTCGTCGAACAGCAGCCAGGTGCCATGGGCGGTGCGGCCACGCTCAAACGTGTGGCCATCGTGAGCGAACATCAACGCCGTCAGCATCGCTTCGAGCTGATCCTGTTTCTGCCGAACGCGCGAGCTGGTGCGGTGCCGACGTTCCTGCTGCTCAACAACCGGCCGGTGACCAACACAGATCCCACGCGCGCCCAGCAGTCGCCCTTCTGGCCGGCCGAGGAGATAATCGCGCGCGGGTACGGGATTGCCGCGTTTCAGGTCAGTGACTTGGCGCCGGACGATCCGAAGGAATTCACGGACGGCGCCATTCGCCTGTTCGAGGGCGATGCGTCAGGCGCGCGTCCCGCTGATGCCTGGGGGGCGTTGGCCGCGTGGGGCTGGGGCGCGAGCCGCGCACTCGACTACTTCGAAACCGATCCGCAGGTCGATGCGGCGCGTGTCGCGGTTGTCGGGCACTCGCGTGGTGGCAAGGCCGCGCTCTGGGCCGGCGCGGAGGACGAGCGGTTCGCGATGGTCGTCTCGAACGATTCGGGCGAGGGCGGCGCGGCGCTGGCGCGCCGCCACTTCGGCGAAACCACCGCGCGCCTCAACACGGTGTTTCCGCACTGGTTCAACGCGAACTTCAAGCGGTTCAACGGACGCGAGGCCGACATGCCGGTCGATCAGCACATGCTGCTCGGCCTCGTGGCGCCGCGTGTGTTGTATGTCGCGAGTGCCGACGAGGATCTGTGGGCCGACCCACGTGGCGAGTTCCTCGCGCTCGCGCACTCGTCGCCGGTGTTCGCGCTCTTCGGTGAGCCGGCGATTGGCGTCGACGCCATGCCGCCAATCGACACGCCGCTCATCGTCGGCCGTCGCGGATACCACGTGCGCACCGGAGGGCACAACCTGACGACGTACGACTGGATGCAGTTCGCGACGCTGGCGGATCGTGCGGGGTGGAATCGGTAAGGACGCGTAGGGGCCGGCCTCGTGCCGGCCCGACCAGCCCGACGGGCGGGCACAAGGCCCGCCCCTACGAATTCAACGGAGGCCGCGCCGCCCCGCCGCCCCGCCGCCCGCCGCCGTGCCGCCTGCTACGCCCGATCGCGCCGCACCTGCACCTTCTGTCCGCGGATCTTCGCGTTCTTCAACGCCGCGAGAATGCGACTCGCCAGTGAGGCGTCCACCTGCACCAGTGAGAACCCGTCGGCGATCTTGATGGCGCCGACCGCGGTCTTGTCGACGCCGGATTCTCCGGCAATGGCGCCGACGAGATCGCCAGGCCGGATACCCGCGCGTTTGCCGGCGCCCACCCAGAGTGTCGTCCACGCCTCATCATCGCCCCGCGCCGCGGCGCGTCGACTGTCACCTCGCGCAGCCCGTTCGCCACGTGTCGGACGATCGCCTCGACCGCGTTGCTCACTCGGCGTCGGCACGTGTGTCGAGGCCAGGGCCGATGTGGTCTCTGCGTCGTGCACCATCTTCACGGCCGCGGCCGCCACGTCGATGATGTCGAAGTCCTGCGCGAGCGCCAGCACCACGTCCCGCATCTGATCGAGCCCGCCGGCCTCCACCACCGTGCGCACCGATGCGCGCGTGCTCTCGAGCCGGCGCGCCTCGAGATCGGCCACGGTCGGTAGCGCGGCAATGTCGATGTGCTGCTTGGTCAGCGCCTGGATGTTGCGCAGGAACCGGTGCTCACGCGGTTCGGCGAGCGAAATCGCCAGGCCCTCGCGCCCGGCGCGGCCCGTCCGTCCGATACGGTGGACGTAGACCTCGGGCGCCGACGGCACGTCCATGTTGATGACGTGCGAGATGTGCTCGATGTCGAGGCCGCGCGCCGCCACGTCGGTGGCCACGAGCACTTCGGCCTGCTCGCTCCGGAACAGCTGCATCACGCGGTCGCGCTGCCGTTGCTCCATCCCGCCGTGCAGTGCCTGCGCGCTGTAGCCGTGCGCGTTGAGCGTGTCGGTGACTTCGTCGACCTCTACGCGCGTGCGGCAGAAGACGATGGCCGACTTCGGCGCCTCGAAGTCGAGGACGCGCCCGAGCGCCGCCAGCTTGTGTTCGCGCGCGACGAAATACGCAGTCTGGCGAATGCGGGGCAGTTTGCCGGGCGCGCGTTTCTCCCGCGCGATCGTGATGCGATGCGGCTCGCGCAGGTGCCGCGCAGCCACGGCCAGGATGCGTGGCGCCATGGTGGCGGCAAACAGCGCGGTCTGGCGCGTCTCCGGCGTCGCGTCGAGGATTGCGTCGAGATCTTCGGCAAAGCCCATGTCGAGCATCTCGTCGGCCTCATCGAGCACCAGCACCTCGAGGTCGCTCAGGTCGAGTGTCTGCCGGCGCAGGTGATCGAGCGCGCGTCCCGGCGTGGCGACGACGATGGCCGCGCCGCGGCGGAGGGCACGGATCTGCTGTTCCATCGACGCGCCGCCGTAGAGCGGCACCACCGTCAGGTGCGATCCCTTCGAATACTTGTGGACCGCCTCGGCCACCTGCATCGCGAGCTCGCGTGTGGGGACGAGGATGACGCCGCGTACGCGTCCGGCCTCGTGGGCGTCGATCGCGGCCAGGCGATGAATCAACGGCAGGGCGAACGCGGCCGTCTTGCCGGTGCCGGTTCCGGCCTGGCCCACGAGATCGCGCCCCGAGAGCAGGACGGGAATGGCCTCGCGTTGAATGGGCGTGGCCTCTTCGTAGCCGAGGGCGGTGACGGCGCTGACGAGCGCCGGGCTGAGGCCAAGTGTGTCGAAACCGGTGGCCGGGGTATCCTGCGGGGGCGTTTCCATCCTGACGAGCTTATAGGAAGGCGGGGAGCGTGGAAGCGTGGACGCGTGGGAGACGGCGCGTCGCAAGCCCATGGAGCCCCGGGTCTTCAGACCCGGGGGAAGAGGGCTACAAGGCGGCGAGGCTGCGGCGCCAGGGGAAACGACGACGACGCGGGCGGGCACAGGGGCCCGCCCCTGCGCGCGTCCGTCGTCGGGGCCGCCCCCGCTCCCCCCCGCCGGAGCCACGCGAAGGTGGGTGTCGGCCCACCGGCTCGGGGGACAAGGAGAGACGCATGGCAGCAGGAGTGGCAATCGTCACCGGTGCGGGCAGCGGGATTGGGCGCGCGGTGGCCATTGGGCTTGCGAGTGAGGGATACGACGTCGTGCTGGCCGGGCGTCGTCGTGAGGCGCTGGAAGAGACGACGCGTCTGGCAGCGACCGGGCGCACACTCGCGGTGCCGACCGACGTCACCGATCCTGCGGCCGTTCGTGCGCTGTTCGATCGCGCGGTGGCGGCGTTCGGTCGCGTCGACGTGCTCTTCAACAACGCGGGCGTCTCGGCGCCAGGCCGGCCGCTCGAGGAGCTGACGTTCGACGAGTGGCGTGCGGTCGTCGACACGAATCTCACCGGCCCGTTCCTGTGCACGCAGCAGGCCTTCCGCGTCATGAAGGACCAGTCGCCACGCGGTGGACGCATCATCAACAACGGATCGATTTCCGCGACCGCGCCGCGCCCGAATTCGGCGCCCTACACGGCGACCAAACACGCCATCACGGGGTTGACGAAGTCGACGTCGCTCGACGGCCGGAAGTACGATATCGCCTGCGGACAAATCGACATCGGCAACGCCGCGACCGAGATGGCCGCGCCGATGGCGAAGGGCGTGCCGCAGGCCAATGGCAGCATCGCCGTCGAGCCGCTGCTCGACGTGCAGCACGTCGTGCGTGCGGTGCTGTACATGGCAGGATTGCCGCTCGACGCCAACGTGCAGTTCCTCACGGTCATGGCCACCAAGATGCCGCTCGTCGGGCGCGGGTAGCCAGACGTCACCGTCTTTCACTCGCGTCCAATCAAGGAGATACATATGAACGGTCCGATTCCCTCGTCCTGGGCTCCACTCCTTCTCAGCCTCGTCAGGATTGTCGCGGCGCTCGGCTTCATGACGCACGGCACGCAGAAGCTCTTCGGCGTACCGACGCTGGAGCCGAGAAACACCGTTGAACTGATGTCGATGATGGGTGCGGCCGGTGTCATCGAGACGGTTGGTGGCGCGCTGTTGCTCATCGGCCTGTTCACGCGGCCGGTCGCGTTCCTCTGTGCGGGCCAGATGGCGGCGGCCTACTTCATGGCGCACGCCCCCCAGTCGTTCTGGCCGGTCCTCAACGGCGGCGAACTGGCCGCGGTCTACTGCTTCCTGTTCCTCTACCTCGGGGCGGTGGGTGGCGGCCCGTTGAGCGTTGATGCGATGATGCGCGGGTCGCGCCGCTGATTTTGTTCGCCAGGCCGCGTCCGGAACGGGTGTCCGGGCGCGGCGGCGACGTCGTGGCGCCGGAGAGCTTCCATGACCCGACGTCCGCGTCTCCATCTCACGCTGCTGATCCTCACCGGCTTCATCGTCGCGACCTCGGCGTCGATACGAGCCCAGGGGCCTGAGCCCGATCTCACGCGGTACAAGGCGGAGATCGACGCATTCCGCCAATCGGACACGAAGAACGCCACGCCGGCCGATGCTGTGCTGTTCGTCGGCAGCTCCACCATCCGGCTGTGGGCGACGGCCGACGACTTTCCGTCGCTGCCGGTGATCAACCGCGGGTTCGGCGGTTCGCAGATTCCCGAGGTCAACCACTACATCCAGGACGTGACGCTGAAGTATCGGCCGGCGGTCGTCGTCTTCTACGCGGGTGACAACGACATCAACGCCGGCCGGACGCCCGACCAGGTCGTGGCCGACTATCGCGAGTTCGTGCAGAAGGTGCTCGCCGCCCGCGCGGATACGCGCATCATCTTCCTCGCGATCAAGCCGAGCCCGGCACGGTGGGACAAGTGGCCCGCGATGCGCGAGGCCAATGAGCGCGTGCGGTCCTATGGTGAGGGCTACAACAGCAACCGGTCGGCCGGCCCGCTGCTGTTCTTCGCCGACGTCGCGACGCCGATGCTGACGGCCAACGGCCAGACGCAGGCGCATCTCTACGTCGAGGATGGCCTGCACATGAGCACGGCCGGCTACGCCATGTGGACGAAGGTGCTCGCGCCAATCATCGAGCGGGCGCGGAGACCGTAAGTCTCAGGTGCGACGGGTACGACTGGTACGACGGGCGACAGGTGGGCCCGGCAATTCCCGGCGGCCGACTTTTTTGTTGATGCGGCTGCACGGCTTCGCCTGTCCGCCCCTACACGTCCCTGCAGCCTTGTCGCCTTGCCGCCTTGCCGCCTTCTTCCTGTAGACTCTCCGCCACCCCGATGTCCACGTCGCAGCCCGCTCCCGTCAACAACGCCGAGATCCGCAAGGTCATCACCGCGTCAGCCGTCGGCACGATGATCGAGTGGTACGACTTCTACATCTTCGGCAGCCTGGCCACGATCATTGCGCCGCTGTTCTATCCGTCCGGCAACAACACGCTGGCGCTCATCGCGTATCTGTCGACGTTTGCCGTCGGCTTCGTCGTGCGGCCGTTCGGTGCGCTCTTCTTCGGACGCATCGGCGATCTCGTCGGACGCAAGTACGCGTTTCTCGTCACGCTGCTGCTGATGGGCGCAGCCACGGCGGCCATCGGCATTCTGCCGACCTACGAAACCATCGGCATGGCGGCACCCATCATCCTGCTGCTCATCCGCGTGCTGCAGGGACTGGCGCTCGGCGGCGAGTACGGCGGAGCGGCGGTGTATGTGGCCGAGCATGTGCCCGACGATCGTCGCGGGTTCTACACGAGCTTCATCCAGATCACGGCCACGCTCGGTCTCTTCCTGTCGCTTGCGGTGATTCTGGCGGTGCAGAACACCATGTCGCCCGAGGCGTTCCGGGCGTGGGGCTGGCGTCTGCCGTTCCTGATCTCCGTGGGGCTCGTCGGCATTTCGCTCTATATCCGCCTGCGGATGAAGGAGTCGCCGATCTTCCAGCACGTCAAGTCGAGCGGCATGACGTCGGCTGCGCCGCTCAAGGAAGCGTTCACGCAGTGGCCGAACCTCAAGCGCGTGCTGATCTCGCTCTTCGGCGCCACCGCCGGCCAGGGCGTCGTCTGGTACACGGGCCAGTTCTACGCGCTGTTCTATCTGCAGACGATTCTCAGGGTGAACGGCACGTCGGCCAACTACATCGTGGCCACGGCGTTGCTGCTCGGCATGCCACTGTTCGTGTTCTTCGGCGCGTTGTCCGATCGCATTGGCCGCAAACGCATCATGATGGCCGGCTGCCTGCTCGCCGCGCTGTCCTACCTGCCCATCTACCAGACGATGCAGCAGGTGGTGGGGTCGAACGTGGTGACGGCCATCTCGCAGCGGAATCCGGTGACCGGCGCCATCGCGCTCACGCCGCAGACGGTCGTCGACGGCCAGCTGCAGCCGGCATCCGAGGTGCTGCCCTATGAGAGCTTCGGCGCACTGATGTCGAATCCCATCGCCTGGAAGCTGATTCTCCTCATCTTCGTCCAGCTCGTCTTCGTGACGATGGTGTACGGTCCGATTGCGGCGTATCTCGTGGAGGCGTTCCCGGCGAAGATTCGCTACACCGCACTGTCATTGCCATATCACATCGGCAACGGCGTCTTCGGCGGCCTGTTGCCGCTCATCGGCCTGTCGGTCGTCGCACAGACGGGCAACATCTACGCCGGTCTCTACTATCCGATCGCTGTCGCCGCACTGACGTTCGTGGTGGGCTCACTGCTGCTCAAGGAAACGCACCGCGAACGCATCTGGCACGATATTCACAAGTAGGCTACCGACTACCGACTACCGGCTACCGGCTACCGGGCCGTACGGAGCGCAGGGGCTTCAGCCCCTGCGCGGCGGCTCACCGTGTAGACACGAAGGACATGAAGAACGCATGGACGACTGACGATCGCCGAGCGCGGCCGGCCGACGGCCGGCCAGCGGCGGAGCCGCTGGTCGATACGGGAGAGTGACTCGCGTGGGTAAGAAAGCCCACTTGACCGACTCTCGGCTCTCTTACCCGCGCGAGTCACTCTCCCGTATCACCCGCGCTCGGCGTGTCGGTTTGTTCCGTCTGCCCTTCATGATCTACATGCCTGCACGGTTCAGTTTCCCTGCGCTCATGGCGCCGGCATCAACGTCACTGTCACCGAACTTCCTGCATCCAGGTATCTCTTCGCGGCCTCGTGAATCTCGGGCGCGCCGAGCGCCCGATACGCGTCGTCGAGGCCGAAGAAGCCCTCGACGTCTTCGCCGTTCTGGTATCGCGCGGCGATCTGCGTGAGCAGGTAGCCGTTCTGTCTCACGCCGGTCTCGAACTCGCGCAACATCGCTTCGCGAACGTCGTTCACTTCCCGATCCGACGGGCCATCCTGTTTGAGCGCCGCGATTTCTTCGAGCACCCGCGTCTGCAGGGCGTCCACCCGATCGGGGTCGCTGCCGAAGGCAATGGTCACGCGATAGTCCTGGTGCGGGATGCGTGAGTAGCTGGCGCCGACGTTCACGCTGTACGTGCCGCCGAGGTCCTCGCGCAGCACGTTGAGCAGTCTCGTCTGCAACACCATGCTCATGGCGCGGATGGCCGTGCGCTGCTCCTGCACGTACTCGAACGGTCCCGTGAAAATCATCTGCGTCTGGCTTCGCGGCTCGATGCCGCGCGCGACGCGTCGCGTGATCACGGTCCCCTGCGGCGCGCGGAGGCCGACGTCGCGCCAGGATTCCTGCCGGCGCGTGGACGGCAGGCTCGCAAGGTAACGCTCGACGAGCGGCCGCATGACCGCGGGATCGAACGTGCCGACGAATACGAACGTGAAGTCGCTCGCGTCGGCGAATCGGTCCCGGTAAAACGCCATCGAGCGTTCGAGGTCCATCGCGTCGACCGTGGCCGGCGTCATCGATCGGCCCCGAAGGTGGCCTTGCGTCATCACCTCGTTGAGCGTTTCGCTGAACGCGTAGCCCGGGCTATTCGCCTGGTTGGCGAGCGCCGCCTTCGTCTGATCCTGCATCACCTGAAAGATCGTCGCGTCGGCACGCGGCTGCGTGAAGCGCAGGTGGATCAACTGGAACAGCTTCTCGAGATCTTTCGGCGATCCGCTGCCTCCGAGGCTTTCCTCGTACAGGCCGATCGACGGCGCCACGTTCGCGGCCACGCCGGCCAGGACGCGCCGGAGATCGGAGATCGACAGGTCGCCGATGCCGCCGGCAGCCACGACCTGCGAGGCCGTGCTGGCCGCAATCCAGTCCGCATCCGATGCCAGCGACGACCCGCCGGGACTGAACGCGCGGAAGACAATCTCGTCCTGCTTGAACGTCGTGGGCTTGAGCACGACCTTGGCGCCGTTCGACAGCGTCCACTCGGTGATCCCGACCGCGTCCCGATCGACCGTCGAGGTAATCGTCCCGGGCGTTGGTGCCGATGCCATCAGCTCGGCGGTTGGTGCGGCGTCGTCCCACGCGGTCGTGGCTTTGGCCGGCGCGCCGGTGATGACTTCCGCGAGCCTGGCCTCGGTGGGCATCGCGACGTCTGGCGTTGCCGGCGCCGTCACCATGACCACGCGCGTCGTCGCAGGCGACCACGTCCGCGCGAGTGCGTTCACCTCGTCGATCGTGATCGCCGGCAGGAACCGTTCGTACAGCGCGTGTTCGTAGACAATGCCCGGAATCGGTTCGCCCTGGAGGAAATTCCGGCTGTACTCGGCCGCCAGGCTGGCCGACTGCTGCGTGTCGCGTTCCGCCAGTGCACGTTCGATCGATCGCGCAACGTTGAGTTTCTGTCGTTCCAGTTCGGCGGCCGTGAAGCCGAATCGCGCCACACGTTCGATTTCGACGAAGAGCGCCTCGAGCCCGGCCTCGATGCCCCCACCGCGCACCGTCGCGACGAGCGACAACGCTTCGGCGGTGCGGACCACCGACGTCCGGCCGGCGCCGGCGCCGAGGAACGGCGCGTCCGGCTTCTGAACGATCTCGTTGAAGCGCGCTGACAGCAGGCCGGCAAACAGGCTCTCGACCATGTTCGCGCGATAGGCCGCGATCGTCGATTCGTCCTCGGCCGGCATGATGTTGTCCACGCGGACCTGCGTGACCGTCAGTTCCGGATCGGTCAGGATCAGATACGCCGGTGTCGTCCGCACCGGAATCGCGTGTGCGATGCGCGGGCGCGGTGTGGTTGCCGCCGGGACGCGCGCAAACCGGTCGCGGACGCGCTGCTCGACGTCGGCCGCGTCAAAGTCCCCCACGGCGATGACCGCCATGAGATCCGGCCGATACCAGTCGCGATAGAACTGCACGAGCCGATCGTGGCTGGCGTTCTGGATCACGTCGGTCGTGCCGATGGGCAACCGCGTGGCGTACGGCGATCCCGCCAGCAGCGTCGGGATCTGCTGATCCTGAACCCGCGCGGTCGCGCCGCGCCGGCCACGCCACTCCTCCATGATGACGCCGCGTTCCTTGTCGATTTCCTCGGGCTCGAACGAGACGTTGTGCGCCCAGTCCTCGAGGATGAGCAGCGAGCGATCGATGACGGCGCTGTCTGACGTGGGGATCTGCAGCATGTAGACCGTCTCGTCGAAGCTCGTGAACGCGTTCACGCTCGGTCCGAACCGCATGCCGATCGATTCCATGAAGCGGACGATGTCCAGCTTCGGGAAATTCGCCGTGCCGTTGAAGGCCATGTGCTCGACGAAGTGCGCGAGCCCTCGCTGGTCCTCGTCTTCGAGCACCGATCCCGTATTGACGACGAGCCGAAGTTCGGCGCGCCCTTCGGGCCGGCTGTTCCGGCGCACGTAGTACCGGAGGCCGTTGTCGAGCGTCCCCGTGCGGATCTGCGGATCCGGTGGAATCCGGCTGTCGAGCGACGCGGTGGCTGGCGTGCCGTGAACAGGAGGCGCCGGCGTCTGCTGCGCAGTCGCCAGGGCGGACGCGGCAACCAGGCCGATGACGATGAAACCAGGGTGGAGGCGACGGCCGAGCGTCATGTCGTGTTCCTCGCAGCGTGAACGTATGTGGCTGAAACAGCGGGGAAAGAGCGATTATCCGGGCGCGTTCGACGCGGCGTCAAGTTGCCGGGCTACGATGGGCCTGTGCGTGGTCTTCGCCCTGTCCTCGCCGTGCTGCTCGCCCTGGAGGCGCTGAACGCGCTGCTCTGGTCGTCGCGCATCCTGTCGGCCGCGGCCGCGTACGACGTCGTCGTGCTCGGCATGGTGATCGCGCGGATCGTCGTGTCGGCGCTGCAGGGCGCGAGCGCCTGGATGCTGATGAGCCGGGCGCTGCCGGCCTTCACGTTTGCCCGTCTGGCCTTCGGATTGTCCGCAGTGCTCCTCGTGTTCGAGGTCGCGCTGCGACTGGCGCCGTCGAATCTGCCGCCGGGGCTGCGGCTGCCGGTCGTGATGGCCTACGTCCTGTACGCGTCGTCGTGCATCGGCGCGCTCTCCCGGCTCGAACGCGCAGAGTCGTCACGGTGATCGTTCACGACCGCGACATCGCTTCCATCACCTCGTAATCCGTACCCAGTCGACGAGCATCGTCACGGTGTCGGTCTTGATCTGATCCACGGTTTCCTGTGGCAGGCCGGGATACGGTCGCGCCACTGTGTTCACGGCCTGCGGATACGCGCCGCCAATCGCGAGATTGACGATGAGGTGCTTCGGATTGTCGAACGCCCATCGCCCGTACTTCTCGACCTCGGCCCTCGTCACCTCGTAGTACACGTCGTCGTCGACCGCGAACCGAATGGTGTCTGGCGTCCAGGTGACCGAGTAGACGTGCCAGCCGGTGCTGTCCTGGCCTGACGGGAACGGCCGCCGCTTCACGATGGGCGTGTTACCCGAGTATCCAGGGCCATGCAGCGCGGAATTCACCCACGATGGATCGCCCACGTTCTCCATGATGTCGATCTCGCCTGTCTCAGGCCAGCTGTCGGCGCCGAGGGCCCAGAATGCCGGCCACAGGCCCGTTCCTGCTGTCAGCTTGATGCGCGCGGCGGCGGTGCCGTACGTGAACGTGACCTTGCTTCGCGTGTCGAGGCGCCCGGAGACGAAGTCGAACGCGCGGCCTTCCGGTGAGGTGAAACCCTGCCGATACCGCGCGCGAAGGGCCAGCGCACCTCCCTCGGCGCCCTGCGCGTCGGCGCCGCGCACGAAGCCGATCGTCTCCGGCGAGTCGATGTACGCCTGCTGCTCGTTGTTGACGACACGGCCGGTGACGATCACGTTCCACGCGTCACGGTTGAGTGCCGGACCATCGAACCCGTCGAAGAACACCGTATCGGACGCGCCCTGCCGCGCGACGATGTCGGGAGCGAGTGAGGCGGCGAGCAGCAGACAGACGGCAGGCAACGCGGATTTCATCGCGTTTCGTTCCCCTCGATCTCGGCGATGCCGACCGACGGGCAGCCGGTCGGTTGCAGATTCAGCGCGGTGCGCGCGCCGCAGCGCAGGACGCCGGTTTCACTCGGCCCCTGGAAGAACGTGTAACCCGGGCGGTTGATCCAGCCGAGCGGACCGCCGACCTTTCGGTTTGCTCCCAGGATCGCCTGCTGTGTCTTCGTCACCATCGCCTCGTACTCGGGGGCGCCCTGCGACAGCCCCGAGAAGCTGCCGAGATCCGTGGCGGCGACGAACACGACATCGACACCGGGCACCGCGGCGATTTTGTCCGCAATCGCCACGCCGGCCGGATTCTCGATCATCGCCACGATCATGATGTTGTCGTTGGCCGTCTGGCGATAGGAGCTGCCCCAGATGGCGCCGTACTGGCCCGACCCCTGGCTCCGGCGTCCGATTGGCGGATACTTCGCGAACTGCACCGCAGCTTCGATCTTCTCGACCGTGTCGACCATGGGCACGATGATGCCGAGTGCGCCCACGTCGGTGGCCTTCTGGATGTCGCCCTCGGTGGCGTCGGCCACGCGGATGAACGGGACGGCCGAGGCGCCGCGGCACGCGTAGAGCATGCGCGCCACTTCGGGGAACGAGATGGGGCTGTGCTGCATCTCGATCCACGTGAAGTCGAAGCCCGCGTTCGCGACGGCACAGTAGATTTCGGGATCGGGCACCCAGACCGTGGCACCCACGACTTTCCGTCCCTCTGCGAGTTTCTGTTTGACCGTGTTGTAGAGCGCCGGCGACGTTGGCGCCTGCGCGCGTGTCGGGGCGACGGCGGTGCCGAGCACGGCACACGCTGTGACGATGGCAAGCGACGCGGCGAGACGACCGGCGACCATACGAGCGCCTTTCTGGCCTCGACGTCTCGTTGAGCCGTCAGGCCCGATACGAACTACGGATGGCAGAGTTTCGCACACGCCGGTGCGTGCGGCCAGTCGTTAGAGATCGATGACCTCGACATCGCGGGCGTCGATCGGCTGGCCGAGGAACCGGGAGCCCACGGCAGCAAAGCGATCGGGACCGTCGGTAGCGAGCAGCGTCAGCGCCCCGTCGCCGTTCTGTGTCGCGAGCAGATCGCGCGCCTGCAGCTGCTGCGCAACCGCCTCCGCCGTCGTGGTGGCTGAGTCGACGATCGTCGTCTCCGGACCAAGTGCCGTGCGGATGGCGCCTTCGAGCAGCGGGAAGTGCGTGCACCCGAGCACGACCGTGTCGGGCGCGTTGCTGCCGGCGGGCGTCATGAGCGGCGTCAGATAGGCTTGCGCGACCGACTCGGGAACGTGGCCCTCGGTCCATCCTTCCTCGGCAAGTGCGACGAACAGCGAACAGGCTTGTTCGTCCACGCGCGCGTCGGGCGTCAGGCGATGGATGGCCTGCGCGTACGCGTGACGCCGCACCGTCGACTCGGTGGCGAGCACGAGGAAATGGCGATTCCGGCTCGCGGCGACGGCGGCTTCGGCGCCTGGCTCGACCACGCCGATGACCGGCAGCGGGGCAAACCGTTCGCGAAGGGGATCGAGCGACACCGCCGACGCCGTGTTGCACGCCACGACGAGCATCTTCACGCCGCGGCCGACCAGGTGGTCGGTGGCCTGCGACGCGTAGCGCACGATCGAGGCGACGCTCTTGGTACCGTAGGGCACGCGCGCCGTGTCGCCGAGATAGATGAGCGACTCGGATGGCAGGCGCCGGCGAAGGGCCCGAAGTACGGTCAGGCCACCAACGCCGGAATCGAAGACGCCAATGGGCAGGTCGGAGGTCACGCGGTTGTCATTCTCGGATAGGGGACGCCGCGCGACAAATCGACTTCAGGTGCGAGAGGGACACCGGGCGACAGGAACCTGCCATCGCCACCAACGTTGTCGCGGCCGGTAGTCGGTAGCGGTAGTCGGTGGCCGGTTGTCGGTCGCCCGTCGCCGGTCTCCAGCCCCCACGCACGCTGCAGGTCGGCGTGCAGCGCGCGTGTCCGCGACGGGTCGTCGAAACTGATGACGACCGGCTGCGTCCTGGTGCGAATCACGAGGAACGGCGGCGAATCCCGTGAGACGAACAGCCGGCTGCGGCCGAGTCCGCTGACCTCGAAGAAGCCGCGCAGGCGGCGGCCGCCGTCGAAGCCGTTGACGCGGCGGCCGATGTCGACATGGTCTTCGAGCGTGATGCGAATGACCTCGGATCGGTGGATGGTGGCCGAGTAGAGGCCGCTGATCGAGAGCGTGTGTCCGTCGATCGTGGCTTCGGGTGCACGCGTACCGGCGTAGAACTGCCAGGCGCCGAACGCCAGCCCGAATGCGCCGACGAGGATGGCCGGCAGCACGGCGGCCACGCTGAACGACGACTCGGGTGGGTCGGACGTGGCGGCGCCGGTGGCGCCAGGCAAGCCCGTGACCGCCACGCCGGGGGCCACGGTCAGCACGGCGCGGACGAATCCCGCCTTGTTGCGCGGCGAGATCAGCAGGCGGCCCCCGGTGTGATCGACGGCAATGCGATCGAGCGAGAGCGCGGGTGCCGATAGCGGGTTGCGCGTTGCCGAGAGCGATCGGATCGAGGCCACGGGCACCGTGAACCGGAACGGACCACTGCGCGCGACGAGTTGAACCTGATCGATCGAGTAGTCGGTGCGGCCCAGGACCCACAGGACGAGCCCCTGCGCGGCGAGCGCGATCGCCACCCACGGATCGCTCACCCCGGCCGACGCGGCAATCGCCACCACGACCACGAGCGGCGACAGCATCAGCGCCGCGAGCCACCAGTCCACTTTCGATCGGAACTGTCGCGGAAACGGCAACGGATCCGACAGGTGCAGCGACGCGTCGTCAGACATGGCTGGGCGCGAGGCCAGTGTAACCGGACTGGCCCGCTATCGCATGAACCGCAGCATGAGCATCGGCACGCCGAACGCGAACGTCAGGAAGACCCACGACCAGACGTTGCCGAAATTGAGCGTCCAGCCGACACCCATGCGCGTTTCGACGAAGACGGCCGGATCCGCGGGATTGAAATAGAGCAGGCCGCCTTTCCACGCCGCGTCCGGCGTCGTGTCGCCGGCGATGGCGTCGGCGGGCGCGGGAGCCCGCCGCTGTCCGCCCTGGCCGACACGGATCATCCAGGCCGTCACCGCAACAGCGAGGACGACGATGACGCCGATCCAGAGTCCGTCCGTGAGGCCGAAGCCGTCGTTGCCGAGTGCGCGTCTCGTGGCGAACCAGCTCGGGCCGATGGCCATGAGATACGACGACGCGATGCCGTACAGCACCGTTCGGTGTTTGAAGTGCGCCTCGGCTTCGAACGACGGTCCGCCCGCCGCGATCTGCCGCGTGCGTTTCAGCAGGAAGACCGTCTGCAGCGTGAAGGCCACGAGCAGCGCGCCGACGAAGGCAAACGGCCAGAACACGCTGTTGACCGACTTCGCCACCGTTTGGCCCGACGAGCCCCGTTGCCACAATGGAATGCGATCGGGAACCAGATCCCAGTTCGCGTAGACGACCAGTGCTGCGACCGCCACGATGATGAACGGCCCGGCCAGGACGAGCGCGCCGCCCGGGACGTCGGTCCGGCGTGGTGTGATGGCTGCCGAGCGAACGTCGGCCGCTGGTTGCCCATGGGGAAGCACCAGACGGTGCGTCCAGATCCACGCGCTGACGGTGACGGCCACATGCAGCAGTACCGCCACACCCCTGATTCGCGGCGTCGCCGCGACGGCCATGATGCCGAGGCTGACGATGGCGCCCGCGGCGATGACAACGCGGTACTGGCGAAGGTACGATCGAGCGACATCCGACGCCGGGAATTCGACGGGAACCGTCACGCCGAAGAAGATGCCGGGCCGGCTGAGCATCGGCGCCAGCCACGCCATCGTCACTGTGCCAAGGAGCGAGGCGAAGACGAGCGGAGCTTCGATCATCGGCTGCCTTTTGCCGCGCGCCTGAGCGCCAGCGCCACCTGCGCCTGCGACAGGCCCAGGCCGCGCAGTTCGGCCGCGATGTCGCGCAGCCTCGTGGTGAGCGCGGCTACCTTGTCGGCGTCGGCCTTTCGCGGCGCCCCGCGCTCGATCACCATCGCGCCGCGCCGGCGCTTCAGGTCGAGCCAGCCTTCGTCGGCCAGCAACCGATACGCCTGCGCCACCGTGTTGAAGTGCACGCCGAGATCCATCGCGAGTTGTCGAACCGGAGGCAGCAGGGCACCGGGCGTCAGGTGGCCGTCCACGAGATGGCGCCGGACGGCATCGGCAATCTGCCGGTAGGCCGGAACGGGCGACGATGTGCGGATCTCGATCAGCAGCGGCGGCATTTGTACGTGAATAATGTACAAATAGCAGCCTCCGCCGCGTCCGTCAAGATCCCTACCAGATGGTCTTCACACTGCCTGACTCGCGAATCAGACCGTCGCGTGTGACGAGGGGCAGGGCGAGATCGCGCGCCGCAGCGACGATGAGGCCGTCGAAGGGATCGCGTGTGAAGCGAAGCTCGTCAGCATCGAAGATCTGCGCGGCTGTCAGGTCGTGCGGCTGATACGCCGGGTTGCTGAACAGGTCGTCGAAAAACGCGCGCACGGATCGGTGCAGGTTGATGCGCACGATCCGCGCGAGCATCGACACTTCCCAGACGACGGCCGCCGGTACGTAGACGATCGCCTCGCCCGCTTCGGCCGCCGCAAACGGCGCTTTCGCTTTGGGACTCAAGCGCCCGCCGCCAGCCGCGTGGAACACGAGCGGGTGTGTGTCGGTGACCACGGCGTTGATGTCAGCCACGCGGTTTCGACGCTCCCGCCGTCTTCCTCGTTGTCCGTGTCGTCGACGCCGTATACCCGGGTGGCGTCTCTTTCACGAGGAACGGCCGGCCGAGCGATGTCTCGAACAGCGCCCCCACGGCCGCATCCGCCAGTTCGAGGTTCGGATCGTCGTCAGCAATGTCGACCGTGCCGACGACAGACCGCACGGCGTCCGCCCCGGCGCCGCCGGCCCGCGCCTCGGTGAGAATCTCGTCGAGTGTCTCGCTGAGGCTCCGCTTCTTCCGCCCTGCGGCCCGTCCTCTCAGCCAGAGCAGATTGGCGTCGTCGAGTGTGACGGAAAGGGGGACTTTTGGCATGAACATACGATAACACGAATTTACGACTATTTCAGTATGTGTCGGCTGTTGTCGTCGAGCGGCGCGGCACGCCGCGGTGGCCGGGTCTACTGACGGGCTTCCTGCGATCTGGCAGGGGGCACCGGCCGGTCCGCTGGCCCCGGACGCACGCTGCCCGCGTCGTCGTATCGTTCGAGCTCGGCGGCCACGCGCCGCATCAGCGCCTGCTTCTCGTGGAACGGCTGGAAGCTCGACTTGAAGCCGGCGAGCACGATGGCCTTGAGATCGGCAAACGTCAGGCCCGTTTCGGTGTGCGCGAGCCAGAGCTCCTTCGACACGCTCGTATCGGTGATGAGGCGATTGTCGGTGTTGATCGTCACCCGCACGCCGAGGTCGAAGTACAGCTTGAGCGGGTGCGAGGCCAGCGACGTGACGGCGCCGGTCTGCACGTTGCTCGACGGGCAGCACTCCAGCGGGATGCGGTGGTCGGTCACGTAGTGCAGCAGGTCGCTGTTCTCGCGCAGCCGGCAGCCGTGTCCGATGCGGTGCGCGCCGCACACGTGCAGGGCCTGCGCGATCGATTCAGCCCCGTATGCTTCACCCGCGTGGATCGTGCAGTTGATGTTGTTGTTGCGCACGAGCTGGAACGCCTCGCGATGATGTTTGGCGGGATTGTCGACCTCGGCGCCCGCCAGGTCGAACCCGACGACGCCGCGTCCCTTGTAGGCGACGGCGAGCTCCGCCATCTCGTAGGACGACGCGGGCGAGATGTTACGGATGCCGCAGATGATGACGTTCGACTCGATGCCGTACGTCTCGCGCGCGCGCCGCAGCCCCTCGAGCACCGCTTCGACCACACGCGTGAGCTTGAGGCCGCGTCGCGTGTGCAGCATCGGCGAGTACCGAACCTCCATGTAGCGCACGTTCTCGAGTGCCGCGTCTTCCGCCAGTTCGAACGCGATGCGCTCGAGCGCGTCGTCGGTCTGCATGACGCGCAGCGTGATCTCGAAGCCGCGGAGGTAGTCGACGAGCGAGCCGAAATGACTGCCGCAGCCGATGGCGCGTGAGAGACCGTCTGCATCATGCGCCGGCAGGTCGATGCCGTGCGTGCCCGCGAGATCGAGAATCGTGGAGAGCCTGAGAGAGCCGTCGAGGTGGACGTGAAGATCGGCCTTCGGCAGTGCGCGGAACACTTCGAACGGTACCGTGCCGGCCTGGCGATCGTCGTGCGGTGGGTGCGCCATGCACGAGCCTAGCACGCCCTAGGAATCGGCCTGCAGCACCCGTCGCATCGACAGCGCGAACTGTTCCCAGCTCTCGCGTTCCGCCTCGAGCCGGCGGCGTCCGGCCGGTGTCATCGTGTAGACGCGCGCGCGCCGGTTGTTTTCGGACGGCATCATCTCGGAGCGCACGTCGCCGTTCAGCTCGAGGCGGTGCAGCGCCGGATAGAGCGAGCCCTGGCTGGCGTTGAGCCCTTCGCGCGACATCTGACGGATACGGTTCGAGATGCCCCACCCGTGATTGGGACCGAGCGCGAGAATCTTGAGAATCAGCAGGTCGAGTGTTCCCTGCAGCAGGTCGGTCTTCGGCACGGACGATCTCCTCACGACAACGAGAGCAGCGTACGGGGACTCCCCTCGCAGGTCAATAGGAAAACGTGCGCAGGGAGTATGATGCGCGCGACCAGCCACATCAGGACGGAGCCGACATCATGAGGCACATCGGGAGATCCGCCGCCCTCTTCGCGCTGCCCGTCGCGGCGCTCGTGCTGGCCCAGTGTGGAAACCCTCCCGCTGCCGCGCCACCCAACATCATCTTCATCATGGCGGACGACATGGGGTCGTCCGACGTGGGAGCGTACGGCGGTCAGCAGGTTCACACGCCCAGCATCGATCGGCTCGCGACCGAGGGCATCCGTTTCACGCAGGCGTACGCCGGCAACACCGTGTGCGCGCCGTCACGCAGCGTGCTGATGACCGGGACACACATGGGCCGGACGCCCGTGCGGTCGAACACGGGGGGCGTGTCGCTGCGAGCCGAAGATGTGACGGTCGCCGAACTGCTGAAGGGCGCCGGCTACGCGACGGGCGGGTACGGCAAGTGGGGACTGTCCGAAGTGGGCGGACCCGGTGTGCCGGAACGTAAGGGGTTCGACGAGTTTGTCGGCTACTACCACCAGATTCACGCACACCGCTTCTACCCGGACTATCTCTATCGCAACAGCGAACGGATCGATCTGCCGGGCAACGCCGGGTTTTATGACGGACCGTACGGTGAGGGGCGCGGCGTTGGCCCGATCCCGGCCGTCGATCCGGGGAACGGCCAGCCACGGCAGTTCTCGCACTACTTGATCGTCGATCGGATGAAAGCGTTCATCCGGGAGCACCGCGACACGCCGTTCTTCGCGTATGGCGCGTGGACGCCGCCGCACCAGCGGTTCGAGGTGCCCGAGGACGATCCCGCGTGGCAGATGTACAAGGACAAGCCCTGGCCGCTCGAGGCGCGCGTGTACGCCGCGTTCGTGTCGATGGTCGACCGGCACGTGGGCGAGATCATGACCCTCGTGCGCGATCTCGGGCTCGACGATCGCACCATCGTCTTCTTCGCGTCCGACAATGGGGGCGTCGTCAACATGACCGGCGATCCGATCCGGACCAACGGCCGGCTGCGCGGCGGCAAGACCACACTCTACGAGGGCGGATTACGCGTGCCGCTCGTGGCGCGCTGGCCGGGACACATCGCGCCGGGGCAGGTCAGCGACCACGTCACGTATTTTGCCGATATCCTGCCCACGCTTGCCGGGATTGCCCGCATCCCGGATCGCGTGCCGGCGGTCGTGAACGGCCTCTCGATTCTGCCCACACTCGTCGGGCCGGCCGCGGCGGGACACGCGCAGCGCACGCACGAATACCTCTACTGGGAAGACGCGGACATCGACTGGAGCGCCGTGCGGTATCGGCAGGACGACACGCTGCGACAGGCGGTGCGCGCCGGCGATTGGAAGGCGTATCGGCCGGGCCCGGGCAAGCCCCTGCAGTTGTACAACCTGCGCGACGACATTGGCGAGGCGACCGACGTGGCGGCCGATCACCCCGACGTCGTCACGCGCATGGAGCAGCACATGGCCGACGCCCACAGGCCGGCGCCGCCGCAGATCGAACCGGAGCGCATCGATGGACGCCAGTACCGCTGAACGTTTCTCGCAGAGAGCCGCGGCGCGCGTGAGCGTGGCGATGGCGATGGTTGCCGCATTGACGGCGTGCGCGCCAGCGCCGGCTCCCGTCGGTGGCGCCACCGAGACGGTTCGCCTGCACGTCTTCGACATCCAGTCGACCCAGGACCTCCGCGGTCTCTTCAGGCCGCAAGCGGGTGGTCCGCCATTGCTCACGGCACATCGCGGCGGCGCCACGGAAGGATTCCCGGAGAACGCCATCGAGACCTTCGACCACACGCTGCGGCACACGTGGTCGAGTATGGAGGTCGATCCGCGGTACACGAAAGACGGCGTGATCGTCCTGTTCCACGATCCTGCGCTCGACAGGACGAGCACGGGCACCGGGAACGTTGCCGACTACACGTACGAAGAGCTTCGCCAGCTGCGGCTGCGCGATCCGCACGGCAATGTGACCGGCTTTGTCATCCCCACGCTCGACGCCGCGCTGGTCTGGGCGAAGGGGAAGACCGTGCTGTTCCTCGACAACAAAGACGTCGACGTGCTCGATCGGGCGCGGGCCATTCAGCGGAACGACGCGCACGCCTGGGCTGTCATCATGGCCTACAGCTTCGAGGATGCCAGGCGTGTGTACGACGACGACCCCGCGATCCTGATGCAGATCTTCCTGCCCGATACGACCGCGATCGCCCGATTCGGCGAGACCGGCATCCCCTGGGAGAACGTCGTCGGGTTCGTCACGCACACCGAGCCGAGAGAGCCGGAGATCTT
>CAZVHY010000017.1:0-36851 GCA_964627115.1 uncultured Solibacteraceae bacterium | reverse complement strand
GCGGCCTCGCTGGCCCTCATCGTCTTTGGCGCGGTGTCGGCGTTCGTCTGGACGCAGACGCTCATCGCCCGCGCGCAGCCGGACGCCGCGGATCTGCAGCAGCGGGCGCGTGCTGCCATGGACCTGCTGTCGCGAGCTGTCAACGGTGCGGGCGCATGGGCCGACCGCGCGGGACCCGGAACCGGCTTCGCGTGTTGCGTGCCGTCGATTCTGCCGCGGCGCATCGGCCTGCTGGGGGCCGACACCGCATCTGCGGCGCACGACGATGTGCTGACCGTTGTCCGTGCCGTGCCTGGCGCGCTCCCCGGCCGTTTGCGGGACCCGTTGCCCGGGCTGCTGACGCCTGAAATCGCCAACGGATGCACGCTCTCCCGTCCTGTCTGCGGCGTCCAGGAAGGTGACCATGTCATGGCCTTCAAGCCGATCGGCGTACACGACTTCTTCGTGGCCGGTTCTCCTGGATCGGAATCCGCACCGCTCGCCACACGTCAGACCGGACCGCTTTCGCCCTTCTCCCCCGGCGATCGCCTCGTTGTCTCGGAGTCCTCGACGTTCTATTTCGACGCCGCTGCGCGGCAACTGCGGCTCTACGACGGCTATCGTTCCGACATGCCCGTTGTCGACGACGTGGTGGCCGTGCGTTTCGAGTATTGGGGGACTCCGGGCATCCCCGCGCACGCGCGCGGCGCGGCGGGCGTCGAGACCTGCTGGTTCGATGCCGACGGCGCGCCGAAGTTCGGCCGGGCGATCTCGCCGGCTGGCGCGGCCGACGTGCGGCTGTCGCTCGACGAACTGCGCGACGGGCCATGGTGCGGAACGGGAGGTAATACGTTCGACGCGGATCTGCTGCGCGTTCGGCGTGTCCGGGCCGTCGTGCGGCTGCGCGCGGCGCCGGACGCGGCCCGCGGGCGGAGCGTCGCGTTCCTGTCGCCTGGCCACGCCACGAGCGCGCTCCGGCTGGTCAACGATCTCGAGGTGAGGGTCGATGTCACATCACGGGCACTGTCCAGTGCGTATTGAGAGCGCGCTTCGGAACGCGGCGCCACGATGTAGGGGCGACGCATGCGTCAGTTGTCGGACCCCGCGGACGTCCGCCTCCGCCAAGGCTACGGCGGACCACCGTAGCGTTACGCGAAGGTGGTCACGCCCGCCGGGTCCGCTGGGCACAAAGCCTCGCGGCTACGACGGAGACGAAGGCATGGCGCTGGTGATGGTGTTGCTGCTCGGGACGCTGCTGGCTGCCATCGGCCTGTCGGTGGCGCTCGTTGCCGACGTCGACACGATGATTGCCGGCAACCATCGCCACGGCCTTGCTGCGCGGTACACGGCCGAGGGCGTTGCCGATGCCATGGTCGACGAACTCGCGTCGATGGCGGACTGGACGCCCGTTCTCGCCGGCACGACCTCGTCGTCATTTGCCGGGCCGCTGGTGCTCCCGGCGTCGCTCGGCGCCGAGCCGGTCGATGCGGCCGGCCTGACGGCGGCGGTGCAACAGGAGGCATACGGTGGCAGCCTGTGGGGCATCGACACGCCGCGGTGGCGCCTGTTCGGACACGGCGTGCCCGGCCGGGACCTGCCGTTCTCCGGGCTCTCTGAGCGCAGCTATGCGCTCGTCTGGGTGTCAGACGATGTGGCGGAGTCGGACGGGCAGCCGTTCGCCGACACCAACGACACGATCGTGGTTCGGGTGCGGGCGATGGGCGCGGGCCGGACGCGAGCGGACGTTCAGATCGTCATCACGCGAGTGGCGCCGGGGATCGTTCGGCGCTGACGCGGCGCGTCAGGCTTTCATCCCGATCGCGCGCATCGCCTGCACCAGTTCGCGCGTTGTCACGTCGGACACGATCACGGTGGATCCGATCGACGCCGCAAGTACGAAGTGGAGACGGCCGCTGACCACCTTCTTGTCGCGGCCGATGGCGTCGAGGGCGTCCGACGCGCGGAGATCGCCAACGAGCGGCAGCGGACCAAGCGCCTTGATCAGCCCATCGATCCGCGCCAGGTCGCTTTCGGAGAGCGCACCGCGCCGCACCGACAGCCATGCGGCGGCGAGCATGCCGTAGCCGACCGCTTCGCCATGCCTGAAGCGGCGGTAGCCGGTGACGGCCTCGAGGGCGTGGCCGATGGTGTGGCCGAAGTTGAGCACGCGCCTGGGACCGGACTCGCGCTCGTCGCTCATCACCACGTCCGCCTTGATGCGGCAGCACGCGGACACGATGGCTTCGAGCATCGCCGGGTCGTGGGCGAACACCTCGTCGAGTCCGCCGGCAAGGCGCGTGAAGAGCGGCTTCGACGCGATGATGCCGTATTTCACCACCTCGTACAGCCCGGCGCGGAACTCGCGGCGGGGCAGCGTCGAAAGCACCGCCGGGTCGCAGAGCACGAGTGACGGCGAGTAGAACGCGCCGACGAGGTTCTTGCCGGCCGGGAGGTTCACGCCGACCTTGCCGCCAATCGAGCTGTCGACCTGCGCGAGCAGCGTCGTCGGTACCTGGACGAGGCCGATGCCGCGCAGATAGCTGGCCGCGGCAAACCCGGCCACGTCTCCGACGACACCGCCTCCGATGGCGACCAGGGCGGCCGATCGATCGAGCTTGCGCGTGACGCATGCATCGTAGAGGCGCGCCACGGTGTCGAGTGTCTTCGCGCGCTCGCCGACGGCCATCAGCGCGGGACGGTCGCCGCGCGCGAGCACGCGACGCAGGCGGTCGCCGTGCAGACGCCAGATGGGGGTGGAACTCACCACCAGCCGCTGGCGGCCGAAGCCGAGTCCGTCGAGCAGGGAGGGGAGCGTGGCAAGCGCGCCCGATCCGATGAGAACCGGGTAGGTGCCGCGTTCGCTCGTGACGTCGATGGTGCGATGCAGGTTCCTGTCGCCTGTCGCACCGGTTGCCCCTGAGAGATGTTTGCGCGTGGATGTCATGCGGGAATGGGGGCGACGCTCGTGTGGGCCGGCGCCAGCCTGCTAGGATAACAGGCCACTGTGACCGAACGCGTCTCGGCGGACTATCTCATCATCGGCAGCGGCATCGCGGGGCTGCGCGCCGCCGCCGAACTCGTCGGGCACGGACGCGTGCTCGTCCTCACCAAGTCCGACCGGAGCGCGGGGAGCACCGGCTACGCCCAGGGCGGTATTGCCGCGGCCGTCGGCGCCGACGACTCGCCGGCACTGCACGCCGACGACACGCACGTGGCCGGCGACGGCCTGTGCGACGAGCGCGCCGTCGAGGTCCTGGTGTCCGAAGGACCGGCCTACGTCCGCGAGCTCATCGAGTGGGGCGCGGCGTTCGATCGCGCCGCCGACGGATCGCTGGATCTGGCGCGCGAAGGCGCGCACTCGGTGCGCCGCGTGCTGCACGCACACGATGCGACCGGACGCGAAATCGCGCGTGTGCTCTTCGCGCGTCTCAAGGGGCATCCATCACTCGACATCGTGGACCACGCGACGGCCGTGCAGGCGCTCATCGAGGACGGTCGCGTGTGCGGCGTGCGGTTCCTCGACGAACGTGGACGGCTCGTGGAGGCGCGTGCGTCCGCAACGCTCCTGGCCACGGGCGGCGCCGGCCACGTCTTCCGCGAGACCACCAATCCTCCCGTAGCGACGGGTGATGGCGTGGCGCTGGCTTATCTGGCGGGGGCGACGGTCGCCGATCTCGAGTTCGTTCAGTTCCACCCCACGGTGCTGGCCGTCCCCGGCGCGCCGCGGTATCTGCTGTCGGAAGCCCTCAGGGGCGAAGGCGCCAGGCTCGTCAATGCCGACGGTGAGCCGTTCGTCCAGCGCTACGACGCGCGCGGCGATCTCGCCTCGCGCGACCGCGTCTCGAAGGCCATCGTGCTCGAGTCGGCGCGGACCGGCCGGCCCGTGTACCTGACGTTGTCCCATCTGCCGCCGGCGTTCGTCCGCGAGCGCTTTCCGGCCATTGGCGAAGCGTGCGCGCGCGCCGGCCTCGACATCGCGACGGACCTGTTGCCGGTCGGACCGGCCGTGCACTACGTGATGGGCGGCGTCTCCACCGACCTCGACGGCCGCACGTCTCTGCCCGGGCTGTTTGCCGCCGGCGAGGTGGCCTGCACGGGCGTGCATGGTGCCAATCGCCTGGCGAGCAATTCGCTGCTCGAGGGGCTCGTGTTCGGCGGCCGTGCCGGGCGTGCGATGCGCGAGTGGCGGCTTGCAGACTGGCCTGATGCCGGCACCGCGATTGTGGGCGCCCCGCCGGTGGGCCCGCCGCTGCACGTGCCGATCGAAGACGACCAGGTGCGCGAGGCGATGTGGACACGCGCGGGCGTCTACCGTCACGGTGACGAGCTGTCGGCCGTCCTGGCGATGCTGGCCGATCCGGCAGAAACCGTGGCGGCAGGTCTCGCCAACGGCGCGTCGCTGTCGCCCGCGACCTGGCGATCGGTCAGCCTCGTCACCGTCGCCCACCTCATCGTCCGCGCCGCGCTGCGCCGCGAAGAAAGCCGCGGCGCACACTCGCGCACGGACTTCGCGGCCCACGATGATGTTCGGTGGAAGAGACGCGTGGAAGACAGACGATCGCGTTAACTTCTGGCGTGTCGCGAAGCGGTTGCCACAAGCGGAGCGGCCGCCGGGTGTCGCTTGAGCAGCCGTACGATCGCGGGTGACCGGCGGTGCAGCCGTTCGCGCGTGACGATCGCGTGAACGATGCGCTCGAGCTGGTCGCGCAACCAGACGTCATGGCCCGCGTGAATCCATCGCGTGGCAATGCCATCCAGGCACGACGTATCACCAATCGCCATCGCCGCGGCCAGCAGGGGGGCGCTGGCGTGCTGGCCGGCGTCTTCGAGCGTCTCGCGCAGGTCGTACAGCGCCAGGAGACTGCCGCGGCGCGCGAGCGCCTCGTGCAGCAGGCCGACGGGCTGCCGCCACGTTTCCCGCTCGGGGCCGCTGCTCTGTTTTTCCCGGGCACGCAGCAGGGGGATGAGACGCGCGAGCGTCGTGATCGCCACGCGGTCGCCGTCATGGGCGATCGCATCGACCACATGATCGGGAGTGGCGGGCAGCCGTTCTTCATCGCTCCACCGCTCGAGAGCACTGACCGGCGTCAGCGACGATCGGCTCGCCGCGGCGTCGGCCGCGAGCACGCCGTCGGTGGCCAGCGCGTCGAAGACCGGCTCGCGCAGGCGAAGGGGCAGGGGACGGAGGCGCTCGAGCATGGCGCGCCGGCGAATCGGCGCGATGCGATCGTCGAGCACGAAACGCGTCAGGTGTTCGAGCGCGCGATCCCCACCTGAGACGTCCGACGCGTCGACGAGCGCCTGGCCCAGCAGATCGATCGCGTCGAGCGCCAGCCCGTCGTCTCCGCCGGCCACCACGTGGGACGCGGCCTCGATCGCCTGGTGCCGGTGGAGATCCCACAACGCCTGAAGGCCGGCGATACGTGCCGCTGGCGCGCGGCTTTCGTCGGCCACCAGCGCGCGAACGGCGGTGACCGCGCGTTCACCCGCCACGACCAGGCGCGCCGCCGCGCTCTCGCGCGCGATGGCGTCGGCGCTCGCCAGTTCGTCTACCAGCGTCTGCACGTCGGTGCGTCGGGAGGGGGGCACGGGGGAATTATAGAAGGCGGGGAGGCGGCAGGCTGGGAGGAGGCAGGAAGGAGGGGAGCGGGGGAGCAGGGAAGAAAAAAGGCGGGAAGGGGTTGTCCCCCTTCCCGCCCGTAGCCTTGCAGCCTCGTAGCCTTGTGGCCTGCTGCTACTGCAGCCTGACCGTGAGGGCAGCGCGGCGGTTGAGGCGGCGCGTTTCCTCGCGGTTGTTGTCGTGCTTCGGCCGCTCTTCACCGAAGCTCACCGTCTGGAGACGGTCGGCGCCGATGCCACGGCTCGTCAGGTAGTCGCGCACCGCCGACGCGCGGCGTTCGCCAAGCGCGAGGTTGTACTCGGCCGTCCCGATGTTGCACGTGTGACCTTCGATGGTCAGGCGCAGCGTGTTGTTGGCCTGCATCGCCGTGACGGCTTCGTCGAGCACCTGGAGCGCGTCGGGCCGGATGTTGAACCGGTCGAACTCGAAGTGCACGTCCTCGAAGACGAACTCACGCGGCTGGATCACGTTGATGGTGACCGAGTCGCTCGCCGTACCGCCGCGGCCGTCGTTGACCGTCACGGTGACGGGCACCTGACCGGGCTGCTGCGGTGCCGTCCAGGGCGACTGGCGCACCGTCGGGTTGGCCACCGTGCCGGCGGCCGTCTTCCACTGGTAGGTCAGCGGATCGCCATCGGGATCCTGGCCGTCGGCCGAGACCGTCGACGTGCGGCCCACCTCGACCTCACACGGATCGCACGACGCCTTGACCGTCGGCGGCCGGTTGGCCGGTGGCGGGGGCGGCGGTGGTGGGGGCGGCGGCGGGGGCGGCGGTGGTACGCGCGCGGCCGGGTTCTGATGGCGCGCACCCGGGTGCCAGCCGATCCGGAGCTGCAGGCCCTTGCTGTCGCGGAACGTGTTCTCGAACCCGATGTTCGCGTCCTCGCGGCCCTTCATGTTGAGGTTCCACGACGCGCCGCCACCCACGAAGAACCCGTTGGGCGCCTGCCACGTGACGCCGACGGCGGCGACGATGGGCGCGCGCAGCTCGGTCGTCGTCGGGACGGGCGAGCCGTCGGTGCCGAACTCACCGGCCGGGGCCGTGATGGTCTTGTTGAAGTAGATCTCGCTGAACAGCTCCGTCGTGATGCGGAAGCCGGCGGAATACCGCTGCGGGAAGGCGGCGCCAATCCCCCAGCGCAGGCCGTTGGTCAGCTCGTAGCCGCTCGGGCTGCCGCGCATGATGAGGCCGCCGTAGCCGGCCACTTCGACCGCTGGATTGAAGTGCGACACGATGGCGTCGACCTGGACGTTGGGCGCCGCGACCGACACTTCGTCGTGTCCGGTCGGCAGCGTCACCATGCCGCGCAGCGCGAGAGCCGCCGGGGCGTTGGGCGTCAGGTTGACCTTGCCGCCCACGGTCACGTCGCCGAGCTTGTTGCCGGACCATTCACTGCGGGCGCGGGGCGCCTGCAGGATGATGCCACCGCCCGTCCCATCGGGCGTGCTCGGGAAGAACAGCGGACGGGTGTCGCGGTCGATACGGCCGATGACGGCGATGTTCCCGAAAATTTCGGTTCGTCCGCCGATCCCGTACGCGAAGGTGACCGGCCACATCGACACGTCTGCGAAGCCCTGCCCATCGTCGACGTTGGTGCGGTAGAACGACATCGACCACTTCCGGTCCTGGAGCACCGAACCGCTCGGCGTGAACCAGAGTCCGGTCGTGCCGGTGGCCGAGGTCAGGGCCGGACGTGTTTCGTATTCGGACACGTCCACAGGTGCCGGGGAAGGCGCCTGCGTTTGCTGTGCGAAGGTGGCTGCCGGCGCCAATGTCAGGGCCAGGCCCAATGCGCTCACTCCGAGCAGTCGTCTCATGGGGGATATCCGTGGGTAAGAGAAAGGGTTGGACACAACGCGACGAGAATGCAACTCTCGGGCCTCTTGGGGACGCCGCCCGTTATGCTACGCCCCTGATTGCTGCAAGTCAACGTCAAACCAGCACTTGCGGCGCGATTTCAGACGCCGGAGACGCCGTCACGGTCTGAACCGGTTATACTGTGGATGCTTCTTTTCAGTAAGGAATTCTCCATGGGCCCTCTAGGATTTCCGGAACTCATCATCATCTTCGTCGTGGCGTTGATCGTGTTCGGGCCACGCAAGCTGCCCGAGCTCGGCCGGTCGCTCGGCAAGAGTCTCTCGGAGTTCAAGCGCGCCTCCAACGAGCTGCGCAGCACGCTCGACGAGGAAATCCGGCTCGAAGACCGGCGCGCGGAGTCCGCGGCCAGCCGGGCGCCCGCCGTGACGGCCCCGGCGGCCAGTCCCGTCGAGGACGGGACGGCTGACGTGGTCGATGGTGAGGCCACGGCCGCGCCGGTCGACGACGTGGCCGAACACGTGGCCGACACGGTCGCGCGTGGCGGCGAGCAGCGCGCCTGATTTCCGATCGTCCAGCGGTTCAGTCCCACGCTCCATGAGCACCAGCACCGATACCACGGGCACGGGCGTGCTCGACGACGCGTACGACGATGAGCACGTCGACGACCGTTCGAGGATGAGCTTCCTCGAGCACCTCGACGAACTCCGGCGCCGCATCCTGTACGGCCTCTACGTCCTGTTGGCGTGCTGCGCCGTCTCGTTGTTCTTCTGGGAGCCACTCTTCCACTATTTCGTCCAGTACTTCGGCGAGAACGGCGGCCAGCTGATCTACACCCAGCCGATGGCCGGCTTCATGTTCAGCCTGAAGGTGTCGGCGCTGGCCGGGCTGATTGCCGCATCGCCGTTCCTGTTCACGCAGTTGTGGCTGTTCGTGGCGCCGGGCCTGTACGCACGCGAGAAGAAGGTGGTCATTCCCTTCGTCTTCTTCGCGTCGATCTGTTTCCTGTCGGGCGCGTACTTCGCGCACGCCGTCGCGTTTCCGTCGATGATGGCCTTCTTCGCGAGCTTCGAAGACGGTGCGTTGAGCTTCATGCCGACGCTCGACACCGTGTTCGGGCTCTACGTGAAGGTGGTGCTCGGTCTCGGCCTCGTGTTCCAGATGCCGATGCTCGTCTTCTTCCTCGCGCGGTTCGGCGTCGTCACCGCGGGGTTCATGATCAAGAACTTCAAGTACGCGCTGCTGGCCATCGTGGTCATCGCGGCCATCATCACGCCGACGTCCGATCCGGTGAATCTGGCCGTGTTTTCGGCGCCGATGTTGGTACTGTACATCTTGAGCATCGGTGTGGCGTGGGTCTTCGGCAAGAAGCGGCGTACCGATGCCGGCGATCGCGACCAGTAGCAGCAACGCAAGGAGCAGGCGCATGCGGAATCTGCGTGTTCGTTCGGCGGCCACCGTAGCCGGGGCCGCGGTGGTGATAGGGCTCGTCGCGGGCGGTGTAGCCGTCACCACGCAGGAGCGCGCCAACGAGCGCGTGCGCATCTACACGGCGGCGCTTGCGGCCGTCGAGGCGCAGTATGTCGAACCGGCCTCCGAAATCTGCGCCGAGCCGAACGTCTGCGGCAGCGAAGCGCTCGTGTACGGCTCGATCGACGGCATGCTGCGGACGCTCGATCCGCACTCGAGCTTCTTTTCGCCTCGATCGTTCGCGCGGATGCGCGAGCGGCAGGAAGGCCGGTACTTCGGCATCGGCATCAGCATCGTCGATCGGCCCGCCACGGGCGAGGTCGTCGTGACGCAACTGTTCGAAGGGTCGCCGGCGTATCGCGCGGGGATCCGGCGCGGCGACATCATCGCGGGCGTCGGCGCCGAGGACGCGAAGGGCTGGCAGACGCAGGACGTGGTCGATCGCGTGAAGGGCCCGAAGGGGACGACGGTCGATCTGCGCATCAAGCGGCCGGGACTCGATACGGTCATCCCGCTGACCGTGGAGCGCGACGAAGTGCGCATCGCCACCGTGCACGCGGCGTTCATGATTGCGCCGGGCACGGGCTACGTGCGCATGAGGGACTTCTCGGAAACCACCAACCAGGAGTTCGGCGAGGCGCTGACGCGGCTCAAGAGCGAGGGCATGCAGCGGCTCGTGCTCGACCTGCGCGACAATCCCGGCGGCCCGCTCGATCAGGCCATTGCCGTGTCCAACCGTTTCCTCCATCGCGGCGAGGTCATCGTGTCGACGCGTGGGCGCGTGCGCAACTCGGACGAGATCTACAAGGCCACGCGCCAGGGCGACCACATCGATCTGCCGCTCGTCGTGCTGGTGAACCGCCAGAGCGCCAGTGCGTCGGAGATCGTCACCGGCGCGGTGCAGGACCACGACCGCGGCATCGTCGTCGGCGAAACGACGTTCGGCAAGGCGCTCGTGCAGTCCGTGTACCCGATTGCCAACGGCGCGGGCCTGGCGCTGACCACGGGCCGCTACTACACGCCGAGCGGCCGGATGATCCAGAGGCCGTGGGACGGCAGCTTCGACGATTACATGCTGTATTCGCAGCGCGACCAGGACGCGCAGCGCGAGCACAACCCGGACGACATGAAGCTGACCGACGGCGATCGCAAGGTCTACAGCGGTGGCGGCATCGAACCCGATCACTTCGTGCCCGGGCCGGTCGACGGCTTCAACCCCACGGCGTTCTCGCGGATGCTGCGCGGGCGCGTCATCAATTTCGCCGAGCGGTTCACCCGGGACGGCGACCAGCGGCCCGGCTCGCGTTCGGCGGCCCGTCATCGTGTGGCGCCCGGCTGGGACGTGACCGACGCGATCGTCGACGAGTTCCGGCAGTTCCTGAAGGAAGACCGCGTCATCATCGACGAAGCGGCGTTTGTCGCCGACCTCGAGTTCATCAAGGCGATGATTCACTACGAGGTCGACATCGACCTGTTCGGCATCGAACAGGCCCGGCGGTCCATCTCGGCCGTCGACCCGCAGCTCCAGAAGGCGCTCGGCTTTTTCGGCGAGGCCGAGAGCATGCTCGAACGTGCGGCAGCCCGCCGGAACGGCAACCAGACGGCACAAGTTCGCTGATACGCACATTTCGCTGATACCCATATCTTGTGGGCCCGTTTCTGCTTGCCCCGACAAATGGGGCTTGCTAGACTTGCGCCCGTTCAGAACCACCCGCCGCCCAGCCACCGTCCGTTCCTCCAGCGTGGTGCGCGGGCTGCTGTTCCCGTGTCCGGAAACACCTGAGAATGCGACTGTCCAAACTGCATATCGCCGGCTTCAAGAGCTTTGCTGAACGCGCCGAACTGGGGTTCGACGATGGCGTGACGGCCATCGTCGGGCCGAACGGCTGCGGCAAGAGCAACGTGGTCGACGCCATCACCTGGGTCCTCGGCGAGCAGAGTGCCAAGAGCCTGCGCGGCGAGCGCATGGAGGACGTCATCTTCGGCGGCAGCGAGGCGCGCAAGCCGACCTCGGCGGCCGAAGTGCGGCTCAAGTTCACGCAGGTGCGGCAGGCCATGCGTGCGGCGGCTGGCGTGCCGGACGCGGGTGATGCCGATCCGCTGCTCGACGAGCAGCCCGTCATCGCGCGCGACGTCGAGATTGGCCGCCGGCTCTACCGTTCGGGCGAGAGCGAATACCTGATCGACGGCGAGGTGTGCCGGCTGAAGGACATCCATGAACTGCTCATGGATTCCGGGCTGGGCGTGAAGGCCTACGCGGTCATCGAGCAGGGCAAGATCGGCCAGATCCTCTCGTCGCGTCCGGCCGAACGGCGCATGCTGATCGAAGAAGCCGCCGGCGTCACGAAGTACAAGGCGCGCCGCCGTGCCGCGGAACTGAAACTCGAGGCCGCCGAGCACAACCTCACGCGCGTCGACGACGTGATCTTCGAAGTGGAGAAGCAGCGTGGCGCCCTGAAGCGCCAGGCGGCCCGCGCGCGCCGGTACCGGCGTCTGCGTGAGGAACTCCGCAAGTGGGAACAGGTGCAGTTCGCGCGGCGGTACGACGTGCTGCGCGCGCAGATTGCCGACGCAGACACGCGTCTCGAGGCGGCGCGCGAGCGGGAAGTCGTGGCCGCGGCGCGCGTGGCCGAACTGGAGAACGCGCTCGAGGGGCTGCGTCTGAACCTGACAGCCGCCGAAGCGCGCGCCACGACGGCCCGCGACGACGCGCATGCGCGCGAGTTGGCCATCGAGCGGCGGCAGCAGCAGATCGAGTTCGAAGGACGGCAGATCGTCGACCTCACACAGCAGGCCGAGGCATTCGACGCCGAGGCGGCTGCACTCGACGCGCGGCGCGGGCCGCTGCAGGAGGCGCTGTCGGCGCAGCGCGAGGCGTCGGCGGGCGCGCGCGCGGCCCTCGAGGAAGTGGCGTCGCGGGTCGATGCCGGCGAGGACGAATACCGGCGGACGCTGACGCGCGTGCAGGAGGTGGAGCAGACCGCCGACGAGACGCGTGCGGCGGTCATGTCGGCGGCCACGACGCTGTCGGCGCTCTCGCAGGCGCGCGATCACGCGGCCGCGGTGCGCGATCGCGTGGCGGCCGAGCGCGAGCGTCTCGAGATCGAGGCGCGCGAGCTCGAGGCTGAAATCGAACGCGCGCGTCTGGCCCGCGAAGCGGCGCAGGAAGCGCTCGAGGTCGCCCGCGCGGCGCGCGAGGAGACGCTCGCCCGGCGCGCATCGGCCGAGGCCATGCTGACCGCGACACGTGCGGAGCGCCAGCGTATTGCGCTCGAGCGCGCTGCGCGTGAGCGCGACCTGGCCGCACGCGAAGCGCGCCTGCGTTCGCTCGAGGAGCTCGACGCGCGCCGCGCCACGTTCGGCGACGCCGCGCGCCTGCTGCTGGCCGATGACACCGGCGCTGTTCGGCATCACGGCGCGGTGGCCGATCACCTCGTGGTCGAGCGCACGTTCGAACGCGCGGTGGACGCGCTGCTCGGTGAGCTGCTGCAGCACGTCATCGTGGACCGCACCGACGATGCGCTGGCGGGGTTGGCGCTCGTGGGTGAGCAGCAGGCCGGGCGCTGCGGGTTCGTCGTGCTGGAGGGGGTCGATCCCGACAGCCATGCGGCGAGCGCCGAGGCACCGCCTGCCGGCGCGCGCGCGCTTGCCGACATCGTGCGCGCCACAGGGCCGCACGCTGAGAGGCTGCAGCGTCTGCTGGCCAACGCCTGGGTCGTCGAGTCGGCCGCGGCGGCGCGGGTCGCGGTGCGGCACACGAACGGGCGCGTGGCCACGATTGCCGGTGAAGTGTTCGGCGCGCCGTGGCTCGTCGAGGGCGGCGCGCGCCAGGATGCGCGCGGCATTCTCGAACTGCGCGCTGAGATTCAGCAGCTTCGTCAGGAGGCCGAAGACATCGCGTCTGCGGTCGACGCACTGTCGGCGGAACTGGCTGGACTCGACGACCGGATTGGCGAAGGCGAGTCGCTGCTCGGGTCGCTCGTCGGCGTGCAACACGGGCACGAGAAAGAAATCGTCGGGTTCGAGGCGCAGGTGGCGCGCAACGCCGACGAGCACAGCCGTGTCGGCCGGCGCTTCGATGTCGTGACGACCGAACACCAGCGCGCGGTCGAGGAACACGCGAACACCGAACGCCGCCGTGAAGAAGCGATTGCGGCCATCGCGTCGCATCAGGATCAGATGCGCCTCGCCGAGGACGGGTTGAGCGAAGTGCTCGGACGCCTGCAGGCCGCCCGTGAGGCGTCCGAGGCCGCGATGCGGCAGGTGTCGACGATGCGCACCGAACAGGCGACGCTCGTCGAACGTGCGTCCGGGCTCGAGGCCGAAGTCGGCCGGCTCGAGGCCGCGGCCACCGAGCTCGACGAGCGCATTCACGGGCGCCGCGCGGACGTCGAGCGGCTGCACGGCCGATCGACGGAACTGCGCGCATCGATTGCCGCGAACCAGGCGGCCCTCGACGATGACGTGCGCGTGCTCGCGGACCTGCGCGCGGCGGTCGTGGAGATCGACAGTCAGGTGGGGGAGTTGCGGCGCGAGTTCGACGGCCGCGATCAGGACATCCGTACGGCCCGGCATGCGCTCGATGCCGTGCGTGCCGACGTGATGCAGTCCGAGGTCGCGCGCGCGACGGCCACGTCCGATCTGGCGCATCTTGCCGAGACGTGCGCCGAAGCCGTGGGGCTCGGGCTCGAGGACGTGTCGGCGGCCGTGGAGGCCATGCGTGCCGCGGGCGAGCTGGTGCCGCCGACCACACGTCTGGTGACGGCGGGCGACGAGGAGGACGTCGATGCGGCCGCTGAGTCGTCGCCGGATGCCGAGGGGGCGGCCGACGCTGAAGGCGTCGCGGAGTTGACTGCGGGCGAAGAGCCCGCCGTTGCCGTTGAGGCTCCGGTGGTCGATGTCGACGCCGACGAGGTGATCGGCGTGCTGCGCAAGCGGATCGATCGGCTCGGCCCGGTGAACATGATGGCGATCGAGCAGTTCGACGAACTGGAAACACGCCACGCGTTCCTCACCACCCAGCGCAAGGACCTGCTCGACTCGATCGCGCAGACGGGCGAGGCCATCCGCAAGATCGACAAGACCACGCGCGAGCGGTTCGCCGAGGCCTTCGAGCTGATCAACCGCAACTTCGAGCAGACGTTCACGACGCTCTTCGGCGGCGGTCGCGCCGGCCTCGTCCTGATCGATCAGGAGAACGAGCAGGAGAGCGGCATCGACATCATTGCGCAGCCGCCCGGCAAGCGCCTGCAGAACGTCCAGCTGCTCTCGGGCGGTGAGAAGGCGCTGACAGCCATGGCGCTGATGTTCGCGGTCTTCAAGCACCGGCCGAGCCCGTTCTGCCTGCTCGACGAGATCGACGCGCCACTCGACGACGCGAACATCGGGCGCTTCATCGCGATGCTGCAGGGCATGCAGGAGCACACCCAGTTCATCCTCGTGACGCACCATCGGAAGACGATGGAGATTGCCGACCGGCTCTACGGCGTGACGATGGAAGAGCCAGGCGTGTCGAAGCTGATTTCGGTGCAGCTGAATTAACGAAGGCGGTAAGGCGGCGGGGCGGTGTGGGCGGACACAAGGTCCGCCCTACGGCCTGGTCTGACATCACGGTCCGACGCCGCAGCGTAGGGGCGGACCTTGTGTCCGCCCGGGAGGCCGGCCCTGAAGGTCCGGCCCTCCATCAGTCGGTAGCCGGTAGCCGGTAGTCGTCCACAAAAGCACCATGAACGAACCGAAGGCGACACGGTACCAGCGGCGTCAGCGGCAGGCGGCGGTGGCGGCCTGGACGCTGGCGGCGCTGATGCTCGCGGCGATCGCGTTCACGCCGATCGGCAGGCTCCTGTTCGCAGCGTCGACATCCCTCGCATCCCTGTTGCCATCCCCGGTGCAGCCGTTGGCTGGCGTCGTGCTCTTCATCGCGGCCGTGACGGCCCTGTGCGAGATGGCCGTGCTGCCGACCGTGTCGTACCGAACGCGGCGGATCGCTCCGGCTTACGGCCGATCGGATGACGGCGGCCTCCGCGGCCGACTCGCCGAGTCGATCGTCCTGCTGCCCGCGGTCGTGCTCGCCGGGGTCACAGTGCACGCGGCCACGCTCGTCGCCGGGCGCGGTTGGTGGCTGCTGGCGGGCGTACTGCTGTCGATGGCGTTCGCACTGGCGGTGCGCGTGGGGCCCGTCATTCTCGGCCGCGTGGCTGGCGTGCGTCCGCTCGCACGGCCCGCGCTGGCGACACAGCTGGCCGGCCTCGCATCGCGCGTGGGCGTGCCGGTTGCGGCGATTCAGGAATGGCGCGTCGACGAGGCGTCGCCGACCGTGGCGATGGTGGCCGGCATCGGCAGCAGCCGCCGCGTGCTCGTGGCCGCCGACGTCGTGCGCCACTGGTCGGACGAGGAAGTCGCGGTGGTGGTGGCGCACGAGTTGGCGCATCACGTCCACCGCGATCTCTGGCGGTCGCTCGCGCTCGACGCCGCTGTACTGTGCGCAGGGCTCCTCGTGAGCGATCTGTTCATCGCGCGCGCGGGTGCGTGGTTCGGCCTTCAAGGTGCGTCCGATCCGGCAGCGCTGCCGGTCGTCGCGTTCGCGACCCTTGCCGTCTGGCTGCTTGCCACGCCCATCCGCCACGCGCAGTCCCGTCGTCACGAGCGGCGGGCCGACCGGTTCGCGCTGGCCTCGACCGGGCAGGCTGACGCGTTCGCCACCGTGGTGCGACGCGCGTCAGCGCGGTATCTGGCCGACGAGCAGCCGTCGCTCGTGACACGCTGGCTGTTCCACCGGCACCCGTCGGTTGCCGAGCGGCTGGCGCTGGCGGAACGGTTTCAGACAGGAGCCAGCGCGACGACCGGCCACCGACCACCGACGGCGTCGCGGTAGCCGGTCGCCGTGTCGCTTACCGTCCGGGTTCGACGATGAGCGTGCCCTGGAGCTCGCGGCAGCGTTCGTCCGCGGTGAGATTGCAGTAGAAGCGGAAACGTCCCGGGGCGTCGGCCCTGAAGTTGAACGTGACGGGTTTGCCGGGTTCGGCCCTGCGCATGATGCGGTAGGGGGCTTCCTCGATGGTGAAGCTGTGGGGGATGTCCTCGGACGAAAACGTCACGTGGACGAGGTCGTTCTGGTTCACGCGGATCTCGGCCCGGTCGTTGCCGGCCACCGTGTAGGAGTACCGCCGTGCCACGACGGAGAAGTCGCGACGCGCCTGCGCGCGTGCGCGGCTCGCACCAAAACCGGCCGCAGCGGCAACGGCGATCAGTGCGCGGACGAACGCGCGTCTGGACGCAGGCATCGTGAACTGGATCGGCACCGAACCCTCCTCCTGAACGTCAGACGATGCTGACGCCGAACTGGCCGGGGAGGCGGCTGAATCGCGCGGATGGAGCGGGGAACCGGGATGTCCGGAGAGCACCGCAGGCGTCCGGCCGCGCCGGACACCTGCGGTCATCTTACTTCAGTGACGACGGGGCGGACGGCCGCCACGATCGCCGCCGCGGTCGCGGCGCGGGCCGCGGTCGCCGTCCGGGGAGCCGCCGCCGTCGTGGACCGGGCGGGGTTCGCGCGGCGCGGTGCCCTCGTCGGGCGCCAGCAGCACCTTGCGGCTGAGCCGCACCTTGCCGGAAGGATCGACGTTGATCACCTTGACCATGATCTGTTCGCCTTCCTTCAGCTCGTCGCGCACGTCCTTGACGCGGTAGTTCGCGATTTCCGAGACGTGCAGCAGTCCGTCGACGCCCGGCATGATCTCGATGAACGCGCCGAAGTCCGTGATGCGCTCGACGCGGCCGAGATAGTCGGCGTTGAGCTCGGGCGTGGCCGTGAGCTCCTTGATCATCGCGATGGCCTTCTCGGACGCCGCGCCGTCGGCCGACGCCACGTTCACGCGGCCGTCGTCTTCGACGTCGATCTTCACGCCGGTCTTCTCGATGATGCTGCGGATCGTCGCGCCACCCTTGCCGATGACGTCGCGGATCTTCTCGGTCGGGATGCGGATGGTGACGATGCGCGGCGCGAACGTCGAGATGTCGGCGCGCGGCGCCTCGAGCACGCGGCCCATGGCGTCGAGGATCTCGAAGCGGCCCTTCTTCGCCTGTTCGAGCGCCTTGCGCATGATCTCGAGCGTGATGCCGCTGACCTTGATGTCCATCTGCAGCGCGGTGATGCCCGCGCGCGTGCCGGCCACCTTGAAGTCCATGTCGCCGTAGTGGTCCTCGGCGCCGGCAATGTCGGTCAGCACGGCCCACTTGCCGGTCTTCTCGTCCATCACCAGACCCATGGCCACGCCGGCCACCGGCGCCTTGAGCGGCACGCCGGCGTCCATCATCGCGAGTGCGCCGCCGCACACCGACGCCATCGACGACGAACCGTTCGACTCGAGGATGTCGGAGACGACACGCACGGTGTAGGGGAACTCGGCCGCATCGGGCATCAGCGGCACGAGCGCACGCTCGGCGAGCGCGCCGTGTCCCACTTCGCGCCGGCCGGGGCCGCGCAGGAACTGCACTTCACCCACCGAGAAGGGCGGGAAGTTGTAGTGGAGCATGAAGCGGCGGTAGGTCTCGCCCTCGACCGTCTCGATCTTCTGCGCGTCGTCTTCGGTGCCGAGCGTCGCGCTGACGAGCGCCTGCGTTTCGCCGCGCGTGAACACGGCCGACCCGTGGACGCGGGGCAGCACCGTGGTCTCGATCCAGATGGGACGGATCTCGTCGAAGCGGCGGCCGTCGAGACGCTGGCCGCGCTCGAGAATTTCGTCGCGCATGACCTTTTCCTTCAACTGCTTGAAGATGGTCTTCGCGTCGGCGCGCTTCTCGGCTTCCGTTTCGGGATATCCGGCGACGAGGTCGGCGAGCGCCGCGTCCACCGTGCCGTAGTTCTCGAGCTTGTCCTTGATGCGCATGGCCGCGGCGAGCGGCTCGTACGCCTTGCCCTCGACCTCGGCCTGGAACGCGGCGTCGAACGTCTTGCCCGCCACCGTCTTCTTGGTCTTGCCGACGGCCGCCTTCAGGTCGTCGATCGTGGCCACGATCTGCTTGATGGCCTGGTGCGCGGCATCGAGCGCGCCGAGCATTTCCTCTTCGGTGGCTTCCTTCGCGCCCGCCTCGACCATCATGATCGCGTCGGCACTGCCGGCGACGACGAGATCGATCTTGCTCGTCTTGCGCTCCGGATAGGTCGGGTTGATCACGTACTCGCCGTCGATCAGGCCCACGCGCACGCCGGCGACCGTCTTCTCGAACGGAATCGACGACAGCGAGAGCGCCGCCGAGGCGCCGGTGATGGCCAGGACGTCCGAGTCGTTCTCGGTGTCGGCGGAGATCAGCAGGGCGACGACCTGCGTCTCGTAGAACCAGCCCGACGGAAACAGCGGACGGAGCGGCCGATCGATCAGGCGGCTCGTGAGCACTTCCTTCTCGGCCGGTTTGCCCTCACGCTTGAAGAAGCCGCCTGGAATGCGGCCCGACGCGTAGGTGTATTCGCGGTAGTCCACCGTGAGGGGCAGGAAGTCGATGCCGACGCGTGCGTTGGCGGCGTGACACGCGGTCACGATCACCATCGTGTCGCCCGATCGGACGATGACGGCGCCGTCGGCCTGCTTGGCCAGCTTGCCGGTCTCGATCGAAATCGTGCGGCGGCCAAGGGTCAGTTCTCGGGTGTGGGTCGTTGGGATCATGTGAGCCTGGAAAGGGGGGAACTGCGTCTGGCGGGAGTCACCGCGGCCGCCCGCCGGCACGGCCGGCGACCGGGTGTCTCGGGCCGCTCGCTACTTGCGGATACCCAGCTTGCGGATCAGATCCGAATACCGATCGGTGTCTTTCCGCTTGAGATAGTCGAGCAACCGGCGTCGCTGGCCGACGAGCTTCAACAGCCCGCGACGCGAGTGGTGGTCCTTGACGTGGGTCTTGAAATGTTCGGTGAGGTAGCTGATGCGATCACTCAGAATGGCGACCTGCACCTCAGGGGAGCCGGTGTCCGAGTCATGCGTGCGGTACGTGCTGATGACGTCGGCTTTGCGTTCGTTGCTCAAAAACGTATCCTCCACGAGCGGCCCAGAGCGCGCCTCGCGGCGCGGTACCGATCCGCCGTAACCAGAATGGCCGTCCCATCGATGGCCACAAGGACGAAATGTTATCCGAGGACGACAACCGGATGCAAAGATCCGGCCCCCGGCCGGGCCAGGGCCACGAGCCGCCCGTTGGCCAGCAGCCGCACCCGCGACCCCTCGTCGCCGGCCAGCGGCAACGGCCCCCGGAGATGCGCCGGCCCGACGGCGTTGCCGTGCAGCACGCGGCGCAGCCCCTCCTCGGTCAGTTCCGCGGCCGGCAGGCCGGGTAACGCGTCGGCCGGGGCGATCAGCCGGTCGACCACCGTCAGCCCCAGAGCCTCGGCCTCGGCCAGCGTCACCGCGTCTTCGACCCTGAACGGCCCGGACTGCACGCGCCGCAGGGCGGTGAGGTGGCCGCCGCAACCCAGGTGCACCCCGAGGTCGCGCGCGAGCGCCCGCACGTAGAACCCGGCCGTTACCCGGATCCGGATGCGGAGGTCCGTGCCGTCGACGTCCTGCCAGTCCATCTCGTGAACGGTGACCGTGCTCGGCGCGAGCGTGACCGGCTTGTTGGCCCGCGCCAGCCGGTACGCGCGTTCCCCCTGCACCTTGCGCGCGGAGTGGGCGGGCGGGACCTGGGCGAACGAGCCGACGAACGTGGAGAGTGCCTCGCGCACGGCCGCCTCATCGGGCACCGGCAGTGCGGTTCCCGTGAGCTCGCCATCGGCATCGTCGGTCGTGGTGGCCTGGCCGAGACGGATCGTGGCGTCGTAGGTCTTGTCGTGTCCGGTCAGCAGCGATGCCAGCCGCGTGGCTTTGCCCACGACGAGCACGAGCAGGCCGGTGGCCATCGGATCGAGCGTGCCCGCATGGCCGATGCTGCGCTCGCGCAACACACGCCGCATCCGCGCCACGACGTCGTGGGAGGTGATGCCGGAAGGTTTGTCGATGAGGAGAAGACCGGAGATCAATTGGGAAATCCGTAGGGGCGGACCTTGTGTCCGCCCGGTTGCCGTGGCCGGATGGGCCGGCACAAGGCCGGCCCCTACGGCCGCCCGATACTGTGGGCCGGCGCAAGGCCGGCCCCTACGTCGCCGAGCGCCTCACCCATCGCCTCGACGAGCTGGCGCGTGACGGATGGCTGATCGCCCGTCATCGTGCAACCGGCGGCATTCCGGTGACCGCCGCCGTCCCACCGCAGGGCCACGGCCCTCACGTCGACGTCGCCCTTCGATCGCAGGCTGACGCGCCAGGTGCTGCCGTCGCCCTGTCGCTTCAGCATGATGGCCGACACGACTTCGCGCGCGCCGAGCGGCAGGTTCACGAGCCCTTCGGTGTCGTCGGCCGCCGCGCCCGTGCGCGCGAGCAGCGCGTCGTCGAATGCGAGTACCGCCAGCCGGTTGTCGTGGTGGAGTGTCATCGCGTCGAGCAGCGCGCCGGTCAGCCGCACGCGGCCAATCGAGTAGCTCTCGAAGATCTGCCGCGCCAGCTGCGACGTGTCCACGCCGGCCTCGACGATACGCCGGCAGGTGTCGTACGTCCGGCTGGAGACGGGGCCGTAGCGCAGGCCGCCCGTGTCGGTGGCAATCGCCAGATACAGGTGCGCGGCCATGGCCGGCGTCCACGCCACGCCGAGCGCATCGATGAGGCTGGCGACCAGCTCCGCGCAGGCAGCGGCGCGTTCGTCGAACCAGTTGACCGCACCGTACATCGTGTTGCCGAGGTGATGGTCGATGTTGATGAGCGTGTAGGCCTCGAGCCCCGCAATGCCCGGGCGCGTGATGTCGCTGCACTCGAGGACGATCGCGGCGTCGGCGGGCGCATCGGCCCGATCGGTGAAGCGGATGCGATCGATGGCGGGGAAGGCGCGATACGGCGTCGGCACCGGATCGCACAGGATCACCGTGGCCTGCTTGCCGAGCGCATCGAGCGCGAGGGCAAGCGCCACCGACGACCCGATGGCGTCGCCGTCGGGCCGCGCGTGTGACGTCACCAGGAACGACTGCCGCGTGCGGATCGCGTCGGCAACCTCGTGAACCGATCCGCTCACGACTTGTCTCCCGGCGTCTCCCCGGCCTGGTCGTCGTCCACGGCCGTCTTTTCCGCCGGCGCCTCGCCCGTGCCCTCGTCGATCGGGTGCAGACGACGCTCCTCGGCAATGTCGATGAGCAGCTGTTCGATGCGGTCCTGATGTTCGACGCTGCGGTCGAACTCGAACCGGATCTCCGGCACGCGGCGCAACCGCACGCGCGCGCCGATCTGCCGCCGCAGGAAGGGCGTCGCGCGTTCGAGCGCACTCTGCGTGTCGCGTTTGGCGCGGTCGTCGCCGATGAGGGTGTAGTACACGCGCACCAGCTGCAGGTCGGGCGAGACCTTGGTGCGGGTCAGCGTGACGAATCCGATCCCGGGATCGTGAACCTCGCGGGCGAGGATCGCCGCCAGTTCCTTGCGGATTTCTTCGCCGACGCGTTCCGGACGTGCTCCCTGGGCCATCAGTGCAGATACTCGATGCGGCTCGTGGTGACCAGACCAGGTTCGAGCCGTTCGATCTCCTGGAGGGCTGAGGTGAGCGTGTGTTCGGCCACGCCGCCGTCACTCGACACGGTGACGACCGCCAGACCGGCGCGCTGCCAGAGGTCCTGATGGGCGACTTCGGCGACCGAGACGTTGGCCGCCTTCAGCCGATCCTTCAGCCGCCGCAGCACCATGCGCTTCTCCTTGAGCGACTGCGACATGGGCAGATAGAGCTCGACGCTCAGGAGCGCGATGGTCATGACCCGGTCGTCTCGCTACATCGTCTGGGCAATGCGCTCGACGGTGACGAACTCGATGATGTCGCCGACCTGGATGTCGTTGAAGCGGTCCAGGCCGATACCGCACTCGGTGCCGACCTTCACCTCGCTGACGTCGTCCTTGAACCGGCGCAGCGACGACAGCTTGCCCTTCCAGATTTCGGTGCCGCTGCGCATCAGCCGGGCCTGGACGTCGCCCGAGCGGCTCACGCGGCCGTCGGTCACCATGCAGCCGGCCACCGTGCCGGCCTTCGGCGTCTTGAACACCTGCCGGACCTCCGCCGAGCCGATGCGCGTTTCGCGCAGCGTCGGTTCGAGCAGGCCGGCCATGGCCTTCCGGATCTCGTCGGTGACGTTGTAGATGATCGTGTGGTGACGGATGTCGACTTCTTCCCGGTCGGCGACGATCTGGGCGTTCCGGTCCGGCTTGACGTTGAAGCCGATGATGATCGCGCCCGAGGCGGTCGCCAGCAGGACGTCCGATTCGTTGATCGCGCCGACGCCGGTGTGAATCGTCCTGATCTTCACGCGTTCGTCGCTGAGCTTCGCGAGCGTGTCGGCCAGCACCTCGGCCGAACCCTGCACGTCGGCCTTGATGATGATCGCCAGTTCCTTCATGCTGCCTTCGGCCAGCTGGGCCTGGAGCGACTCGAGCGTGAGCCGGCCGCCCTTGCCGTGCAGCGCCTTTTCCTTGGCCTGCGCCTGGCGATAGGCCACCACCTGGCGCGCCTTGATCGGATCGTCGATCACCTGGAAGGTGTCGCCGGGCGAGGGGAGTGACGACAGGCCGAGCACTTCGACCGGCGTGGCCGGCCCGGCCGCCTTCACCTTGCGGCCGGTGTGGTCGAACATCGCGCGCACCTTGCCGTCGACCGTGCCGGCAATGAACAGGTCGCCCTCGTTGAGCGTGCCGTCCTGCACGAGCACGGACGCGACCGGGCCGCGGCCGCGATCGATCTTCGCTTCGACGACCGTGCCCTGCGCCATGCGCTTCGGGTTGGCCTTCAGGTCGGCGATGTCGGCCACGAGCAGCAGCATTTCGAGCAGTTGATCGAGGTTCTGCCGCTGACGGGCCGAGACTTCGACCATGACGGTCGTGCCGCCCCATTCTTCCGGCATCAGGCCGAGATCGGAGAGCTCGCGCTTGACGCGCTCGGAGTTGGCGCCCGGCTTGTCGATTTTGTTGACCGCCACGACGATCGGCACGTTGGCCGCCTTCGCGTGATCGATCGCTTCCTTCGTCTGCGGCATGACGCCGTCATCGGCCGCCACCACGAGAATGACGATGTCGGTGACGCGCGCGCCGCGGGCGCGCATCATCGTGAACGCCTCGTGACCCGGCGTGTCGAGGAAGACGACGCGCCGGCCGTTGACGTCGACCGAGTACGCGCCGATGTGCTGCGTGATGCCGCCGGCCTCGCGCTCGGCGATCTTCGTCTGGCGGATCGCGTCGAGCAGCGTGGTCTTGCCGTGGTCGACGTGACCCATGACGGTGACGACCGGTGCACGCGGCACCAGGTCCTCGGGCTTCGAGGCCTCGGTCTCGACTTCCGTCAGTTCCTCTTCGAACGACCGGACCAGCACGTCGGCGCCGAAACTGCGCGCGATCATCGTGGCCGTCTCGCCGTCGAGCGTCGAGTTGATGGTCATCATCATGCGACGCTCCATCAACTTCTTCAGGACGTCCTTGGCCTTGACGTCGAGCTTGTCGGCCAGATCCTTGACGGTGAGGCCTTCGGCGAGCGTGATGATCTTCGTGATCGGCGGCGGCGCCTCGACCACCGGGCCGAACGACTGACGGTCGTCGCGGCGCGGTCCCGAGGAACGCGACCGGCCCTGCATGCCGGGGCGGTTGTAGCCGCCGCCGGGGCGTTGATAGCCCTGTCCCATGGGCGGCCGGCCGCCCGGCGGCTGGCCGGGCTGACCAGGGCGAATCGGCTGCGAGGGCAGTGGACGCGGACCGCCAATCGGCGGTCGGGCGCCGGGCGTGGCCGGCCGAGCCCCCATGGGCGGCCGGCTCAGATTGCCGGTCGGGGCCGCGGGCGGCCGCGCGACGGGCGGCGGCTGCGGCGGACGGACGACCGGGCGCTGCGGCAGCGGTCGTGCCGCCGGCGCTTCGCCGGTGACCGGGTCTTCGATGCGCAGGCGGCGCGAGGGCGGCACGAGGCGCCCGGTGACGGGCGTCGGCGCCGGCACGCGCGGCGGCGGAACAACCAGCGGGGGACGGGCGGGCGGCGGCGGGGCCGCCGCGACCGGTGCCGCCGCAGGCGCCGGAGCCTGGACGGGCTCGGCACGTTCGATGACGGTTTCGGCAGGCGGCGCCTGCGGCTCTTCGACCTGCACGACGGGTGTCACTGGCTGGGGCGCCTCGGGTTCGATAACGGGAGCGGGCGGCGCCTCGGCAACGGCGGGCGTGACCTCCACGACTGGCGGTTCGACGGTGTCCGGCGCTGCGGCAACGGCCGGTTCGGCCGGCAACTCGACCACCGGGACGTCGGCCTCGGCCGGAGCCGTCGCCTCGGACGTGTCGGCCGCGTCGACGGGCTTTGGCGTCTTCACCAGGCGCGGACGCAGCACCGGACCGGCCGGCTTCGGCGGCTCGGGCGCGGACTTGGCGCCGGGTCGCTTCGGACCACTGGTCTCAGCAAACAAGGCGCCGGGCGGCAGCGCAATCTGGCGCTTGCGCGCCTGGCGCTCCACGAACTGGCGCGCGACGATTTCCTCGATCGAGCTCGAGGCGCTCTTCACGTCGATCCCGGTCTCCTGCTTGAGCAGAGCCATCGCGTCCTGGCTCGTCAGCCCCAGCAGTTCGGCGACCTTGTACATTCGAACAGTGGCCAAATCGGCTCCTCGTCCTTCTCTGTCCCGCATCCCGGTCGTCACATGTCAGCCCCCATGCTGGGGCAGTGTGACGCCCGGCTGTCTCGACCCTGCAACGGTCCGGGCCACAGGCCCGTGACCGCGCCGGGGTGTTACTCGCCGGCGCGCGGCTCGTCTTCGGCGCTCTCGTATTGCGCGTCGGCCTCGGCGGCGGCTTCAACCGAGGGCGTGTCGGCCGCTGCCGCTTCGGCGGCGGCCGTGACGGCCTCGAGCTGCTGACGCGCCGACACCTTCACGGCCTCGACCGTGTCGGCGTCGAAGCCGGGCAGACCCGCGAGCGCCTCGTCTTCGGCCTCGAGCAGCTTTTCGACCGTGTCGTACCCGCCGGCGCGCAGCACCGCCACGACCTCGTCGTGGATGTCGGGCAGCGACAGCGCGTGCGATTCGACGGCGCCATCGCCGAAGTCGATGCCCGCCAGCTGCAGTTCCACTTCCTTGCGCTTCTCTTCTTCGCTCTTGATGTCGATCTTCCAGCCGGTCAGCTTGGCGGCCAGACGCACGTTCTGGCCCTTCTTGCCGATGGCGAGCGACAACTGGCGATCCTCGACCACGACCTCCATCACGCGCGCTTCGTCGTCGACGATGCTCACGCGCTGGACGCGGGCGGGGCTGAGCGCCTTGGTGACGAACGTGACCGAGTCTTCGGACCACTCGACGATGTCGATCTTCTCGCCGCGCAGTTCGCGGATGATCGCCTGCACGCGCGTGCCGCGCATGCCGACACAGGCGCCGACCGGGTCGACGTCGCGTTCGCGGGAGAACACGGCCACCTTCGCGCGGTCGCCCGCCTCGCGCACGGCGCCGCGGATCATGACCGTGCCGTCGTAGATTTCGGGCACTTCCTGCTCGAACAGCTTGATGAGCAGGGCCGGGTCGGTGCGCGAGAGGATGACCTGCGGGCCCTTCGCGTTCTTCGACACGGCCTTGATGACCGCGCGCACGCGGTCGCCAATGGCGTAGTTCTCGGCGCGCGACTGTTCCTTGCGCGGAATCTGCGCCTCGATGCGGCCGATCTCGGCGATGATGTCGCCGCTCTCGAACCGCTTCACCATCGCGTTGACGACCTCGCCGACGCGCTGGCTGTACTCGGCGTGAATCTTCTCGCGCTCGGCCTCGCGGACGCGCTGGGCGATGACCTGCTTGGCGGTCTGGGCGGCGATGCGGCCGAGGCGTTCCGTTTCTTTCGGGAACTCGATCTCCATGCCGACTTCGGCTTCTTCGCCGTAGAGCTCCTGCGCCTCCTGCAGCGAAATCTCGCGCGCCGGCGCCGTGACCTCCTCGACGATCTGGCGGACGGCGTAGAGCTCCACCTGGCCCGTGTCGAGGTTGAAGCGCGACCGGAGGTCCTCGTCGCTCTTGAACACCTTGCGCGAGGCCGCGAGGTAGGCGTCTTCAATCGCGCCAATGACGATGGCCGGGTCGATGCCCTTGTCCTTCGCCACGACGTCAATCATCTGCTGCAGTTCGGTCGCCATAAGATTTCGAACGCTCCCTAGAACTCCACTTCGAGCCGCGCGCGGCCGATGAGGTCGACGGGCACCCGGTGGGTGCGCCGTCCTTCCCGGATCAGCACCGCGCCGTCCTCGACACCCGCCAGACGCCCCGCAAAGTGCGTCTGGCCGTCGACCGGATCGCGCGTCACGATCTTGGCCAGCCGGCCCGCGAAGCGCCGGTAGTCAGCTTCGCCCCGCAGCGGCCGGTCGAGCCCTGGCGAGGACACCTCGAGGGTGAACTCGGCCAGCCCTTCCGTCAGCGAGTCATCGACATCGATGAGCGCGCTGAGATCCTGGCTGACGCGCTGGCAATCTTCGATGCCAATCGGCTCTTCGTTCCCCGGCCCGGCGCCTTCGGCGCTCGGGCTGGTCGTGTCTGCGACTGGAGCGGGCCGGTCGATCGTTACGCGCAGGACCCAGCCGATGGACTCGCGGCGGATCTGCACATCGAACAGCTCGAGCCCGTAACTGGCGGCGATGCGACTCGTGGCATGTCGCAGGCGATCGAGGACGTCGTCTCGCGTCGGGTTCACCGGGAAGTTACCGCACGGATCGGGGCGGGGAAGGAGGGCCGGACGACCGCTGCCGGCCGTGCCCTAAAACACAAATAGTGGGCACGGGCCCACTACCAACGTCGTTCCCCGTCAAGACCACTCGAAAGTATAACAAGTCACGCGGGAACGGGCAATGGCGTGACGACCAGGTCGTAGCCGCGCGCGGCCAGCACGCGCGCCGGCACGATGGTGCCCGGCACGAGCGTGCTCGGGTCGCACTCCGAGAAGTAGACCTGCGAGTCGATGTCGGGCGCCTGGCCCTCGACCCGGCCGGTGATGACGAGGTCGGAGTCGGGCGACGGGCCGTCGATCATGACCGGCACCACCTCGCCCACCTGCCGCTTCCGCGTGCGGGCCACGATCTGTTTCTGCCGCCGCATGATGCGGTCGCGCCGCGCCCGCTTCACCCCGGCCGGCACGTTGTCGTCGAGCGCGTGCGCCCGCGTGCCCTCCTCGTGCGAGTAGGTGAACACGCCCACGTGATCGAACCCGGTGTCGCGTACGAACGCCTCGAGCTGGTCGACGTCCTCTTCCGTTTCCCCGGGGAACCCGACGATGAACGTCGTGCGCAGGGTGACGCCGGGAACACGCGCGCGGATGCGCGCGAGCAGCGTGTCGTAGCTCGCACGCGAGCCTGGACGACGCATGCGCTTGAGCACGGCCGATGACGCGTGCTGGAGCGGCAGGTCGACGTAGCGGCAGACCTTCTCGCACTCGGCCATGGCATCGAGCACGTCATCGGTGATGGTCGTCGGATAGAGATAGAGCAGGCGGATCCAGGTGAGACCGTCGACCGCGTTGAGCCGGCGCAGCAGCCGCGCCAGTGCGCCGCGGTCGCCGCGATCGATCCCGAAGAACGTCGTGTCCTGCGAGATGAGCAGCAGTTCGCGAATACCGCGCGAGGCGAGATCTTCGGCCTCGCGCACGATCGAATCTTCGTCTCGACTCCGGTACTTGCCGCGCAGTGTCGGAATGATGCAGAACGCGCACGTGTAGTCGCAGCCTTCGGCAATCTTCACGTAGGCGTAGTGGCGCGGTGTGGTGAGCACGCGCGGCGTCGACGCGTCGTAGAGGTAGGTCGGGGCTGGGTGCGGCGTCGGCGCGTCGGGCGCCAGATCGCCGGGGGACCGATAGAGCGTCAGCGGCACGCCCGCGGGCGCTCCGGCCGGCGCGCGGCCGTTGAGCGCCGTGACGATGTCCGGCACGTCGCCGGTGCCCAGCACGGCATCGATTTCGGGGATTTCCTGTCGGAGCTCGTCGCGATACCGCTCGGCCAGGCAACCGGTCACGACCAGGCGGCGGCACTGCCCGTCGCGCTTGAGCCGCGCCATGTCGAGGATGGCCTCGATCGACTCTTCCTTCGCGCGGTCGATGAACGCGCAGGTATTGACGACGATGGCATCGGCATCATCGGCGTCCGCCGTGATGACGTGCCCCGCCTCGCGCGCCATGCCGAGCATGACCTCGCCATCGACGAGATTCTTGGGACAGCCGAGAGAAACGAAGCCGACCTTCATAGACAGCTAGACAGGATAGCAGGACACCCCAGGTCCTGTTGGTCCTTCAGGTCCTCCAGGTCCTTTGGGGCAAAGGAACCTGCACGACTTGCTTACTTTTTTCAGGATGCGTTCCTGAAGGACGTCAGGACGCCCCTGAAGGACCCATAGGACCTGAAGGACCTCAGGACGCCCCTGAAGGACCCAAAGGACCTGAAGGACCTGCAGGACCCGACGTCAGGTCCTGACTGTCCTCCCTCACGGCGTCACACGATAGAGCATGCGCGGGAACGGAATCGCCTCGCGCAGGTGCTCAAGGCCGCAGAGCCACGAGACCACGCGTTCGATGCCCATGCCGAAGCCGCCGTGGGGGACACTGCCGAAGCGCCGCAGGTCGAGGTACCACTCGAAGGCCTCTCGCGGGAGGTTGTGCTCCTCGATCCGCTTCAGCAGCAGGTCGTAGTCGTCGATGCGCTGGCCGCCGCCGATGATTTCGCCGTACCCCTCGGGCGCCAGGATGTCGACCGATCGCGACACCTCGGGACGTCCATCCTCGGGCTTGAAATAGAACGCCTTGATGGCCGACGGGAAACCGGTGACCGCCACCGGGCCGTCGAACATGCTCGAGAGCGCGGTTTCGTCCGGACTCCCGAAGTCGCCGCCCCACTCGAAGGGCAGGCCCTGCTCCTTCAATCGACGCGCCGCGTCGTCATACGTGACGCGTGCGAATGGCGTACGGATGCGTTCGAGCGACGACGTGTCGCGTTCGAGCGCGGTCAGCTCGCGACGACGACGATCGAGCACGCGCGCGACGACCTCGGCGACCAGGCCCTCGGCCAGCGCGATGACGTCCTCGAGATCGGCGTACGCCATCTCGGGCTCCACCATCCAGAACTCGGTGAGGTGCCGCCGCGTCTTCGACTTCTCCGCACGGAACGTGGGGCCGAAGCAGTACACGCGGCCCAGCGCCATGGCGTTGGCCTCGTTGTAGAGCTGACCGCTCTGCGTGAGGTACACGGTCGTGTCCTCGAAGTACTGCACCGGGAAGAGCGTGGTCGTGCCCTCGCACGCGGCGGGCGTGAAGACCGGCGTGTCGGCGAGCACGAACCCGCGCGAGTTGAAGTAGTCGCGGACCGCGTCAATCACCTCGTGCCGCACGCGCAGGACGGCCTGCTGACGCGCCGAGCGAATCCAGAGGTGCCGGCGATCGAGCAGGAAGTCCGGACCGTGCTCCTTTGGCGTGATGGGGTAGTCGTGCGAGGGGCCGACGACCTCGATGCCCGAGGCGATGAGCTCGTATCCGCCCGGCGCCCGCGAGTCGGCGCGTACGGTGCCCGTGATGGTGAGCGACGTTTCCTGCGAGAGATGACCGGCCCTCGCAAACGCCTCGTCGCCGACATCGGCCTTCGACATCACCGCCTGGATGAACCCGGAGCCGTCGCGAATCTGCAGGAAGTGGATCTTGCCGCTCGACCGGCGGTTGGCGAGCCATCCGCGGAGCGTGACCTGCTGTCCATCGTGTCGTGCGATGTCTTCGATGTAGGTGGGCATGGGGGGAAGAAGGCTACAAGGCTACAAGGCTACAAGGCTGCAAGGCTGCGGGTGATTGACTATCGGCCACCGACTACCGACTACCGACTACCGGCCACCGACTACCGGGCTGCGCGGCGGCTCGGGCATGTGGGCGGACACAAGGTCCGCCCCTACGACCGGGGTACCTCGGGCCGCCCGCGCATCGGCCTGCACGCTGGCCGTAGGGGCGGGCCTTGTGCCCGCCCACTATGTGACATCGAATCCGAACGGTTCATCGATTTCGTCCAGTATCGCCCGAATCCGGTCGCGCGCCGACGCGGCGGCGGCCAGTGTGCGAACCGCATCGCCGTGGTCGGGCAGTTCGAAGATCAGCGGACCGTCATAGCCGACCTTGACGAGTGCGAGCAGGGCCGCGGGCCAGTCGATGGTGCCGGCGAACGGCAGCAGGTGGTCGTCGCTCGTGCCGCGATTGTCGTGCAGGTGCGTGCTGATGATGCTGCCGGCCAGCGTCTCGATGGCGTCGACCACGCCGCCCGTCATGTGTGCGTGACCGACGTCGAGGCACGCGCCCGTGCGGCCGAGCGCGCGGTCGCCCTGCATCCAGCCGGCGACCGCCGAGGCGGTCGACAGGCGGTTCGGGATGACCTCGAGTGCGAGCCGCACGCCCGCGTCCGCGCACGCGGCGGCAATCGGCTCGAGCGAGCGGCCGAGCGCGCGTTCGTCGTTGTCGTGGCCGGCGTCGGCGGCATGCGCGTCGGGCACGCCGAGGTGCAGCACCGCCACACGCGCACCAAGGACCCGGGCTGCTTCGATTGCGGCGGTCGTTTCACGGAGTGCCGCGTCGCGCGCCGACGCGTCGGCCGACGCGTTCGAGAGCGGCCGTCCCCAGACGCCGTCGTGAATGCCATCGGTGATCGGCAGGTGCACGCTCCAGACATCGAGGCCGAGCGCCGTCACCCACACGCGCAGGTCGTCGATCGCGCGCGGGTCGTGATAGTTCACGTGCGTCTGCGTCGCAAACACCTCGATGAGCGGAAAGCCGGCGTCGCGCATGCGCGCCAGGTCGTCGCGCTCGAGACGCTTCGTGTGGAACAGGTGCGTCGACAGGCCGAATCGCGTGGTGAACGGCATCAAGCCACCTCCGGCACGAGTGGGGAGAGCAGGTCGCGCAGGCGCGAGAACCGCGGCCGCCGCGCGAACGTGGCGCGGACGTACGCCGTGGTGCGCGGCACGTACTGCGCGTACAGCGGGTTGGACCGTGCGACAGCCTGATAGCCGAACGTGCCCAGCGCCTTGAGGTGACGCTGCACGCTCATGGCGTCGAACCGCTCGAGGAAGCGGCCGGCGTCTTCATCGGGCGCGGCTGCCGCGCGGAAGCGCGCGAGCAGCGCGTCGAACAATGCCGGTTCCATGTCCACGTAGCAGTCTCTCAGGAGCGAGACGAGATCGTACGTGTTCGGGCCGAGGCGCGCATCCTGGAAGTCGATGATGAACAGCTCGTCGCCCGCCACCATCAGATTCCGGCTGTGGTAGTCGCGATGACAGAGCACGCGCGGTTCGCCGGCCAGTTCCTGCGACAACGTCGTCAGCTCCGCGCGAAGCGCATCGCGCGCGGCCGGCGCGATGGACACGCCACGGAACCCCTCGATGAAGTGCGTGATGAAGAAGTCCATCTCCCACATCAGCTTCTCGACGTCGAAGGCGAGCGTGTAAGGCACCAGCCGATCGTCGGCGAGCGCGGCGCCACGCTGCTGGAGCACGACGAGGTGCTCGACGGCGCGTTCGTACCACGCGCGGTGCCGGCCGTCGGGTGCCGAGTCGACCGCCATCTGCAGTGTCGTGTCGCCGAGATCGTCGAGTACCACGATGCCGAGGTCCGGCATCTCCGTTCGCACGCGGGGTACGGGCAGCGGCATCGCGGCGAGGTGCGCGGCCACGACGGTAAACGGCAACGTGCCCGCCGCAAACGGCGCGCTGTAGATCGCGATGACGAACGGCGCCGCGTCTGCCGCCGTGACGCGGTAGTACCGGCGATCGGACGCGTCGGGCGTCAGCGGGTGCACGTCAGCCCCGGTGACGCCGAGGCGGTCGAGACCCGTGACGAGGGCAGGGGGCAGGTTGGACACGGTGGGGGACAGTGTAACGAAAGGCTGGGAGGCGGCAGGCGGGGAGGCGGCAGGCGGGGAGGGGGCTGGAAGGCTGGGAGCTGGGGAGCTGGGGAGCTGGGGAGCTGGGAGGGGGGCGAGGCGACAAGGCTGCGGCGACGGTGGGCCGACACAAGGTCGGCCCCTACGGCAGACCACGGACGACGTAGGGGCCGACCTTGTGTCGGCCCACCGCGACATGGGCGGGCACCCGGGGGGCCGCCCCTACGCGCCGTGTCCGACGTCGATCGGATAAATCGCGAGATCGCCGTGAATGCGCACGCGGTCGGCCGGGCGCGCGATCGCGGCGGGGACGAGGATGGACGCGCGTACGTCGAGGCCGCTCGGGACGCGCACCGGGCCGGCCACGATGCAGTCCTCGAGCTTGACGTGGTCGTCGACGACCACACCCGGCCAGACGGCACATCGCGTGAGTCGTGTCGTGTCGGGGACGATCAGGTCCGCTGGCAGGACATCCGGCTGGCGAAGTGCCGCGGTCAGGTAGTCGCGCGGTGTGCCGATGTCGAGGAACGACGCGGCCACCGGCCACGTCCGCACTCGTCCAGGCTCGCGTGCAACCAGATCCCGGTAGATGCCCGCGACGGTTTCGGCCGGCACGCCGTCGGCGAGATCCGCGAACACCCGCTTGCCGGCCATCTGCACGCCCACGAAGTGCCAGCTCGGCTCCGCGTGCCCGCGCGGAATGAACCCCTGCACCACGCCGTCGTCGTCGACGAGGATGCCGTTGTAGTGCCCGGGCGCGGGGTTGGGGACCACGGCCATCGTGACGTCGGCGCCGCTCGCCACGTGCGCGGCCATCATCGGCGCGAGATCGAAGTCGCAGAGCGTGTCGGCGTTCACGATGACGAACGGATCGGACGTCACGAGCGGCAGCGCGCGACGCGGGCCGCCCGCCGATCCGAGCACCGCCGCTTCCCACGAGTAGCGGATCGACACCCCGAGGTGCGCGCCGTCACCGAGCACACCCGTGAGGCTGGTGGGACGATGGTGCAGGTTGACGACGACGTCGGTGACGTCCTGACGATGCAGCCACGCCAGCACGTGTTCGGCAATCGTCTGGCGCCCGAGCGGCACCGCGGGTTTGGCGACCAGGCGTGTGAGCGGATCGAGCCGGGACCCGAGCCCGGCGGCAAGTAGCAGCGCAGCAGTCACGATGGCGGCAGGACGGCGTCGGGGGCGAACACCATGTCTCCGAACGGCACATGATGCTCCGTGCACCAGCGCCGCCACAAGGTGACGTACGAGGCCAGCTCGTACTCGTCAGGCGTCCGGCCGAGCCGCGTCACGACATCGGTAATGGCGTCGGGATTGGCTTCGACTTCGACGAACACGGCGAAGGGTGTTTCATCGACCGTCACCAGCGCCTCGCCGATGGCGTACTCCTCGCGGTATTTCTGCGAGCGGAAGCACGGCACGTAGCCGAGCGCGCCGAGCAGCGCGACCAGGTCCTGCGCATTGGCGCAGTCGGCCTCGAGCTCCTCCCGCGTCTTCACACGGCCCGGTTGCGTGGGGCCTTTCCACGTGAGCGTGGCCAGGGCGCCATCCTGCCGGATGCGCAGCGCCTGCCCCTCGCGGCGCAGGCGCAGGTCGTGCGTGTCGAAGAAGCGATCGTCGAGCAGACGTGTCGACACGACGAGGCGGCCGCCGGCAGCGTGGACTGCCTGGCGTGCCGCCTCGACGTTCGGGTACGCGAGTTTGACTTCCTGTTCGAGTGCCAACGCGTGGGAACGCCTCAGCGCTTCCGTACCTGGACGAGCTGCTCCTCCCCGGCGCGCCAGACGATGAGGCGCGCCGTGCGGCCCGTGGGCAGGCCGTCGATGGCCGAGCTGAGCTGCTCGGGACTCGAGACCGCCTGTCCCTGGAACGACAGTATGACGTCGCCCGGAGCGATCTGCGCGTTGGCCGCCGGTCCGAAGGGCGTGACGTCGACGACCACGACACCCTCGCGCTCGGCGGGCAACTGCGCCTGACGCCGCTGCTGCGCGGTGAGCGGCGCCACGGACATGCCGAAGCCCGTTTCCTCGGGCTGCGCCTCGCCCGGACGCGCCGACCGGCGCGCGGCCACCTGCTGCTCGGCGGCCAGATCGAGCTCGACCACGGTGACGTTCAGCGTCATCGTTTCCTTGTTGCGGACGACGCGGAGCGGGATCGTGGTGCCGGGACGCGTGGCCGTGATCAATGACACGAGCTCGGTGTTGTCGCGCACCGGCTGGCCGTTGACCTCGGTGATGATGTCGCCCGCGCGCAGGCCGGCCCGCGCGGCCGGACCGCCGGTTTCGACCGACGTGACTTCCGCACCCATGGCCCTCGGGAGGCCGAGATCGCGTGCGTCCTGTTCGCTGAGCGGCCGCGCGGTCACGAACACGCCGATGCGTCCGCGCGTCACCTTGCCCTCGTGCAACTGCGGCAGCAGGTCGCGCACCGTGTTGATGGGGACGGCAAACCCGACACCCACGTTGCCGCCGCCAATCGGGTCGTTGGTCAGGATCATCGTGTTGATACCGATGACCTCACCCCGGATGTTGAGCAGCGGCCCGCCTGAATTGCCGCGGTTGATGGCCGCGTCGGTCTGGATGAACTCGCCGGTGCGCTGGCGCGCCACGCCCTGCTGGCGCCCCACCGCGCTGACAATGCCCACCGTCACCGTGTTCGACAGGTTGAAGGGATTGCCGATGGCCATCACCCAGTCGCCGGGCGCCATCTGACCCGAGTCGCCGAATCGCGCCACTGGCAGGGGCGTCGACGGCAGTTCGATCAACTGGAGGAGCGCCGTGTCGGTGAGCTCGTCGCGTCCGACGATCTTCGCCGGCAGCCCGTCCTCGAAATCGTGCATCGTCGACAACCGCACTTCGATGGCCGTCGCGTTCTCCACCACATGGTTGTTCGTGAGGATGTAGCCGGCCTTGTCGATGATGAACCCGCTGCCGGCGCCGGTCTGCGGCACTTCCCGCGGCATGTCGCGCTCGCCGCGGTTGTTGGGCGAGGGCACGCCCGGGAACGGGAACCCGAAGAGCCCACCGCCGCCGCGCACCTCCCGCATGCTCGTGACCTGGATGCTGACGACCGCCGGTCCGGCGACGCGCGCGATGGTGCGGAACGTCGTCGCGTCGATCGGGCCGTCGAGAGGGTCGCTGTTGGTGGCGGGAATCGTCAGCGGGCCGTTGGCCGCGCTGGACACGGGCGTCAGGTCGAGCCGCGAGGCGATGACCATGCCCACCACGAGCGAGGTGACCGCAATCAATAAGCCATAGAACACTGAGGATTTGCGAGTTGCCATATCCACTGCTCCGTCGTGCCGTCAGGAAACCGGAAAAACGTCAGCTATCAGAATACCGCCGTACGCATGCTTTGACGGCAGCCGGCCTGCCAGAGTCGGGACGCTACGGCCCGACCCGCACCAGCGCCCGCTGAACGGGCCCGGTCGGCTTCGCCTCGCGCGCGCCGACGACGACGTTGATTTCCGAGCGGATGCCGAACGCCGCCAGGTAGATGCCCGGCTCGATCGTGAACCCCGTGCCCTCGAGCAGGCGCCGGTCGTCGTGCGTTTCGTAGTCGTCCATGTGCACGCCATTGCCATGGACGTTCGTGCCCAGCGAATGGCCGGTGCGGTGCACGAACCGGTCGCCGTAACCCGCAGCGCCGATGACGTCGCGGGCGGCCCGGTCGACTTCCCAGCCGCGCACGTCCTGCCCGGCGGCGACCCGCTCGGCTACCCGGTCCAGCGCCGCGTCTCTGGCCGCGGCCACCACGGCGAAGACCTGTTCCATGTCCGTCGTCGGCGTGCCGGCCACGCCCGTCCAGGTGATGTCGGCGTACACGGCATCGGGCGTGCGGAGTTTCCCCCAGAGGTCGAGCAGGATGAGATGGCCCGGCTCGACGGCGCGCGACGTGGTCTCGTCGGGCGCGTAGTGCGGGTCGCCGGCGTGTTCCTGGATGGCCACGATCGGCGCCGCGTCGGTGGTCAGCCCTTCTTCGTCGAACCACGCCATCATCCGGGCCTGGACTTCGAGCTCGCGCACCGGCGCGCCGCTGGCGAGACGGTCGCCGATGAAGGCGAACGCCTGGTCCTTGACGCGGTAGAGCGCCTCAGAGGCCTGCCGATGCGTGGCGATGGCGGCCGCGTCCCAGGCCGCTTCGAACCGGCCGACGAGATCACCCGACGACACGATGTCGACACCGCACGACCGGACGAGCTCCGCGGTGCCGGCGTCGATCCGGGAGACGTACGGAATAGCGCAGAGCGGCGAGTACTCCATGGCCACGCGCCGCGCGCCGCGCAGGACGACGGCCAGCCGTTCGGCCAGCTGCTCGCGACCGGCATACCGGTGCGTGTCCCCCGGCTGCGCGTCGAGCACGGCCGGCTCGATGGCGTGCACGAGGCGATGCGGCGTGCCCGTGCGCGGGATGAAATAGAACCAGCGCCGCGTGGTGTGACGGCCCTCGAGCCCGGCCAGACGCCTCGCAATCGGATTCGATCCGTTGAAGTCGTACAGCAGCCACCCGTCGACGTCGTCATCGCGAAGCGCGGATTGGATGGCGGCGAGGGGGAGAGACATGGGGCGAGGGTGCCAGGGTGCGAGGTGCCAGGGTGCGAGGTGCCAAGGTGCGAGGGGGCCAGGGTGCGGTGTGCACGTGCGCAGCCCGCTGCCGTGCCGCCCGCAGCCGGCCGCCCACCTACATCTCCCCGTTCCAATCCTCGGGATCCGGCACGGCCGTGCGGAAGATCTCGAGGTGCCACTTGCCGCCGCCCCAGGGTTCGATGACATCGGCGGCGACGACGTCGACCAGGATTTCGGCGAACGTACGCTGTTCGGGATCGTTCTCGAGGTGATACGCCGCGTCGTCCCACGAGAAGACGGGGTAGATCAGCAGCGTGAGGAACAGGTCGTAGCCATCGTCGATGACCTGCAGCTGACCCACCGGGCGCTTCTGCGTGGAGTGGAACACGAGGTACTTCTCCGCGCTCTGCGCACGGATGTAGCGCTTCACCGTGAACTCGCGGGCGACGATGTCCTCGAC
>CAZVHY010000016.1:31993-36867 GCA_964627115.1 uncultured Solibacteraceae bacterium | reverse complement strand
TGCACGAGCCGCTTCGCGACCTTGCCGGCAACGGGCGCGTAGACCGTGCTCTGCATCTTCATGGCTTCCAGCACGAGCAGCTTCTGCCCTTCCTTCACGGCCTGTCCCTGCTCGACCAGCACCGACGTGACGACACCGGGCGTGGGCGAGCCGATGTGGCCGCGATGGTTGGGATCGGCAAACTCCTTGACCACGCCAGCGATCTTCTGTGACCGGTCGCGCACGCTCACCTCGCGCGGCTGGCCGTTGAGCTCGAAAAAGACGGTGCGGTGACCGTCGGGACGCAGCTCACCGACCGTGAGGAAGCGCACGACGATGGTCTTGCCCGGCTCGAGCTCGACGCCAATCTCCTCGCCGGTCTTCATGCCGTAGAAGAACGGGCGCGTCGGCAGCACGTCGAGCGCCTCGTAGCTCTCCTGCGCACGCGCGAACTTGATGAACACGTCCGGATACATGACGTAGCTCATCACGTCGTCTTTCGACGCCACGCGGCCGGTGAGCCGGAAGATCTGGGCCTCGGTGCTCTGGAAATCGATTGGCGGCAGGCTCGCGCCCGGCCGTCCCTTGATCGGCGTCTGATCGCGAAGGATCTGCTTCTGCAACGCTTTCGGCCACCCGCCGTCGGGCTGGCCGAGCGATCCCGCGAACATCTCGACCACCGAGTTGGGCAGCGTCAGCCCGTGCTTCGGCCCCAGCGCCTCGAACTCCGCCATCGTCATCCCGTGCGTGACGAGGAAGATGGCCATGTCGCCGACGACCTTGCTCGACGGCGTCACCTTCACGATGTCGCCGAACGCGGCGTTCACGTCGGCGTACGTGCGCGCGATCTCGGGCCATCGCTCGCCGAGCCCCATGGCCTCGGCCTGTTCGCGCAGGTTCGTGTACTGGCCGCCCGGCATCTCGTGCAGGTACACCTCCGCGGTGCCCGAGAGCGGTGCGTTGTCGAAGGGCCGATAGTGGGTCCGTACCGTTTCCCAGTAGTCCGAGTACTGGTTGAGCGCGTCGAGATCGAGATCGGTCGAGCGCTTCGTGTGATCGAGCGCCGCCACAATCGAGTTGAGGTTCGGCTGACTCGTCGTGCCACTCATGGACGCGACGGCCACGTCGGCCACGTCGACGCCGGCCTCGGCCGCCTTCAGAATCGACGCCGCGTTGAGGCCACTCGTGTCGTGCGTGTGGAAGTGGATCGGGATACCCACTTCGTTCTTCAGCGCCTTGACGAGCTTCTCGGCCGCATACGGCCGGCACAGCCCCGCCATGTCCTTGATGGCCAGGACGTGCGCGCCCATCTTCTCGAGCTCCTTCGCCATGCGGACGTAGTACTCGAGCGGATATTTATCGCGTGAGGGATCGAGGATGTCGCCCGTGTAGCAGACGGCCGCTTCGCAGATGCGATCGGTCTTGCGCACGGCGTCCATGGCCACCTTCATGTTCGGCAGCCAGTTGAGCGAGTCGAACACCCGGAAGATGTCCATGCCCGCGTCGGCCGCGTGCGCGACGAACTCGCGAACCGCGTTGTCCGGATAGGCCGTGTACCCGACGGCGTTCGACGCGCGGAAGAGCATCTGGAAGCAGATGTTCGGAATGAGCTCGCGCAGCCGGCGCAACCGCACCCACGGATCTTCGAGCAGGAACCGCATCGACACGTCGAACGTGGCGCCGCCCCACATCTCGAGGCTGTAGAGCCCCGACAACCGGTGCGCGATGAAGTTGGCGATGGCCGCCATGTCGTACGTGCGCATGCGCGTGGCCATCAGCGACTGGTGCGCATCGCGCAGCGTCGTGTCGGTGAGCAGCAGGCGCTTCTGTTTCGCCGTCCACTCGGCGAACTTCTCGGGACCGAGCTCGTCGAGCAGCTGCTTCGTCCCACGTGGCGGCGTCCCGGGCATGTAGCGCGGCACGGGCGCGTTCTTGAACTTCTCGGGCACCGGCTTGCCCTTGACCTCGGGATTGCCGTTGATCGTGACGTCGCCGATGTAGGTCAGCATCTTCGTCGCGCGATCGCGACGCGGCGTGAACCGGAAGAGCTCCGGGTTGTCGTCGAGGAACCGCGTCGTCGCCTGTCCCGCCTGGAACACCGGGTTGTTGACGACGTTCTCGAGGAAGGGAATGTTGGTCTTGACGCCGCGGATGCGGAATTCGCGCAGCGCGCGGTCCATGCGGCGGCACGCCGCCGGAAAGTCGCGATCCCAGGCCGTCAGCTTCACGAGCAGCGAGTCGTAGTACGGGCTGATGGCCGCGCCGCCGTAGGCCGACCCGCCGTCGAGCCGCAGCCCATGGCCGGCCGGAGACCGATAGGTGTGGATCTTCCCGTAGTCGGGGACGAAGTTGTTCTGGGGATCCTCCGTCGTCACGCGACACTGCAGCGCGTGGCCGTACAGCGGCACGTCGTCCTGCCTCGGCAGGTTCAACTCGGGCCCGTGCAGCTCGTGCCCCTGCGCCACGAGCATCTGGCTGCGCACGAGGTCGATACCGGTCACGGCCTCGGTGACCGTGTGCTCCACCTGGATGCGCGGGTTGACCTCGATGAAGAACCACTCGTTCGTGTCCGAATCGAGCAGGAACTCGACGGTGCCCGCGTTGCTGTAGCCGGCGGTCTTCATCAGTCGCACGGCCGCGTGACAAATCGCGTCGCGCACGCGCCGCTCGAGCGACACGGCCGGCGCCACCTCGACGACCTTCTGGTGCCGGCGCTGCACGGAACAGTCGCGCTCGTAGAGGTGCAGCACGTTGCCGTGCTCATCGGCGAGGATCTGGACCTCGATGTGGCGCGGCCGACGGATGAACCGCTCGACGAACACGGCGCCGTTGCCGAAGGCCGCCGCGGCTTCGCGGGTCGCCTCGTCGAAACGCGCAATCAAATCGTCGGGCGACTCGACGACACGCATGCCGCGCCCGCCGCCGCCGAACGCGGCCTTGATGATGAGCGGGAAGCCGATCTCGCCGGCCGCCTTCTTCACGGCCGCGTGCGTCGTCAGCGCGTGCTCGACGCCGGGAATGATCGGCACGCCGGCCTTTGCCGCCAGGCGCCGCGCGGCCGTCTTGTCGCCGAGCATCTCGAGCAGCTCCGCGCGCGGGCCGACGAACGTGATGCCGGCGGCCTCACAGGCGCGCGGCAGTTCCGGATTCTCGGAGAGGAACCCGTAGCCGGGGTGGATGGCATCGACGCCCTTTTCCTTCGCCAGCGCCACGATACCCGCGACGTCGAGATACGCCTCGACCGGCCCCTTGCCCTCGCCAATCTGATACGCCTCGTCGGCCTTGAAGCGATGGAGGCTGAGCGAGTCCTCCTTCGGGAAGACCGCAACGGTGCGAAGCCCCAGTTCAGTGGCCGCCCGCATGATGCGAATGGCGATTTCACCCCGGTTGAGCGCGAGCAGTTTCTTCATGATGGACGTCGGTTTCGTGGAATCCAGCCCATCAAAATATCACGCGGTCGGGTGCGTGCTGAGGTACTTCAGGCGGGGCCCTGCAGAGTCTCGGCCCCCGGGACGGGCGTCATCCTGCAGCGTTCTATCGAGCTATATTGCCGATATGGCACTCACCCCCTGGCTGAAACCGGCCGCGGTGGCCGTGACGACAGTCGTCCTGATGTCGGGCATGTCGTCGGCGTTGCTGGCCTCGGACGAACCGTTTCTGGTCGTCCGGCTCGATCGCGCGGCAATCGCGCGCGCGGCCGCCGCGGTGCCAGCGCCGCGCCAGTCCGAATCGACAGGTGACTGGTTGCGCGTCACGGCGCTTGCGCCCGGGCGCCGGGTCGTCGTCGCCACGAGAAACGGCGAGCCGCAGGTGCGTCAGTTCGTGGCCGCTGACAACGCCACGTTGATCGTCGCCGTTCTCCCGGACACCGGGCTGCCCGGCGATGTGCTGCGTGTTGTCCGTGAACTGGATGCGCAGGAGCTGGCACGGGTTGCCGGTGGCGTGACGATTGTCCGCGATCGCGTGCGGTTGGGCCCTGACGGGATCTTTCTGGACACCGGCCGCGTCGGCGACGTCGACGTGCTGTTCTCACGCGTGCCGCGTGACGACATCGACACGGTGCAACTCGATCGGCGCAGCAGCACCAACGGCGCGCTGGTCACCGGCCTCGTCCTGCTGGGCGCCGGGCTCGTGCTGATGGAGCCCACGAGGCATCCGGAAGCCATCTCGTGGCGCCGGATGACGGGCAGCAGCATGGTCGTCGCCGGCGGGTTTACGACCGGCTACGCCGTGCAGCGCCGGCGTCAGCCGGGAGAGATCGTGTACCGGCGCCCGACGACGCCGTGAGTTTCTGATGGTGCTCCTGGTCCTTTGAGTCCTGCTGGTTCTGCAGGTGCGTCCTGGGGTGCTTGGGGTCCGGCGGGACGTGCGGACCTGAAGGACCAACAGGACCGGAAGCACCTCGGGACGCACCTGCAGGACCTGAAGGACCCACAGCACCCATAGGACCCGGTCCCGGATGTATCCTGTCTGGATGCTCCGAGCCGGAATCGTCGGGCTGCCCAACGTTGGCAAGTCCACCCTCTTCAACGCCGTCACCCGCACCCGCAAGGCCGAGGCGGCCAACTACCCGTTCTGCACGATCGATCCGAACGTCGGCATGGTGACGGTGCCCGACCCGCGTCTGGCGGTGCTCCAGGGCATCGCGAAGACGGGCGTGGTGATTCCCGCCGTCATCGAGTTCGTCGACATTGCCGGCCTGGTGAAAGGTGCGAGCCAGGGTGAAGGCCTCGGCAACACCTTCCTCACGCACATCCGCGAGGTCGACGCCATCGTGCAGGTCGTCCGCTGCTTCGACGACGAGGACGTGCACCACGTGTCGGGCACGGTGGATCCGGTGCGCGACATCGAGGTGATCAACACCGAGCTCATTCTCGCGGACCTCGACTCGGTGA
>CAZVHY010000016.1:0-31893 GCA_964627115.1 uncultured Solibacteraceae bacterium | reverse complement strand
CGGCGCCGAAGGCCGCCGGCGTCATCCACTCGGACTTCGAGCGCGGATTCATCAAAGCCGAAACCGTCGCGTACGACGCGCTCGTCGCGTGCGGTTCAGTTGCCGCGGCCCGAGAAAAGGGGCTCTACCGCATGGAAGGCAAGGAGTACGTCGTCGCCGACGGCGACGTGATGGTGTTCAAGTTCAATGTGTGAGGACGGACACAGGTCCTGAAGGTCCTTTGCGTGCTTCAGGAGCTTCGGGGTCAACGAACCCGCATTGACACCAACTTCTGATGAGTTGGCCTGCGTCAGCTCGTTCCTTGACCCCAAAGGACCTGAAGGACCGAGAGGACCTACAGGACCTGTCTCTACGTCCTCCAACCACGCCTTGCCGGCGCCCAGTGTCCCCGCTGATGTGACGCGAGGTTGGATCGGCTCGCGAACAGCTTCACGAGCACCACACCCGCGACGAACCCGCCCACGTGCGCCCAGAAGGCGACGCCGCCTTCGCCCTCGGCGCCAATCGTCGACAGCCCGCCGACGAACTGCAGCACCATCCAGTAGATCAGCATCACCCACGCCGGGAGCGCGATGTTGGTGATGAAGAAGCCGAGCGGCACGATCGTGAACACGCGCACGCGCGGGAACAACACGAGGTACGCGCCCATCACCCCGCTGATGGCGCCCGATGCGCCCACCATGGGAATCGCCGATCCCGGATCCGCCGCCACCTGCAACGCGGCCGCCGCCAGTCCGCAGAGCAGATAGAACGCGACGAACCGCGGACGCGACATCGAGTCTTCGATGTTGTTACCGAACAGCCAGAGGAACCACATGTTCCCGATCAGGTGCATCCACGAGCCGTGCAGGAACATGTGCGTGAACACGTTCCGCGCCTCCGGGCCGGGATCGACGACGCAGACGAGGTTGTCCCCCATGGGCCAGCTCGTGCCCGGCGCCACCGTGCCGAGCAGTTCACCGGGAATCAGCCCGAAATTGCAGACCGACGCGGCCAGCGGCATCATCGCGCCCGCCCCCTGCACGAGCACCCACGCGAGCACGCAGGCCGCGATGAGGACCATGGTGACGATGGGCGTGCGCTGGGTGACGTTCTCGTCGTGGTAGGGAAACACGTCAGGCTGAGAGTAGCGGGAAGGCGGCACGGCTGCAAGGCGACAACGGTGCGGCGGCCGATCTGCCCACTATCGGCACGCGCCTTCACACCCCTCGTCGCAGTGCACGTCTTCGAATATCGCGGGCGCGCGAGCAGGTGGCCGGCAACTTGCACTGTGTCGTCTCATGACCAGACTCCTCTCATTCGCTCCAATACTGCTCGCCTCCGCGCTCGTCGTTGGCTGTTCGTCGAACCAGTCTCCGGACGTCACCGGCCCGGTGCGCGAGGAGCTCAACGCGATCGGTCTTCGCGACGTGTCGGTGTCGCAGGACCGCGCGGCCGGCGTGGTCACGCTCAGCGGAACCGTCGTGACCGAAGCCGAGAAAACGGCGGCCGCGACGGCCGCCCAGCGTGTGGCCGGCAACCAGGTTGTCGCCAATGAAATCGTCGTGACGCCGCCCGGCGGCGAACGCGCGGCCGAAGACGTGAGCTCCGCGCTCGACGAGGGAATCGACAGCAACATGAAAGCGCTGATGATCCGCATGGGCGAGCCGGCTGACGTCAACTACGACGTGAACGCCGGTGTCGTCAGGCTCACCGGATCGGTGACGTCGCAGGCCACCCGGGCGGAAATCGAGAAGGCCGCGGCAGCCGTGCCGAACGTGACGCAGGTCGTCAACGAACTTCAGGTCAGCGAGCAGAAGGCCACCACCACGCGTTGACCGTTCCGAGTCGCCCCAGGACGCCGCGGAACTTCCCGCGGCGTCCTGGTGTCCAACCTCAATAACCGCGATTGCCATACACAAGGCGCGCAGTGATGCGGGCCGGTGAACGAACGATCGTTCATCCCCGTCCGGGGTGTGTCCGGCCGTCGCGACGAGGGAGGGACACCATGAAAGGCGACCTCTTCAACGACGTTGTCGAACCGGGCGTGCACGTCGGCGGGCGTTCGTCGTACTCGGTTTCACTGTCCATCGTCACGCACGTGCTGCTCGTCGGCGCGCTGCTCATCGTGCCGTTCGTCGGCAACCACGTATTCCCCACACCGCAGTCGGCTCTCGCCTTCACGATCCCGCCGGCTGTCCCGGTCCCGCCGAAGTCCGTCGTGGAACTTACTCCCGTGCCGGCGGCCGTCGTCGAGGCACTACGGCCCGATGCCGCGCCGCTCGAAGCGCCGACAACGGTCACCGAACCGCCACCGGCGATCGTCCCGATGCCCGCAGGGACGCACGCGTTGCCTGGCGTGCGCGCATCGGGCGACATCGCGCTGAGTGCACCTGCGTCAGCACCGCGGATCGACGCACCGGTGGCCGACGTTCCGGCGCCGGCGGTTCCGCGCGATCCGATTCCCGTCGGCGGCGCCGTCGAGGCGCCTCGCAAGGTGCACCACGTCGCGCCGCTCTATCCGGCGATCGCGAGGGCATCGCGGCAGCAGGGCACGGTCATCCTCGAAGCGACCATCGCGAAAGACGGTCGCGTCACCAACGCGCGCGTGCTTCGATCGAACGCGCTGTTCGACCAGGCCGCCATCGATGCCGTCCGGCAATGGCGCTACACGGTCCCGACGCTCAACGGCATTCCCGTCGACGTCATCATGACGGTGACGGTCACGTTCTCGCTGGGACGATAGCGAGCGGGCCGCGGGCCGCGCGGCTGCGGGCTACACGGCGACAGATGGAGCTCCGGGTCTTCAGGCCCGGGGATGCGCTCCCCGGACCTGAAGGTCCGGGGCTCCATGAAAATGAGGGGTCAGCCGACTTCCCCGCTCCGTTCTCGTGAGCGTCCACTCGGTGTGCGTCACGCGCTCGAGAAAGCGGCGATCGTGGCTGACGAGCACCAGTGCGGCCCCGCATCCCTCGAGCGCACTCTCGAGGCATTCCACCGCGGGGAGATCGAGGTGATTGGTCGGCTCGTCCATCACGATCAGGTGCGGCTCACGCGCCGCGCCCATGGCGAGCAGCAGCTTGCGGATTTCACCGGGACTCGCCTGCATCGACGCGAGCAGCCGCGTCGGACGCGATCCCAACGCGCTGACGATGGTGAGGACGCGGCCCTGTTCCTCGTGAGACCGCGCGTGAAAATCGTCGAGAATCGCCTTCGACGTCCCGATGTCGATCTCCTGCGGCAGATAGACCAGCCGGTCTGCCTCGACATCGAGCAGACGAAGAATGTGGCCAATGAGCGTGCTCTTGCCGGCGCCGTTGGGACCGGTCAATGCGATCCGATCGGCACGCCCGATCGCGAGCGCCGGATGTTCGATCACCCGGTCGCCGGGCAGTGACAGCTCGCCGGCTGCGATTGTCAGCAGATGGCTTCGTGGCGACGGAGCCCCAGGCAGGCGAATGCCGAGGTCGTACTGCTTGCTGACGGCGAATCGATCGAGCGCCTGTTCAGCGTGACGCACGCGCGTGGACATCTGCCTCGAAAGGGCACCGGCACGTCCGTCGGCGCCGCTCACCCTCGCCAGGTCGATCCGCGCACGGCCGTCACTGTCGCCGCGGGCGAGGTCGCGCTTGGATCGACGCCGATCCGCCTGCTGCGCCTCGTGGTCTCGCCGCGTGGCTTCACGACGAAGGCGTGTGAGCTCCGAGGACATCTCGTCGCGGACTCTGCGCCGCGCCTGATCCTCGGCTCGATGCGTACGCAGCGCCTCCGAATACCCGCCCGGACGTACGACGACGGATGGCGGCTCGATGAACATGCACTGCGTGCAGAGGTCGTCGACGAGTTGCCGGTCGTGACTGACGATGAGACCGGTACCCGTGAACTGGCGAAGACCAGCGACGAGCAGCTGACGGCCCTGTTCGTCGATGTGGTTCGTCGGCTCGTCGAGCAGGAGCACCTCAGGCTCCTGCCACAGCGCCGCCGCGACCTTCGCTCGCGTGCGTTCGCCGTGGCTGAGCGAGTCCCATCGCGCGCGCCAATCGGCGTCGATGCCGAACACGCCACGCCGCCGATGGGCTTCGCCACTCGTCGAGTCGAGGAACGCGCGAACCTCACTCGACAGATCGTCGGTCCGCTGCCGGCAATACGCGACCGGCCCGCCCCGGCGAACCAGCCCTTTGTCTGGCTGCAACTCACCGAGCGCGATCCGCAGGAGCGTGGTCTTGCCGGTGCCGTTCGCCCCCGTGATGCCGGTCCAGCCCCGGTCGCAGTAAAACGACACGTCGTCGAACACGGGAGATGAAGCGCCGTCGTAGATGAACGACACGCGATCGAATGTGAGGGACACGGAACCTCCGTCTGGCCGGAGGCCGTACATGCGCGCTGGTGTCCAGATGGAACCGCTGTGACGGAAGGAAACGAAAGGAGCGATCGTGTTCGCTACGGCCTGCGGTGTGACATCCGGAGAAGAACACCATCGGCCGTACGGCAGCCGGCATGAGCCGCTACTGCAAACTGAATGGCCAGGGTCTTCTCGTCAGATGTACATCCACGCACCAATGAGCCGGCGATCGATCTCAGCCAGTCTACGAAGCAGACACGCGGACGTCAACGTCGCGCTCCGATGCCGCGGTCTCTCTCGCCCAGTCGGTGCGGCGCAGGCGATCGATGGCTGTCAGCGCATCGAAGTATCGCGTGGCGACGCCGGACCATGACCATGCGGGTGCCATCGCGACGGCGTTGGCCGATCGCCGTGCGGCCTCCGCGGGACGTGTGAGGCACTCGACGAGGCCATTGGCGAGACCGATGGCGTCGGGCCGGACGAGCCAGGCTGTCTCATCGGTCGCGTACGCCAGCACACCGCCGCTGCGCGGCAACACCACGGGCACGCCGGACACGAGCGCCTCGAGCGGGGCAATACCGAACGGCTCGCGGGGGTTGGTGTGCAGGAACACGTCGGCGCTCGCCACGAGCGTCGCCAGGTCGTCCCGGCGCGACACGTGGCCGAGGAACAGGCTTCGACCCGGCACAAACTCGCGGGCAGCGCGCGCCATGGCGTCGCGCATGGGACCATCGCCGGCGACAACGAGACACACGTCACATCCGCGCGTCGCTGCGTGACGCACGGCCGGCAGCAGCAGGTCGACGTTCTTCTCCGCCGACAGCCGCCCGGCAAAAAGCACGAGTTTCGACGATGGCGATCCACCGAGACGTGCGAGCAGCGCCGCACGCACCTCGTGCGATCGCCGGCCGGGCCCGAACGTCGACACATCGGCGCCGAGCGGGACGACGACAATTCGATCGCGCAGACGCCAGTGACGCCACGCGGACGGCCCGCGCGACACGGCCGCCGCGCGCAGTTCACCGGCCGTGTATTCCGAGTTGGCAATGTGCGCGTCGAACTGACGCAGGTATACGGACCGCACGTAGGACCGCGCCAACGCCCTCACGACCGGGCCTCGGCCCACGTGCGCCCGCATCACATCGTCGAGTCGCTCGTGACTGAAGCCGACGACGGTCGGGCGCGGCTCCGAGCGCTGCTTCACGAGACCAGCGATGTGACAGAGGGTGAACTTGTCGGCGACTTCGACGACGTCAGGTGCCTCGTCCCGGATGATGCGCCACAGCCAGCTGTGCGGCGTCGGTACCAGGCGATGCGGCAGCACGATGCGGTACCGGCGATCGAAGACTGGCGAACGCGGCGCGGCCACGGTGTAGATGCGCGTGAACGCGCCCGCCTGCTGCAGGCCGTCGCGCTCACCGGGCACGACGAGCGCCATCCTGCGCCGATCGGTCTCGGCGGACGCGAGCAGCGCCGAGTAGAACGTGCGCGCGCCACCGGACTGTTCGTGCCATGCGCTCGTGATGTGCAGGGTGCGCATCACGGCGCCTGACGAACCGGCGCTGCCGCGGCAACGCCGGCCGGCGGTCGACGGGACCGCCGACGCGCGCGAACGATGAGCAGCACAAGCTCACGCACGTCGGCCGCGAACGACTGGCCGCCGGCGACGAACAGTCCGCGACGCATGAGGAACAGGCTGAGGCGCGTCGTCGCCATGCTGATGGCAATCGATCCGCCAATCGCCGTCGCAATGTGGGGCGTCCCGGCCAGCCAGTGCACCAGGTACTCCACGCTGTGCGCGAGGGCCGGCAGAACGATGAGTGCTTGAATCGTGGCCGCGCGCTGATGGCGCCGCCGGGCGAAATACGCGGTGAGGGCGCCGTAGAACCCGGCAGAACAGACGCGATAGACAAACTCGGTGACAAACGCGGCGGTCGCCGCATCGAGGCCGGCCTGGAGGTTCACCGCGAAGAAGATCGGCGCCCGCATCATGGCGCTCACGAGCGCCGACTTCCAGTTCCACACGCGTGCCACGCGACGCGCGAGGTTCCCGTGCGGCATCACGACGCCCGGCGCGTGACGGTCGGCGCGGAGGACAGTACCGCGCCGGTGGCGGCGTGCGACGCGCACCACACGGCATCGGCATCGCCCCATGCGGCAAACAGTGGCTGCACGGCGGCCTCCCACGATCGGCCGAGCGCGTAATCGCGGGCGGCGGCCGTGCAGGCCGCGCGACGACGCGGGTCGCGCAGCAGTCCAACAGCGGCCTGCGCGAACGCGCCGACGTCGTCAGCCGTGCAGACCTCGCCCGTCACGCCGGGACGCATCTGCTGGCACGGGCCGCCGCGGTCGCTGACGAGCACCGGCAGGCCCGACGCCTGCGCCTCGAGGACGACGTTGCCGAACGTGTCGGTCGCGCTGGGAAAGTAGAAGAGATCGGCCGACGCCATTGCTGCGGCGACTTCGTCGTGCGACAACGTGCCCGTGAACACCGCATCGGGCATGAGCGTTCCGAGCTCCGATCGCAGCGGTCCGTCGCCGACGAAGATGAAGCGATGGTCGACCGCGTGACGGTGCAGCGCGCGCTGGAACGCACCGGCCGCGCGCAGGCCCTTCTCGGCCGACAGACGACCGGCATAGATGATGGCCGGCCGTCGTTCGTCCACACGCCACGCCCGCCGCAACGTCTCGGAACGCCGGGCCGGCGAAAACCGGTCGCAGTCGACGCCGCGCGGCCAGACGCCCAGGCGTTCAGCGGGATAGCCACGACGCGCGAGATCCCCGGCGGTGGACTCGGAGGGCGCGAGCAGGGATGCGCACGGCCGATAGAACCAGCGCATGTAACGATCGAGTGCCGAGCCGAGCATCCGCGATCCACTGAACACGCGAACGTAGTCACCGAGCTGCGTGTGATAGCTGCCGACGAGCGGCAGACCGTGGCGGCCGGCGAGGTAGCGGCCGACGAGACCGACCGGCCCTGGCGTGGCGACGTGAATCACCGTCGTCCGATGGCGGCGAAGTTCCCGATCGAATCGCGTGACGCTCGGCCAGAACACGCGCATGTCGCGATACCAGGGCAGGCCCGCGCCGAACGATCCGGCGGCGTAGTAGTCCGGCAGGTCGACGTCGGCATCGCTCGCGGTAAACATGCGGACGCCGCGCGAGGCACGCGCGACGTCGAGCACGGCGCGCCACGTCGTGGTGACGCCGTTGACCTTGTCGAAATCGTTGTCGGTGAAAACCGCGACGCGCATCACGCCAGCTCGGGCACCCGAAGCATCGGGAATCTCGCCATGTCCTTCAACAACGACCGGTTGAACCGCGCCTCCAGCATGAAGTGCAGCGACGCGAGGACGAGCGGCACGGTGACGAGCGGCACGCCGAGGGCCAGACACGTCACCATCAACTGTCGCCGCCATCGCCACGGCCGATCGACGAACGCGCGTCCGTGTTCGGCGTAGAGCGATGTCGTCATCCGGATGACGTCGGACGACATCGTCAGGACGTTGCCCTGCCGGCCGCCGACGCGGACGCGGCCGGCGTGCAGTTCATCGAGGAACTCCTCGCGCGTCGTGGCGTGCGGCGCCTCGACCCACGTGTGTCCGACGGCGCGCATCGTGTGACAGTCGCTGCCGGCGATGCCGACCTTGCCGTGAGCCGCCGCGAGTTGTGCGGCGGTGCGGTTCTGCAGATCGAGACGCGACCCGTTGATCACCTCGAGGCCGTTGACCCACGGAATGAGCGCGGCCACGTGTGCGCCGGTGATGCGGCCGTTGACGCGCGACGCCACGTGATTGAGCGATACGAACAGCCGCTCCTGACGCAGATACGGCAGCAGCTCGCACACATCGAAACGAAGCCGCTGGATTTCACCGAACTGCGTCTCCGACAGTCCGAGCACGCCGAGATGCACGCGCACGCCGTCGCCGGGGAAGACGCCGGTGACCTCGCACCCGACGATCACATCGGGTCGATCGGCAATCGTGAGGGCGCCGGCAATGACATCGTGATCGGTGATGGTCACCAGATCCATGCCGCGCGCCTTCGCCATGCGGTAGATGCCGTCGGGTGTGTTGTACGACTCGCGCATCAGCCGCGTGAGTCCGGGAATGGTCGAGTAGCCGGAGTAGTGCGAGTGGACGTGGGTGTCGAGTTTCAACGACGCCTCCAGACGCGGCGATGCGCACATCTGACGCACGTCGCCGCTCGCCGCCGGTGACTGGCGATGGTCGGCGGGGAGTGAGGTGCTCGAGCGCCGGCACATTCCGGCCGCGGCCGAGTCGCGCTCCCCCACCGGCCATCGTCAATCACCGGCAGAAGCACCACGAGGATCGGCGGCGGGCATGACGGTCGAATGTCGCCCGGTGGACGATGGCGTTAACTCGATGTACCGGTTCTGTGCCGTTCCGGTGTATCTTGCTGAGACCCCCAGCTGACGTTGTGATTCCGGTGATCGAACGCCGGAACCGCGGCGAACGGCCGGGGTTTTTTCAATACGTCATACAGAAAACGAGGACCCATCAACATGTACACGTCGACGTTCAAAAAGTGCTGTATCACCGCCGCCCTTGTGCTCGGGCTGGCCATTCCGGCTGCCGCGCAGCAGCCCTCGCAGCCCGCCTCGGGCGGCGATGAACAGACCATGCTCGTCGGCCTCGGCCTGACGTTCATGAACATCTCCGAATCAACGGGCATCGGCTTCGGCGCCAACGCGCTGTTCAACGCGCTCGACACCAACGAAACCGGCCGGCTCGGCATCGTCGGCGACTTCGGCCTGAACGACTTCGACGGCGGCACGGTCGTGACCTTCATGGGCGGACCGCGGTTCACGTTCAACACGCAGGGCAAGGTCCTGCCATACGCGCAGTTCCTCGTCGGTATCGCCCACTGCTGCGGCGACACCGATTTCTCGCCCGCCCTCGGTGGCGGCATCGACATCGCCTGGAAGCCGAACCTGAACTTCCGCGGTGAAGTCCAGTTCATCTTCAACGACGGCGATCCTGTCCGTTTCTTCCTCGGTGTGTCGCTGCCGATCAACAAGAGATAGGGGCGTAGGGGCGGGCCCCTGTGCCCGCCCCTATGCAGCCGCGCCTGTTAAGCTTCCCGCGTGCACTCCCCCATCCGCGGTCTTCACCACGTCACGGCCACCGTTGACGACGCGCAGGCAGACCTGGACTTTGCGGCCGGCGCATTGGCGCTGCGGCTGGTGAAGAAGACGGTCAACTTCGACAACCCCTTCGTCTACCACTTCTATTACGGCGATCGCGCCGGCACGCCGGGCACGATCTGGACGACGTTCCCGTACCGCGGACATGGCGTACGCCAGGGCGTCATCGGGGCCGGACAGGTGACGGCCACGACGTTCTCGATTCCGACGGGATCGATTGGCTTCTGGCGCGACCGGCTGAAGACGCGCGGGTTCGACGCCACCACGATCGGCCGGCGTTTCGACGACCCGGTGCTCGTCGTGCACGACCCCTCGGGGCTGGCGATAGAGCTGATCGAAACGGATCGTGACGATCGAGAACCCTGGACGGCCGGCGATCTCGACGCAGCCGGTGCGATTCGCGGCATCCACAGCGTGACGCTCACCAGCCGCGCGGCCGCACACACGATCGAGTTCATGACGGACCTTCTCGGCTTCGCCGTGCGCGCCGAGGACGATGGCCGGTCTCGGCTCGTCGTCGGCGGCGAGGGTCCCGGGCACATCTTCGACGTCATCGACGGACATGGCCGTCCATCGGGCGTCAACGGTCTCGGCACCGTGCACCACGTGGCCATGGCCGTGTCATCGCCGGCCGAACAACTTGCCATGCGGGAACGGCTCACGAGCCGAGGCGTGATGGTGACTCCCGTACAGGATCGGCAGTACTTCCAGTCGATCTACTTCCGGGAGCCGGGCGGCGTGCTCTTCGAGATTGCCACCAGCGCGCCCGGTTTCACGGCAGACGAACCGGTCGAGGCGCTCGGGCGGCTGCTGAAGCTGCCGTCGTGGGAGGAATCGCATCGCACGACCATCGAAGCCGGGCTCGCCGCGGTGACACATCCGCAATGACGACACACGATCCCCACGCCAATCAGGCCATCGTCACGGCAGGCGCCCCTGTGTCTGGCGCAGCAGCCGTGGTCATCGCCATTCACGGTCGCGGCGCCGCGCCGTCCGACATCCTGGGCCTCGAGCGGATGCTCACACGCCCGGACGTCGCGTGGCTCGCACCGGCGGCCGCCGATCGCCGGTGGTACCCGAATCGGTTCATCGCGGAGATCGCGTCGAACGAGCCGTTCCTCAGTTCGGCGCTGCGCCGCATCGACACGCTGGTCGACGAGCTGACGCGCGAGGGCGTGCGTCGCGAGCGAATCATCTTCCTGGGCTTCTCCCAGGGCGCGTGCCTGTCGTCCGAGTTCGTCGCGCGTCATCCGCGCCGCTGGGGCGGCCTCGTCATGCTGAGCGGCGGCCTGATCGGTCCGCCGGGCACGACGTGGACCGCGCCGGGCTCACTCGATGGTACGCCCGTCTTTCTCGGGTGCTCGGACATCGACGACCACATTCCGCTCGCGCGCGTCGAGGAATCGGCCGACGCGCTCGCACGCATGGGCGGCGACGTGACGCTCCGCATCTACCCGGGCATGGGTCACACGGTCAATCAGGACGAGCTCGAACACGCCGGACGCGTGATCGACGCGGCACGCGGCTGACCCTCATGCGCGGCGCGCGTCGATCAACTTCACGATCGACGTCGTCACCTCGTCGGGCGGCCGGAGGCCATCGACGATCGCCAGGCCGTTGCGTGCCTGGTAGTGCGCAATCAGTGGCGCCGTGAGGGTGCGGTAGTTCTCGAGCCGATGCCGGATGGTGACGATGTTGTCGTCGTCGCGCGTGATGAGGACCGAGCCACACTTCGAGCACAGCTCCTCTTCCGAACCGTAGAGACTGCGGGATGTCGACAGCGTCTTGCACTTCGTGCAGATGCGGCGCGACGTCAGCCGGCGCTCGAGCTCCTGCTCCGGCACATCGAGCACGAGCGCGAAGAGCGGCGTCCCGGCCGCCATCTCGTCGAGCGCCGCCGCCTGCGTCAGCGTGCGCGGGAAGCCGTCGAGGATGTAACCGCGGCCCGTGTCGTCCCTGCCGAGCCGCTCGCGGACCAGATCGATCATCAGCCCGTCGTCGACCAGAGCACCGGCCGACAGCAACGTCTGGACCTGAACGCCCAGCGGCGTGCCGGCCTTGACCGCGGCCCGGAGGATGTCGCCGGTCGAGATCCACGGCACGTCGTACCGCTCGCGAATGCGCGTTGCCTGCGTGCCCTTGCCGGAACCCGGTGGACCGATGAGCACGAGGCAGACGTTGGGCCGGTTGATCATGCGATCCGCCCGGTCGCACGGTAGCAACAAGAGGAAGACGTCAACTGCTGAGCGGCGCTCTCAATCATGTCGGACACAGCGTGCGGATTTTCGAGGCTTTACGATAGACCGGCAGCGGAGGCCGGGACAAGCGGGGGGCCCGCCCCCTACGATGACCACGTAGGGCCGCCGCCCGTGTCGGCCCGACGCGGCTCCAAAGGTGAAAAAGTCGCACCTGAAGAGCTACCCAAGCAACCCCGGCAGCGCAGCCACTGCGACAGCCGCAACCTCGCCGTCCTCGGCTCCGGTGCCGCCGCTGACGCCAATGGCGCCCACGAATGCGCCGTCGACAACGAACGGCAGCCCACCCTCGACGGCAACGATACCGGCGAGTGTCAGCAGATTGACGCGACCGTCCTTGATGACGCGGTCCTCGAAGCCCTTCGTCGGCCGCCGGAAACGCAAAGCCGCCTGCGCCTTCTGGACCGCGACCTCGTAGCTGGCCGGCTGCGCGTCGCTGTATCGCGCCACGAACAGCGGCGTCCCGGCCGCATCGACGATGGCGACGAACATGGCGAAGCCGCGCGCGGCAATGTGGCGCTCGGCTTCGTCGGCCAGACGCCGGGCCAGGTCCAGTGTGAGGGTGGGTTTCAGTTGCAGCGACACGCGGGCTCCTCCGGGAGCGCCATTGTATGTGGAAGGGGCTGCGCGGCCGCAGGCGGCACGACGGCGAGGCGGGGCGCCGGCGATCGATAATGCCGCCACATGCCCTTCCGACCGGACCTGCTCGACGGCGTTGCCCTGCCATGGCTCGTGACCGTGCGATGGGCCGGAGTGCTCGCGCAGGTGGCTGCCGTGGTCGCCGGGGCGCAGGGCCTGACCGACGCGCAGCGCCTCTCGGCGCCGATCGTGCTCATCGGCCTGTCGGCGCTCTCGAACCTCTGGCTGAGCTGGCGGCTCGGCCGGCGGCTGCCGGTCGCGATGACCGCGGGCGGCTGGCTGGTCAGCGCCGACGTCGCCATTCTCTCGTGGCTGCTGCACGGCGCCGGCGGCGTCCTCAATCCGGTGAGCATCTTCTATCTCGTCTACATCGTGCTGGCGGCGCTCGTCCTCGACCGCATCTGGGCCTGGACCGTCACGGCGCTCTCGATCGGCGGCTACGGCCTGCTGTTTCTCGCCCCATCCGACGAAGTCGCGCTCGCGGGCACGATGCACCCGGAAATCGGGCTGCACGTTCGCGGCATGTGGCTGGCCTTCGCGGCCACGTCGCTCATCGTCGCCATTCTCGTCGCGCGGCTGGCCTCGCTCATTGCGCGACGGGACCGTGCGCTCGCCGATCTCCAGGAACGCGCAGCCCGCGATGCCCGGCTTGCCGCCATGTCGACGCTGGCCGCCGGGGCAGCACACGAACTGAGCACGCCGCTCGGCACCATTGCCGTGGCGGCACGCGAACTGGAACGGTCGCTCGAGGCCACGTCGACTCCTGAACTGCGCGATGATGCAACGTTGATCCGCGCCGAGGTCGAACGATGCCGCCGACTGCTGCACGACATGGCGGGACGGTTCAGCGAGCCGCTTGGCGAAGGCGTCGAGCCGGCGACGATATCGGCGGTCATCGACGCCGCGATCGCGAGCCTGCCTCGCGACGAACGCCCGCGTGTGCTCGTTGCCTCGTCCGGAGACAGCGCGCACGAGGTTCACTGGCCACCGCATGCCGTCAGGCGGGCGCTCGTCAATCTCATCCGCAACGGTTTCCAGGCGTCGGCGCCAGACGGCGTCGTCGGCGTGTCGGCCACCGTCGACGCGGCGGGTATGGTGAAAGTCGATGTCGTGGACGCGGGCGCAGGCATGGCGCCCGACGTGCTGGCGCGCGTTGGCGAACCGTTCTACACGACGAAGCCTCAAGGTGAAGGCACGGGCCTCGGCTTCTTCGTCGCGCGTTCGACGATCGAACAACTGGGCGGCACCTTGACGCTCAGGTCACATCCCGGCGAGGGCACGACCGTCGCCATCGTGCTCCCGTCGCGACTCCCCGGATCACACACGTCATGACACACGCGCCGCTGCTCCTGCTGGTCGAAGACGACGAATTGCTGCGCGAACGGCTGGCGCGCGCGTTCACGGCGCGGGGGATCGACGTGCGTCAGGCCGCCGATCTGGCGGAAGCCGAGGCGGCCGCGGCCATCGAGGCGCCGGAACTGGTCGTGCTCGATCTGCGCATGCCCGGCGGCAACGGGCTGGACCTGATCCCGAAGCTGCTCGCCGTCGACCCGGCGACGAAAATCGTGGTGCTCACCGGATACGGGAGCGTCGCCACGGCGGTCGAAGCCGTGCGCCGCGGTGCCGTGCACTACCTGACGAAGCCGGCGGACGCCGATGAGATTCTCGCCGCGTTCTCGCGCGACGGCGCCAACGCGGCAACGGCCCCGCTGCAACCGATGTCGCTCGACCGCGTCGAGTGGGAGCACATCAATCGCGTGCTCGTCGACTGCGGGCACAACATCTCGGAAGCCGCACGCGTGCTCGGCCTGCATCGCCGATCGCTGCAGCGCAAGTTGATGAAGTATCCGCCGGGGAGGTAGGGGAAGGCTGGGAGGCGACAGGCGGGGAGGAGACAGGAAGGCTGGAAGCCGAAAGCGGCAAGGACGGAGAGCAGGCCTTCCAGCCTCCTCCCCGCCTTGCCGCCTCCCAGCCTCTAGTTGAACGAGTACCTGAAGCTCAGCATCATCGAGTACGTATCGCTGAGGAACGCGCTCTTCTGGAACGTGCTGGTGACGAGTTCGTTGTTGACGACCGCCATGCGGTAGGCGATTCGGCCCTGCGCATCGACGGCCGCGTTGGTCAGCAGCGGAATGCTGTTGGCGCCGCCGTTGGTGATGACGGTCCGCTGGCCAACGCCCCAGTTCGGGTTCAGGAGGTTTCCGAAGTTGGTGACGTCGAGCCGAATCTCGCCCGCGTTGCGGCGGCCGGCGACGTTACGGAACACCTGCTGAATCACGCTGAAGTCCATCTTCGACACGAGCGGCATCGCGAGCCCGCCACGCTCGGCGAACTGGCCACGCCGGCTGCCCAGGTAGGGGTCCTGCGCGACGTAGGCCTCGAAGGCCGCAATCTGGTCGGCAACCGTGAACGTCCGGCCACCGGCCGCGAACTCGACGAAGTTCATCTCCGAGGCGTCGCGCGGCACGTAGATCAGGTCGTTGTTCGAACCGCCGTCACCGTTCGGATCGCCACCATAGACGTAGCTGGCGCGCGTCGTGAAGTTCTGCTGGGCCGGGCGCGCTTCCCAGAAGGTCGAGAACGTCGTCGCGCCGAAGCCGAAGTACTCACGCGAGTACGAGGCCTGCACGTACACGCGGTGTCCCATCGTGCCGCCGCTCCAGCCGAGCCCCGGGTTGTTCGGATCGCCGGTGTGCTGGTTGTTGAGGAACGTCGAGCCGGCCGTCGAGCCCGGATCGATCGTGTTCTTCGCAATGCCGTAGCTGTAGGCGCCGCGGAACGACAGGCCGTTGGCGGCGTTCTTCGCGAGGCTGGCGGCAATGTTCCAGGACGAGCCTTCGCTCTGGTTGGTGAGCACCATCGCGCTCGTGATCACGTTGCCCGGCGCGGTGTTGATGCGGTTCGAGGTGTACCGCGGACGGTTGTCGGCGCCCGTGAACGCCGTCTGCGCCGCCGGCAGGTTGGCGTTGTAGTACGCGTAGCCGTTGATGTCCTTCGTGTAGAGGAACTCGACCGTGCCGGTCATGCGCCACGGCAGCCGGTGGTCGACGCCGATGTTCGACCGCCACACCTGCGGGAACTTGAAGTCCCGGTCGGTGACGTTCAACTCGAAGCTGTTCGCGCCCTCGCCGGTGACGGTCCCCGGCTTGTAGGTGTCCGGGTTCGGATTGAACGGACGGGTCGTCGTGTTGTCGACCACTTCCTCACCGATGAGCACGCCGGTGTTGCCGAGCTGGTTCGAGATCCAGACGTAGAGCGGCGGCCCGGTGAACAGGCCCGTGCCCATCCGGAGCTGCGTCTGCTGCCGGCCACCCAGATCCCAGTTGACGGCCGCCCGCGGCGACCAGAGCACCTTCGTCGCCGGCATCTCGCCCGTCTGGAACTGAATCGGGCTGCCGTCCGGCGCACGGAACGTGAGGGCGTCGGCCTTGTCGTTGCGGTAGGCGGTGTTGGCGAAGATCGAGACGTCGGCCCGCACACCGGCCGTGACCGTCACGTCGCGCCGTGGCCGCCACTCGTCCTGCGCGTACGCGCCGTTGTACCAGACGCGCAGCTCCTGAAGCGGCTCATCGAGCCCCGGCAGGTTCGAGTAGCGTACCTTGAAGCGGCGGAGCGACACGGGCGACGATGCCCGGTTCGGGTTGGCGAGGAAGTCGTTCGCGTCGGCGTAGAAGTCCTCGAGCGAGTTGTACGTGTAGTTGCTCTGCGGGCAGCAGCTCCAGAACACGTTCTCGGCGCCGTACCGCTGTGCCGAGAAGCCGAACGTCAGCGTGTGCCGGTTGCCGAACTTCGTGAAGTTGTTCTGGATCTGGAACGTCCGGTAGCGCAGCTGGTTCTGCACCGTGAACGCCTCGGCGCCGAACGTGGCGTACGACACGCCGTCCTTCAGGATGTCGACGTAGGGAAACAGCGGGCCGATGTCGCCGCGGCTCTCGTCGTTCGACGTGAACCCGATGATCAGGTTGTTCGACATCGTGCCGGCGATGACCGACGTCCACTCGCCAACGCCCGACTTGATGTTCTCGAGCAGCGAGTACTTCGATCGCTCGAAGAACAGACCGCCATTGATGCCGAACGTGCGTCCGATGCCGGCCGACGACGACAGCGACGGCGCACTGTCGGAACTCGAGTCGAGCTGCGAGTAGCGGAAGCTGATCTTGTTGGTGTTCGTCAGGTTGTAGTCGGTGCGGACCAGGTAGCGCTTCGCGGGGGTCAGGCTGGGCAGGTTTTCGTAGCCGCCGGTCTCGTAGCCGAAGTTCTGGCGCAGGAACGAGCTCAACTGATCCAGATCCGACGCGAGCACGCGCGTGATGTTGCCGCCGACCGCCTCACCACCGCGGTTGGCCACGAGCGTCGAGAGCGGACGCTCCGACCGTTCGTTCTCGAAACTGCCGAACGCGAACAGCCGGTTGCGGACGATCGGGCCGCCCAGCGACACGCCGGTGTTGCGGAACGAGAACGTGCCCGGATTCACCGTCGCACCGGCCGCATCGGTGCCGACGAAGCTGTCGTCGCGCAGCCGGTGATAGACCGAGCCGCGGAGCTGGTTCGTGCCGCTGCGCGTCACGCTGTTGATGGCCGCGCCGATGAAGCTGCCCTGCCGCACGTCGTACGGCGCGATGCTCACCTGCACCTGCTCGAGCGACTCGAGCGAAATCGGCGCCACGCCCGTGCGCGCACCCGGTTCCGATCCCAGCCCGAACGCATTGTTGAAGAACGATCCGTCCACCGTCATGTTGTTGAGACGGTTGTCCTGACCCGCGAACGACGAGCCGCTCGCCTGCGGCGTCAGCCGCGTGACGTCGGAGAGGCGGCCGGAAATCGTCGGCAGCGATCCGAGATCGGCGCGCGTGACCGCCGTCGCCGCGCCCGTCCGCTGCGAACTGAACACCGGATCGGTCACGCCGGTGACCGTCACCGTCTCCTGCACGCCTGCCAGGCCGAGCACGAAGTCGACGTCAGCCGCGACGCCGAGACTCAACATGACGTCGCTGCGCACCTGCGTCTGGAAGCCCGACAGCGTCGCCGTCACTTCGTAGGGACCACCGACGCGCGCGCCGGGAATCGTGTACCGGCCGTCACCGCGCGTTACCGCGTTGTACGTCGATCCCGAAGGCTGATGGACCGCCACGACGGTGACGCCGGGCATCGGCTGCCCCTGCGCGTCGTTGACGATGCCTGCAATGGACGCTGTGGTCACACCTTGTGCGGCGACACCAGCAGCGAAACCGCCGAGCAGCACGAGACTCAGCGTGTGGATCAGAACGACCCGCGACAACACACGTAGCATGTAACCTCCCCCAAGGGTCCGGGCTCGGAACCAGGGCTGGGACGTGGCCAGAACTCCGCCGTCGGCACCACGACCGAAAGCGGATGGTAGCGGGGCAACGTAACGGCTCGATGAAGAGCCCGCTACGAACGCATTTCAGGTTTTGGAAGTCACAGGGCTGAGGATGCACCCCGTTCCACGCGAACGACGATATCCGCCGCCGGACCCGGGGGTCAAGCACTTCGCGCAGTGCGGAGCCGGTGCGCGTGCCAATCCTGGGTGCTGGCGTGCCCACAGCGGGAAGAGTCGTCAGAAAACGACGCTTTTGGGCCTTTTTCTTCAACATCGGCGACCGCCCCCGGCCTGTCACGGGTCTTGCACTACAGGGTCACAGCTCCCTGAGGAGGTGCAGCATGTCGTTGACCAAAGCCTCACTGGTGGCCCTCGGTATGGCCGGCGCGATGGCCGTCGGCGTGTGGATGGCACCATACGTCACCGACCGCGCCCGGTTCACCACCGACGCGGACACCGTGACCGTTGTCGAATCCACACCGCCAGCGATCGAACGCGAGGCCACGATCGAAACCGCGCGCGAGGCGCGCGTCGAACGCGCGACCACCACGCGCATCGCCGCGGTCGCACCCAGCGCCCCGGCGCTCCAGGCGCGGCTGAAGCCCGTACTCTCGCGCGGCACGAACGTCGAAATGGCTGCCAGCGGCTTCGAGAGCGCCGAGCAGTTCGCCACGGTCGCCTATCTGTCGCGCAACACCGGCATTCCCTTCGTACTGCTGAAGCACCGCGTGCTCAACGAGGGACAGTCGATGTCGGACGCCGTGACGATGTCGAAGCCCGACATCAACGCGAATCTGGAAGTCACGCGCGCGCAGGCCGAGGCGCGGGCGGACGTCTGGAGCGTGGGGTAAAGGAAGGCCGGAAGGCTGCAGGCGGGAAGGAGGCTGGAAGCCTTCCCGCCTGTCGCCTCCCAGCCTTCCATCATCTCCTCGGCGAAGCGTCCCCCTCAACCAGTCCCAGCGCCCACTTCATCGCTTCCAGGTACATCGTCTGAATCGCGGGATCGTCCCAGGTGTTGGCCGTGTGGCCGAAGGCGGACCAGAACGTGCGGCCCTTGCCGTAGGTTCGCGCCATCGCCACCGGGAAGTCGTTGTCGGTGCGGCGCAGATCGGGATGTTTGAGATCGACAGATGAGGGGTCGATGCTGGCCAGCACCCGGACCTTCTCGCGCGAATAGGGCGCCGGACGCAGCACGTAGTACTCCTCGGTGCGTGTGAACGCCGCCGGAAAGTGCTTCATCGCGGGAAAGTCCGGCGCCTCGACACGCACGCGCGCTTCGACCACGTTCCAGGGGTGATTGTCGAAGTAGCCACCGACCATCTCGCCGTACTCGGACCACTCGTAGAACGCCGCATTGCCCGAGTGCGCGGCAATCAGCCCTTTCCCGTCGTCGCGCACGAACGACACGAAGTCGCGCTTCTGCTGGTCGGTCAGGTTGCCCTCACCCGACACGAACATGAACACCGCATCGAAGTAGTCCAGCGTGCGCGCGTTGCGCGCGGGTGCAGGAACCGGCTGCTTCGTGATCCACTGCGAGTCGGTGCGGATGAACGTGTCCCAGAGTCCTGTATCCCGGCCCAGCCGATTGATGACCGACAGCGCATGACTGATCGAATCGTGCGTGAACCCGCTGTGCGTGTCGCCGATCGCCAGCACGCGCTTGCGCGCCGGCGCCTGCGCGGATCCCACCGCGCCGGGTCCACCACCCACGACCAGTGCAACGGCAACGACGGCCGCCAGTACGCGCACGACACTTCTCATCGCGACTCTCCCGCAGTCATACTCGTCCGAACGCTCAACACCTTCGCGGCCTCCGGCATGGCCTTGTACCGCGCATCGAGGGGATAACACCCCGAGATGAACCCGAGGCGAGGTCCGGTCGTGCAGTCGCTGAAAGTGCGGCAGATGTCGCCGCGCCTGAGCGGCCGATCCGCCAGCACGTCGGCGGGCAGATCGGGATACGACAGCACGATGCGGCCCAGACCAACGAAGTCGGTGAGCCCCTCGCGCACGTTGTACTGACCGACGTTCGGCAGCCACTCCTGCAGGTAGCTGTATGCGGATCCGACGAACGTCATCGACGGAAACGCCGCCTTGAGCCTGGCGGTGGCGTCAATCTGACGCGCCACGCCGCACAGCGGATCCTCGGGCGGCAGATACCCATCGGCCGGCGGAAAGAACGCCGGGCGCTGCGTGTGCGGGCAGTAGTACGGGCTGCCGCCGGTGACGCAGACCATCCTGACGCCGAGCCCTTCCAGCATGCCGATGAGCGCACGGCTCTCCTCGAGCGCCGCGTGCATGTCGCCATCGTCGGCCAGACCGAAGCCGATCGGCGGTTCCTGCGGCATCACGCCGTCGGGTTCACCGACGCCGCCAGCACCCTTGCGGTACGGCACGAGATCGAAGGCCGACAACCGCACGCCAATCTTCAGCCCCGGCACCGCCGCCTGGATCCCTTCGATGATGCTGCGCGGGAACCGCAGGCGGTTCTCGAGCGATCCGCCATAACGGCCGGGCCGCTGGCGCGCACCAATCAACTCGTGTCCGAGATACCCGTGACACAACTTGACGTCGACGAACTGAAAGCCGCACGCCGCCGCGCGGCCGGCTGCGACGATGAACTCGTCGACGAGCCGATCGAGATCGTCGTCGCTCAACACGGGCACCGGACCGGCGACGCGTGTGTCGAGAATGGGATGCGGGCCGGCCGTGAGCGGCTCCGGCCGATCCGACGCATTCGGTTTCGCGAATCGCCCCGAGTGGGTGAGCTGCAGCCCGATGTAGAGGTCGCCGTCCGCGTTGGCGCCGAACGACTGCCGGTGCGCCGTGACGAGCTCGTCGCGAAGCGCGGCAATCGATGCCTGGTTGCGTTCAGACAGCATCAGCTGGTTCGGACTCGCACGGCCGTCGTGCCGCACGGCCACGGCCTCGCCGCCCCAGATGAGCTTGGCGCCGCTCGCACCGAAGCGCTGCCAGCGACGCCGCGTGTGCTCGCTCGGCTGCCCGTCGAGCGTCCCGTCCCAGCCTTCCATCGGCAGCACGCAGAAGCGATTGCCGATGCGGAATCCGTGGACGTCGAGGGGCTGGCCGAGCGGCGACCCGGCACCGGGCGCCAGCGTGTCGTCGAAGTCGATCCTGATGCCGCTGCGCTCGAGGTGCGCGCGCAGGAGTGCGGGGTTCTTCAGCGCGGCGATACGGGGAAATGCCGGCCGGCTCATGATTCGAGTTCCACGAGTGTGCGCTCCAGTCGATCCGCGATGTCGCCGAGCAGATCGACGTCACTTTCGGGCCGCACGGCGCCGCGCGGGTGCGGACAATCGTCGCGGATGAGCCCGCGGTGCTTCAGGAACTGCGCGGCCGAGTGTTTGTACGCCGGCACGGGCGCACGGAACGCCAGCTGCCCGAGATACTGCAGCAGATCGTTGATGGCCATCGCCCGCGGATCGCCCGCGCGCCACAGGCGATCGCGCGCGGCGAACGCCTCGACGTGAAACGCCGACAGCCCCAGCAGGTAGTCGCTGCCGTAGAACACCATGTCGATGGCCAGATCGTTGCCCGTGTAGATCTTGAAGCCGGGCCGGTGGCGATCGCGCAGATCGAGCCGCCGCCATTCGACCAGGCGATCGAGCGACGAGTGCTTCGCGCCGATGAACGGCTCGAGACTCATGATGCGGCGGAAGAGATCGTCGGAATAGATCCGCCCGAACGGCGCGAACATCGTCCCGAGCTCGAACGCGAGCATCGGACCACCTTCAGCCGCGACGCCCGCGTACACGCCGTAGATGCCGTCTTCGTCGAGCGCGGCGAGCGCTGACGACTGAAAAAGGATTGGCGTGCCGCCGGCCGCCCTGATGGACGCGACCTCGCGCAGATACAGCCGGACCGGATCGCCCGTCTCGCCCTCGATGAAACACCCGGCCACGAATCGGCGCCCACGGCCGACCTCGACGGTTTCGGCCAGCACGCGCGCGCGTTCCTCCCGCGTAATGAGGTTGACGTAGCCGGTATCCATGTTGACGGCCGGCGTCAGCCCGGCCGTCCACGTGCGATCGACGAGGCCGCGGAACGCCGCCCAGTCGGGCCGTCCGTCAGACAGATACGGCAGGAGCACGGCCGAGATGCCCTCGATGGCACGGCCCGGTTGCATGGCGGGAATGGTCATGGAAACAAATCCGGCGCAAGGATACATCGCCGCGCGACTTTCAGGACTGTGTACCGCGCGCACAAGCTGTAATCGCGCGCCGGCGGCGTTTTCCGGATCGCGCCGCGTTCGGCTGGCAACGTACTTGCCTCTCGGGAGGCCGGCCCCTCCCATGGCGTCATCATTCTCCTCCGACCATCAATCTCACGACAGCACGCAGCCACCCGCGCCAGGTCACGGCTTCGGGCGCGGCGCACTCGATCCGGCGGCACTGTCCTACATGCCGCCGCCGCGCAAGGAAGCTCCGTCGCGGCGTGTCCCGGTGCTCATCGGCATGCTCGTGCTCACCTCAATCGCGGTACCCGCCATCGGGTATCTGCGCACGGCATCGAGCCCGGCGCCCGATGCGGAAGCGTCTGCCGCGTTTGCGGCCGCGGCCGCCGCAACCGTCACGCCGCCGCCGGTCGTCGGCGTGGTCGACGTGTCATCGAATCCCGCGGGTGCGCAGGTCTTCATCGACGATGAGCCGAAGGGCGTCACGCCGCTGCGGGTGACGATGCCGCCGGGCGAATACACGCTGCAGCTGCGCAACAACACCGTCACGCGCGTGCTGCCGCTCACGGTCGAAGCGAACGCCACGGTCCAGCCATTCGTCGACCTCGTGCCGAGCCTCGCCTCGTCTGGCCGGTTGGAGATCACGTCCGATCCCCCGGGCGCACGCGTGCTGGTGGACGGCACGTCGCGCGGCGTCACGCCGCTCGTGCTCGCCGCCATCCCCGCGGGTCAGCACCGCGTCGTCGTCACCGACGGCACCGCGACCGTCAACCGCGTCATCAACGTCGTGGCCGGCGGAACGGCGAGCGTTGCCGCGGCCATGACGCCGGCGGGCGCCACCGGCGGATGGATTTCGATCCGGACACCGTTCGACATGCAGATCTTCGACAACGGCCGGCTCGTGGGCACGACGAGCAGCGAACGCATCATGCTGCCCGTTGGCGCGCACGAACTCGAACTGCGCGCGCCCGACTATGAGTACCGCGGCGACGTCCGCGCGCAGGTCCAGGCCGGCCGCACCGTCGACGTACCCGTGACGCTGCCGAACGGTTCGCTGTCGATCAGCGCCGTTCCGTGGGCCGACGTGTGGGTCGACGGCCAGTCCGTCGGACAAACCCCTCTCGGTCACATCGCCGTCCCCATCGGCGAGCACGACATCGTGTGGAAACATCCCCGGCTCGGTGAACGGAAACAGCGCGTGCGCGTCACCACGCACACGGCCACGCGCGTTGGTGTGGACTTCGGACGATGACCTTCCTGGCCGGCACGCTGTTCGTCGTGGCGCTGGGCCTGCAGCAGCCAGGCGCCACGATCGCCACCGATGAACTCACGCGCGTCCGCGAGTTGTACGCGCTGGCATCCTATGAAGAAGCGCTTGCGCGGCTCGACGCCGCCGGGCCGCGCATCAACGCCGAGCGCGCCGCGCAGTACCGGGCGCTGTGCCTGCTCGGGCTGAGCCGCGTCGCGGACGCGGAACGCACACTCGAACGTCTCGTGATGGAGCACCCGACGTACGCGTTGCCCGAGGATGAGGTGTCGCCGCGGCTGTACGCCATGTTCCGCGACACGCGGCAGCGGTTGCTGCCAGCTGCCGCACGCGCGCGGTACACGGCCGCGAAAACGGCATTCGATCAACGCCAGTTCGTGCAGGCGGCGCGCGGATTCCGCGAGGTGCAGGCCCTGCTGGCCGATGCGGCCTTCGCGGCGGAAGTCGACGGGCTGCGCGATCTGAAGGTGCTCAGCGCGGGTTTCCTCGACCTGGCCGAGGGCGAAATCCGCGGGCGCGAAGTGGCCGCCGCCCCGGCGCCAGCGCCCACGGGCGCCGCTCCCGCGGCCGCGCCGTCGACGGCGCCCGCCGTCGCGGCGAGCACTCCAGCACCGGCGCCACCGGCAGCTGCGGCTGCAGGTCCCACGACGCCCGTCGCACCTCCAGCGGCAGCTGCCGCGGCTCCTGCGGCGTCCCTGCCCGCACCAACGGTCACCGAGATCGTGATCTATTCCGAGGCCGACGCGCTCGTGCAGCCGCCGGTCGATGTGCAACGCCGGCTGCCGCCGTGGAGCCCGCCGCCCGCGCTCGCGCGCATGGCATTCCGCGGCGCGCTCGAGGTGATCATCGACGAAACCGGCGGCGTGGCATCGGCATCCATCGTCGAATCCGTCCACCCCATCTACGACACATCGCTCGTCGAGGCCGCCCGCCGCTGGCGCTTCCAGCCCGCCACGCGCGACGGCCTCGCCGTGCCCTACCGGAAGACGTTCGAGATCGTACTGAATAGAAGGTAGGGAGCGGGGGAGCAGGGAAGCTGGGGAGCGAGGAGGGAGGCAGGAAGTGTCCCACCGCCTTCCAAGCTTCCAGGCTTCCAGGCTCCCAGGCTTTCATATACTGTCCGGCGATGCCGAGCCTGATTGAAGCGATCGAGATCAAGCGGAAGATGTTCTTCGAATACGACGGGGCGCCCTACCACTGCCTCGACGTCGAAGTCTCCAAGCCCACGGCGCGTGGTGGCCAGACACTGGTCCGGCTGAAGATGCGCAACATGCTGACGCGCGCGGTCTTCGACAAGACCTTCAAGGCGGGCGAGAAGTTCGGCGAGCCCGATCTGATCCGCGTCCCCGCCTCGTTCCAGTTCGCCGATGGCAACGGCTACCACTTCATGGATCTCGAGACGTACGACACGCTGACGCTCAACGCCGATCAACTCGGCGACGATCGCCTGCTGCTGTCGGACAACCTCGAGGTGCAGGTGGACAAGTACAACGGCGAAGCGATTGCCGTGCAGTTCCCGCCGCACGTCGTGCTCACCGTGACCGAGACCGAGCCGGGCGTCCGGGGCGATACGGCAAGCGGCGGCGTCACCAAACCGGCCACACTCGAGACCGGCCTCGAAGTCCGCGTGCCGCTGTTCATCAAGGAAGGCGAGAAGGTGAAGGTCCACACCGAGACGCGCGAGTTCGCGGGGCGCGCCTGAACGCCATGTCCGTCATCGTCGTCACCGGCGCGGGCAGCGGCGTCGGACGCGCCGTCGCGCTGCGATTCGCAACCGAAGGCTGGCATGTGGCGCTCGTCGGACGCCAGGAGGCGTCGCTGCGCGAAACCGCGGAGCTGACAGGTGACGCCGCGGCGCGCTGCGACGTGTTCGTGTGCGATGTCGGTGACGCCGCGCAGGTCCAGCGCATGTCCGAGGCCGTGCTGGCGCGATTCGGCCACGTCGACGTCCTCGTCAATTCCGCGGGCACCAACATCCGGCGCCGCGCCTTCCGCGACGTGTCGATCGACGACTGGCACCTCGTGATGGCCACCAACCTGCACGGCGCCTTCTACTGCGTGCGCGCGTTCCTGCCCGGCATGCGGGCGCGCGGCACGGGCACCGTCGTCAACATCAACTCCGACGCCGGCAAACTCGCGCGCGACCTGGCCGGTGTCTCGTACGTGTCATCGAAGTTCGGGCTGGCCGGGTTGACGCAGTCGCTCAACGCGGAGGAGCGCGCGCACGGCATCCGCGCCTGTTCGATCTTTCCTCGCGACATCAACACGCCGCTGCTCGACAAACGTCCCGAGCCGCCGCCCGAAGACGTCCGCGCCCGCATGGTGCAGCCCGACGACGTGGCCGCGTGCGTGTGGCTGGCCGCGACACTCCCGCCCAACGCGATCGTCGAAGAACTGTCGATCCACTCGCGCTAGGGGGGCGCGGCTGCACGGCGGCGGGCTGCACGGCGGCGGACTGCGGGGTTTGGGCGGGCACGGGGGCCCGCCCCTACCGGACAGAACGTCGGCCTGCGCTACGTCATGTAGGGGCGGCCCTTGGGCCGCCCGGGCGGGGCAAGCCCCGCCCCTACGTAGCCGGTCGTCGGTGGCCGGTGGCCGGTCGCCTTCTATCTATTCAATGCGTCCTTACAGGCGTGCGGTCTGGCGGTGGTGTCCGATCGCCGCGCGAGTCGACCCACGTCACCTGACCGATGGCCGGCAGATGATTGGACGCCTGGCACGCTGGACAGACCCACTCGGCCGCGGTGGCAGGACCGGATCCGGCCCACGAAACGAATCCGAGCTCGACGGCGTGTTCACAACGGCTGCAGCGACTCCGAAGTGTCATGGTTCTCGCCATGATCGACCTCCCTCGACGACTGGTGTCCGACGTTGCCGGATGTTGTGGACGGACGATAGGACAATTGTGCCCCCATCGCACGCGCTTGAACCAGCGGGGGTGTACCGCTATAGTCCCGAGGATCTCGACATCACGATTCGCAGACGTCCGTCGGCGCAGAGGCGACGCATGCGCCGCTCGACACGCGTCAGTGTCGCCGGTCTGGTGTCAGGAGCGCCGCCTGCTGAATCCACTCTCGCGCCTGCGGCTGCAGATCGACATACGCCACCCACGTGGCGCGCGCCCATCGATCGATGCCGGCCATGAGCAGCGGCGGCTCCGCGAGCTTCTCCAGACTGCTCACGAGCACGCTGCCGCGCGACACCGGCCATCCGGGCGGCGGCGGAAACGACTGTTGCTGCCAGCCATCGCGGCCGGCAAGCTGCAGCAGCGCACGATGCCCGCGCTCGGACCCGTCGTGTTCGAGGGCCCAGGCCACACCGCCGAGATGAACGATCAGGTCCTTGAACGACGCGCAGAGATCGCCGGGATGCTGCAGGGCGTAGACGTCGTGCATGAGCCGCCACGTCTTGAGGCTGTCGGTCCAGGCGAGCGCCCGCACGCGCAGCGAGACGTCGTTGAACAGATCCTGGCAGCGGGCCCGGCCGCCGGCCAGGCCACATCCAGAGCAGGTATCGGGCGTGTCCATTTTGTCCGGCGGGCATTCTATCGTGAGGAACGTGACCCGCTCCCGCTGGCCGACCATCGAATGAGGATCAGATGAAGAAAAAGGCAATGCGCCGCGCTGCCCTGTCGGGCCTGCTGGCTGCCGGCCTCGTGGCCGCCCCCTCCGGTTCGTCAATGGCGCAGGAAACGGTCGCCACGCGCGCCGCCGCACTCGCAGCGCACGTTCCGGCCCTCGAAAGGAACCTGCGCGAGAACGTCATGCCGTTCTGGTTCCCGCGCACGCTCGACACGGAACATGGCGGCTACCTGATCCACCACGGCCCGGACGGACAACCGCTGCCAGGCGGCATCAAGATGATCGTTTCGCAGTCTCGACAGCTGTGGCTGGCCTCGCGCCTGTTGCGCAGCCGCCATGCCGAACCGGGCCTGCGCGACGCGGCCGATCACGGCTTCCGTTTCCTCCGCGATCGCATGTGGGACCAGACGCACGGCGGGTTCGTCTGGTCGGTCGATCGCACGGCCGCGAAGGTGATCGATCCCAACAAGCACCTCTACGGCCAGGCGTTCGCCCTGTACGCGCTCGCCGAGTATTCGATCGCCACGGGCAGCGCCGACGCCAGAACGCTGGCGCTGCGGCTCTTCGATCTGCTCGAGGCGACGGCCTACGACCGCGAGTTCGGCGGGTACCGCGAGTTCTTCGCGGCTGACTGGTCCGCGCCGGGCCCCGGGGTCAACTCACCACTCGGCGCACCAGCCGACATGAAACTGATGAACACGCACATGCACCTCATGGAGGCCTTCACCACGTTCGTGCGTGCCGGCGCGCCGCCCCGCGTGCGTGAGCGGCTCGCGGAGATGGTCACCATCGAAACCCAGGCCGTGATCCGTCGTCAGTGGATGGCCGGCACCGATCGCCATCATCGCGACTGGACGCCGGTGCTCGATCCCATGCCGCGCATGTCGTACGGGCACGACGTCGAAAACGTATGGCTCGTGGCCGACGCCCTCGACGCCCTCGATCAACCCACGGCGCCCTATCACGAGCTGTTCCGCGGACTGTTCGAACACGCGCTGCGGTTCGGGTGGGACGACGTCCATGGCGGCTTCTACGAGAACGGCTTCCCCGGCCAGCCCGCCGATCGGCTCGCGAAAATCTGGTGGGTGCAGGCCGAAGCCATGGTCGGTGCGCTGGCGATGTTCGAGATGACAGGCGACGCCAGGTACATCGATGTCTTCACGAAAACCTGGCAGTTCGTCGACAGAGTCCAGACGGACTGGGCGACGGGCGAATGGCACGAGGCGATCCAACCGGACGGTCAGCCCCGCGGCGGCAACAAGGCCACGCCCTGGAAAGCCGGCTACCACAACGGCCGAGCGCTGCTCGAATCGATCGAACGGATCGAGCGGCTGACGCGATGACGCACGACGATGTCATTGCGCTGGCAATCCACCCTGATGTCGCTGTAGGGGCCGACCCCCGTGTCGGCCCACGCCGTGCCGCCCGCGAAGCCTTCCCCGCCTTCCCGCCTCCGCCCCGCCTGCCGCCTCCCAGCCTTGTATGATCTCGGTACTTTGGTTGCCGGCAGACACGTCCTGATCCAGATCGACGCAACAGCGGGGCCGACCCCGCAATGAGCACAGTCGACGTCGACATCCTCATCATCGGCAGCGGTGCGGGCGGAGGCACGATGGCGCGGGCGCTGGCCGGCACCGAGGCGCGCGTCCTCGTCGTCGAACGTGGCGCAACAGTGCCGCAGGAAGACGAGAACTGGGATCCGCAGGCCGTCTGGAACGACCTGCGCTATCGGACCACCGAGACGTGGCTCGACGGCGATGGCGCCGCATTCACGCCGATGATGCACTACAACATCGGTGGGAATACGAAGTTCTGGGGATCGGTGCTCTACCGCCTGCGCCGCGAGGACTTCGGAGAGCTGCAGCTGGCCGATGGTGTATCGCCGGCCTGGCCGATCGACTACGAAACGCTCGCCCCGTGGTACGACCGCGCCGAACAGATGTACCAGGTGCACGGCGCCGTCGGTGACGATCCGACCGAGCCGCCGCGCGGCGCGTTCCCCTATCCGCCCGTGCCGCACGCGCCAGGCATGGCGCGCGTGGCGGAACAACTGCGCCAGTTCGGCCTGCACCCCTCGCCGCTGCCGCTCGGCCTGATCGATCCGGGCCTGCCCGGCGGTTGCATCCTCTGCCGCACGTGCAACTCGTTCCCGTGCCGGATTCACCGTAAGAGCGATGCGGAAGTCTGCGGCATCCTGCCGGCACGCGCGCACGCGAACATCACGGTCTGGGATCGCACGGTGGCACGTCGCCTGCTCACGGACGCGTCCGGCCAACGCGTGGATCGCGTGGAGCTCGAACGCAACGGCGACGTCGTCTTCGTGCGGGCGCCGATCGTCGTCGTCTCGTGTGGCGCGGTCAACTCTGCCGCGTTGCTGTTGCGATCGACCAGCGATCGGCACCCGCACGGTCTGGCGAACTCATCGGACATGGTCGGCCGCCACTACATGGCACACCTGGCCACGATGCTCCAGGGCGTGTCATGGCGCTACAACGCGGACGACTTCCAGAAGACGCTGGCCATCAACGACTTCTATCTGCGCGGCCCGGACACGCCGTATCCGCTCGGACAGATTCAATCGCAGGGCCGCACCGACGCGCGGATGGCGAAGGGCGTGGGCGATACGTGGCGATACAAAGCGATCGAGATGCGCCACATTCCGCTCTGGGCGTATGACGCGTGGGTGTCGCGCGCCAACGACTGGCTCGCGATGAGCGAAGACCTGCCACAGGCCGACAATCGCGTCATCCTCACGCCCGACGGACAGATTCAGCTGGCCTATCGGACCACCAACACGACGGCGCATGCGCAACTCGTCGACCACCTGCGCCACCTGCTCGGCCGGCTCGGCTACTGGTCACCGCGGGTGTTCGCGCACTCGAGCGGCGTGCGCAACACCACGCACCAGTGCGGCACGCTGGTGTTCGGCCGCGACCCGCGCACGTCGGTGCTCGACACGTTCTGCCGCGCGCACGACGTCGAGAACCTCTACGTCGTCGATGCCTCGTTCTTCCCGTCGTCTGGCGCGGTGAACCCCGCGCTGACGATCATTGCGCAGGCCCTGCGCGTGGCCGACCACATCAGGACGGAGCGCCTCGGTCTTCGATCAGGAGATACCCCATCGTGATGAAAGCCCGATCGTTCAGCCATGTGGGCATCACCGTGTCCGACTTCAATCGCGCGGTGCAGTTCTACTGGGACGTCTTCGGTTGCCCACTCGTCGGCGTCGCCGACACGCCGCCGGAGCGCGTGCGTACGTTCTTCGGCGTCGACGCGCCGGCGCCAAGCTGCAAAATCGGCTGGATCCGCGTGCCCGGTGGCGGCGTCCTCGAGATCTTCGCGTTCGAGCCGAAGCTCCCGCCGGTCGAGATTCCGTGGAGCCGGGTGGGACTGACGCACTTCTCGTTCAACGTGCGCAACCTGCAGAAGTGGCACGACCACCTCGTCAGCAAGGGCGTCACCATCGTGACGAAGCCGGAGCGCTCACCACGCGGCCACTCGTTCTTCTTCGTGCGCGACTTCGACGGAAACCTCATCGAGCTGATGGATCTCGGCCACATGTACTACGTGCTGGGCTGGCTCGGCCCGCTCGGTGGCTGGCTGTTCCGGCGCGGGATGTACAAGCAGTACTACGCCTGATGATCGCCCCGCTCGCCACGCGCCTTCGCCAGCAGCGGCTCGTCGGTCCGTCGTTCGAATCGCCGGAAGACGTCGTGGCGTGGATGGGCGCGGTGCAGGCGCAGGAGTTCGGCCCTGTCCGCTGGGCGCTTGGCCAGCGCATGGTGTCGGCAACCGACGCGGCCATCGAACAGGCCTTCAACGACGGCCGCCTCGTGCGCACGCACGTGCTTCGTCCCACCTGGCACTTCGTGCACCCGCGCGACATCCGCTGGATGTTGTCGATCAGTGCGCCACGCGTGCACACCGCCAACGGCTTCTGGTATCGCCAGGCCGGACTCGATTCGAAGAAGCTCGCCCGCGGCGCCACGGCGATGGCGCGTGCGCTCGAGGGTGGACGCCACCTCACACGACAGGAACTGGCGACCGCCCTGAAGGCCGCGCGCCTGCCACACGCCGGGGGCGCGCTGGCCTGCCTGGCCATGTACGCGGAGCTCGAGGCCGTGATCTGCAGCGGACCCCGCCGCGGCAAGCAGTTCACCTACGCGCTACTCGATGAGCGCGTCCCGCCGGCGGCGTCACTATCGGCAGACGACGCGCTGGCGGAACTGACGCGCCGCTACTTCACGAGCCACGGACCAGCAACCATCCGCGACTTCACCTGGTGGTCCGGCCTCACCGTCGCCCAGGCAAAGATCGGCATCGCACGAGCAGGCGATGCACTCGATCGCCTGGACATCGATGGCTACACGTGCTGGCAGTCTGCCGATTCGGCGTCCGCGCGATTGCGCACGCCCGTCGTGCGCCTGCTGCCCATCTACGACGAGTTCCTGATCGCGTATCGCGACCGGGAGTGGGTGCGCGCCGCCGCAGCCACGCCGGTCACGATGACGCCGAATACGTTCGTTCACCAACTGGTCGTTGATGGTCGTGTCGAGGGCAGCTGGTTGCCGAAGCGAACGGCTGACGGCGTGGACGTGCGCGTGACAGCGTGGGCGCCGCTCACCACGGCGGTGCGAAAAGCCCTGCGTACGGAAGCCGATCGCTACGGCGCATTCCTCGGGCAACCAGTACGCCTCGTCGTCGAGTAGTCTGGTTGTAGGCCGAACGCGCCGTCCGTGTTCCCCCATACTCCGTGTCTCCGCGTCCTCCGCGTTTCTCTCTTCTCCGTGTCTCCGCGCCCTCCGCGTTCCCATATGCTCCGTAGCGCCTCGTCCTCCGTGTTTCCGTGGCACGTGTCATGTCTCGTGCTGATGCTGTTGTGCCAGGTGGCGCCCGCCCTCGCCCAGCCCGGGCCCGCCACGCTCTCCGGTCACGTGCGCGACGAATCAGGCGCGCCGCTGCCCGGCGCTGACATCGTCGTGACCGCGACGGCCGGCGGCGCGGTCACGCGCGGGACGACCGACGACGAAGGGCGCTTCGACATCACCGGACTCGCACCGGGCCGTTATGCTGTCGTCGCCGATCGTCAGGGACTCGTGCCAGCCGTGATTCCCGATCTGGTCCTCG
>CAZVHY010000015.1:0-36928 GCA_964627115.1 uncultured Solibacteraceae bacterium | reverse complement strand
ATGGAAGGAAGGCTACAAGACTACGAGGCTGCAAGGCTACGGGGCGCCTGCCGCCGCCCCGCCTTCCCCCTAGCCTTGTAGCCTTGTCGCCCCGCTTATCCCATAATGCTCCTATGTCCCGTCGCACGCGCCTGCTGGCCGTCTTCACGTCGACGCCGCTCGTCATTCTCGTCCTGGTGGGCGGCATGCTCGGCGCCGCGCGTCCAGCGACGGGCCAGCAGGGATTCGATCACCTGCCCGTCTTCTGGGACGTCGTCCGGCTGACGCTCGGGGCGTACGTCGAGACGCCGGACGTCGAAAAGGTCATGGACGGCGCCATGCGTGGGTTGACCGACAACCTCGACCCGCTGTCGTCGTATCTGCCGCCCGACGCCGTGCGCGCGGTGGAAGCGGGCACGGCGCTGCCGGCTGCCGACGCTGGCATCACGGTCAGCAAGCAGTTCTACATCCGCGTCATCGGACTGCGCGACGGATCACCGGCCGCGCGTGCCGGGCTCCGGAGCGGCGACTTCCTTCGCGAAATCGATGGCGTGCCGACGCGCGACATGTCCGTGCACGCGGCCACGCGCATGCTCGCCGGTCAGCCCGGCTCCACGCTCGACCTGCTGGTCATCCGGATGAACATGGCCGAGCCGCACCCGATGACGGTCACGCGCGAGGTGCCGGCGACGGCCAGAGCGACCGCGCGCCGGTTGCCGGGCGGCGAGGCGTACCTCCGCGTCGCGAGCTTCGGGCCAGGCGCGACCGATCAGATCAAGTCGGCCATCTCGTCACTCGGCACCGCGGCCAACGCCGGTCTCCTCATCGATCTGCGAGACGTCGGCGATGGCACGCCCGAGACGGGTGTCGAGGCGGCGCGTCTGTTCGTCGCCAAGGGCACGCTGACGACACTCGCGGGGCGCAACAGCGCGCCGGTCAAGAACGAGGCTGCGGCCGGCGACGGCGCGTTGACGATGCCCGTGGTGCTGCTCGTGTCGGGCGGAACGGCGCAGGCGGCCGAAGTGTTTGCTGCGGCGCTCGCCGACAACGACCGTGCCTCGCTCGTCGGCCTGCCCACCGCCGGGCTGGCGGCCGTGCAGACGCTGGTGCGCCTGCCCGAGGGACACGGTCTCATGCTCACGACCGCGCGTCACGTCCGGGGCGACGGCACGCCGCTGCACGGTCGCGGCCTGCGTCCGGAGACCCTGGTCGAGGTCCCCGTCGTGGCCTTCGACGAGACCCCGCCGACCGGAGACCTCACGCTCGACCGGGCCATCGACGTCCTCAAGGCCCTTCCGCGTTGAAGAAGTTCTGCTATACTTGACCGTTCTCTGGCCCCCGAAAGGGACGACAGAAGACGAACGAACGCGATATAGGCGCGTAGCTCAGCTGGTTAGAGCGCCTGCTTGACATGCAGGAGGTCGGCGGTTCGAGTCCGCCCGTGCCTACCAATACAGGCAAGCCGGAAGTTAGACGACAGAAGCCAAAAGTGGCGGGCTTCGCCTCGAAGTTGGAAATTCGGACTTCGAAGTTCGAACTTCTGACTTCAAACTTTTTCGAACTTCTGTCTTCTGGCTTCCAACTTCTGACTTGCCTTGATCACCATCACCCTGCCAGACGGATCCGCACGCGAGGTGCCTCGGGGCACGTCCGTGCAGGAGTTCGCCCGGATGCACCTGCCGCCGGGACTGGTCAAGCGTTCGCTGGCGGCCATCGTCGGCGACCGGATGGTCGATCTGTCGGCACCGATCGAGTCAGATAGCTCGCTCCGGATGGTCACGCCCGATGGGCCCGACGCGCTCGTGCTCTACCGGCACTCGACGGCGCACCTGCTCGCCGCGGCCGTCACCACTCTCTATCCGGGCGTGCAGTGCGGCATTGGCCCGGCCACCGACGAGGGCTTCTTCTACGACTTCGTCGTGCCGCGTCCCTTCGTGCCCGAGGATCTCGAGCGCATCGAAGCCAAGATGAAGGAGCTGGCGTCGGCCGACCTGCCCTACGAGCGGCAGATGTGGCCCCGCGAAGACGCGATCGCGTTCTTCGAAGCGCGCGGCGAACCGCTCAAGGTCCAGTTGATTCGTGAGAAGACCGAGGGGCAGGCCACCGTGTCCTGCTACACGATCAAGGATCGCGACACCTTCGTGGACTTCTGCGTCGGCCCGCACGTGCCGTCGACCGGGCGCCTCAAGGCGTTCAAGCTCGTCTCGACGTCGAACGCGTACTGGAAGGGCGACGCGAACAACCAGCCGATGCAGCGCATCTACGGGACGGCGTTCTTCAAGGACGACGACCTGAAGCAGCACCTGCACCGGATCGAGGAAGCGAAGAAGCGCGATCACCGGCGGCTCGGCAAGGATCTCGGCCTGTTCATGTTCCATCCCTGGGCGCCCGGTGCGGCGTTCTGGCTGGGCAAAGGCACGACGCTCTATCACCAGCTGGCCGACTACATGCGCTCGGTGCTCTTCCCGGCCGGGTACACGGAAGTCAAGACACCGCTCATCTTCAACAAGGCGCTCTGGGAAACGTCGGGCCACTGGGGACACTACCGGCAGAACATGTTCCTGGTGCAGTCGGAAGACGTCGAGATGGGCGTGAAGGCCATGAACTGCCCGGGCCACATGCTCGTGTTCGGCAGCGAGAAGCGCAGCTATCGCGACCTGCCGCTGCGGCTCCACGAGCAGACGGCCCTGCACCGCAACGAGGCGTCGGGCACGCTCGGCGGGCTCACCCGCGTCCGGCAGTTCTCGCAGGACGACGCGCACTGCTTCGTCATGGAGTCGCAGATTGGCGAAGAGGTCGAGCGCCTGCTGGGGCTCGTCACGCGCGTCTACGGCGACCTTGGCCTGACGTTCTCGGTGAAGCTGTCGACGCGCCCGGAAGAATTCCTCGGCGAGAAGGCCACGTGGGACCACGCCGAGTCCGAGCTCAGGCGCGCGCTCGACGCGGCCGGTGTCCCCTACACAATCAATGAAGGCGACGGCGCGTTCTACGGACCGAAGATCGATTTCGACGTCACCGACGCCATCGGCCGCACCTGGCAGTGCGCCACCATTCAGCTCGACTACCAGATGCCGGCCAGGTTCGACCTGACCTACGTCGGCGCCGACAACGCGCTCCATCGCCCCGTGGTCATCCACCGGGCCATTTTCGGGAGCTTCGAGCGGTTCATTGCCCTGCTGATCGAGCACTACGCCGGCGCGTTCCCGCTGTGGCTGGCGCCGGTGCAGATGGTGGTGCTGCCGATTGCCGACCGGCACCTCGAGTACTGCCGGGGAGTGGTGGCCCAACTGGCCGCCGCCGGCCTGCGCGTCGAACTCGACGAGCGGTTGGAGAAGATCGGTTATAAAATCCGGGAGGCTCAGCTGCAGAAGATTCCCTACATGCTGGTCGTGGGGGATCGGGAGGCGGCCGAGGGAACCATTGCGGTGCGCAGCCGCACCGGGGGGGATCTCGGGGCGCGTCCCGTGCAGGAGTTCCTCGCCTCGGCGCTCTCGGAGGTGGCCAATCGTGGCCGGTAACGGCCATCACGGCGTCGTCCGAGAGACTGGCGTCCGACTGTTGAGGAGGTAGTTATCGCTTACGATCGCGGCCCACGACGCGATGACCGCACCCGGATCAATGAACGGATCCGCGTGCGCGAAATTCGCGTGATTGACGAAACTGGCACGCAGCTCGGCATCATGCCGCCGCCGCAGGCCCTGCAACTGGCGCGCAGCAAGGGACTGGACCTCGTCGAGATTTCGCCGACGGCCGTTCCGCCCGTGTGCCGGATCATGGACTTCGGCAAGTTCCAGTACGAGCAGCAGAAACGCGCGCGGTCGGCGAAAAAGCACCAGAAGGTCATTCTGGTGAAGGAGATCAAGTTCCGGCCGAAGGTCGACGAACACGACTATCAGTTCAAGAAGAAGCACATCGAGCGCTTCCTCGCTGATGGTGACAAGGTGAAAGCGACCATCTTCTTCCGCGGACGCGAGAACGCGCACCCGGAGATCGGTCACCGGATTCTGGAACGGCTGGTCGGCGAACTGCAGGACATCGCCATCTCCGAGACGAATCCGCAGAAGGAAGGCAATCAGCTGCACACGATTCTGGCGCCGCGTCCCGGCGCCAAGCCGCGTGTGGCGGCACCGGCGGTGCCTGCGGCCCCGCCAGTGGACGAGTCGTAGAGTCCGTGCAGAGTCAGACGCGTTTTTCGAGGACATCATGCCCAAGCTGAAGAGTCACCGCGGCGCCGCCAAGCGCTTCAAGAAGACCGGAACCGGCAAGTTCGTGCGGTCGAAGGCGTTCAAGCGCCACATCCTCACGAGCAAGCCGACGCGCCGCAAGCGCCAGATGCGCGGCACCGAACTGGTGTCGCCCGCCGACACCGCCAAGCTGAAGCGCATGCTGCCGTACGACTAGGACAACAAGCCAGAAGTTAGCGGCCAGAAGCCAGAAGTTCGTTTCGAGAGGATCCCATGCCCCGCGTCAAAAGAGGAACCGTTCGCCGCGCCAAGCGCCACAAGCTGCTGAAGCGCGCCAAGGGGTTCTACGCCACCAAGAGCAAGCTGTACCAGGCCGCGCAGGAAGCCGTCGACAAGGCGCTCAACTACGCCTACGCCGGCCGTCGCCGCAAGAAGCGCGACTTCCGCCGCCTGTGGATCGTCCGCATCAACGCCGCCGCGCGCGCCAACGGCCTGACCTACGGGCAGTTGATCAACGGCCTGCAGGGCGCGGGCATCGAGGTCGATCGGCGTAACCTCGCCGACCTGGCCGTCAACCACCCCGACGCCTTCGCCGCGCTGGCCAGCAAGGCCCAGGGCGCGCGCGCGGCCGCTACGGCGTAGCGGCAGAAGTTAGAAGACAAGAGATGTAGGGGCGGACCTTGTGTCCGCCCACGCGTTCGGGCCGGCACAAGGCCGGCCCCTACATTTGGTCAGGTACATCCAGCTTCCAACTCCATCCGATTCTCGCCGCCCATGTCCTCCGATCTCACTGCGATCCGAGCCGACTTCGACGCCGCCCTCGCTGGTGCCAGAACTCCTGCCGACGTCAAGGCCATCCGCGATCGGTTCCTCGGACGCAAGGCAGGCGCCGTCACCGCCCTGCTCAAGTCGCTCGGGTCGCTGACGCCCGACGAACGCCGCACGTTCGGCGCGGCCGTCAATGCCCTCAAGACCGATATCGAGGCGCTCCTGGTCGCTCGCGAACAGGCCGCCGAGGCCGACGCGTTCGTGAGCGGCGTCGACGTCACGCTGCCCGGACGGATGCCCGCGCTCGGCCGTCGTCATCCGCTCACGCAGGTGCGTGAACGCATCGAGGACATCTTCGCGGGCATGGGCTACCAGATCATCGAGGGCCCGGAGCTCGAAGACGACTGGCACAACTTCGAAGCGCTGAACATGCCGGCGGAACACCCGGCGCGCGACATGCAGGACACGCTGTACCTGTCGTCGCCGATGCCTGCTGACGACAAGGGCCGGCGTGCGAGCCTGCTGCGCACGCACACGTCGGGCATGCAGATCCGCTACATGGAGGCATTTCCGCCGCCCGTGCGCCTGATCGCACCGGGCCGCGTCTATCGTCGCGACAACTTCGACGCGACGCACACGCCCATGTTCACCCAGGTCGAAGGGCTCGTCGTCGACGAAGGCATCAGCCTCGGCGACCTCAAGGGCACGCTGCAGGCGTTTGCCGATCGCTTCTTCGAGGCGAGCGTGAAGACGCGCCTGCGTCCGAGCTTCTTCCCGTACACGGAACCCTCGGCCGAGCTCGACGTGGAGTGCCAGGGCTGCAGCGGCCGCGGCTGCCCACTCTGCAAGCACACGGGATGGATTGAAGTGCTCGGCTGCGGCATGGTGCATCCGGCCGTGTTCGAAGCCGTCGGATACGACCCGGAGAAGTACACGGGCTTTGCCTTCGGTGTCGGCATCGAGCGCCTCGCGCTCCGCCTCTACGGCGTCGACGACATCCGCATGTTCTACGAAAACGACCTGCGGTTCCTGGAGCAGCTCGCGCCATGAAGGTGCCGGTCTCCTGGATGCGCGACTTCGTCGCGATTGCCGATGATCCGACGCCCGTCGCCGCGCGGCTCGCGGCCTGCGGCTTTGCCGTCGACGGCATCGAAGGCGACGTGGTCGACTTCGACGTCACGGCCAATCGTCCCGACGCGCTGTCGGTGTACGGCCTGGCGCGCGAGGCGTCGGCGGCCTTCGATACGCCGCTGAAACCGCTGCAGCTCGCGCCCGTGCCGGCGGGCACGGCGCCGCTGCGCGTCTCGATCGCCGACACCGGTTGCGGACGTTATGCACTGGCGGTCGCCGACGTGCGCGTGGGCCCGTCGCCGGCGTGGCTCGCCGATCGACTCTCGGCCGCTGGCGTCCGTCCCATCAACAACATCGTCGACATCACCAACTACGTGATGATCGAAACGGGCCAGCCGATGCACGCGTTCGACGTGGCGCGCCTGGCCGGCCCCGAACTGCACGTGCGTCGCGCGCGTGCCGGCGAAGTGCTGACCACGCTCGACGGCGTCGATCGCACGCTCGACGAGACCATGCTCGTGATTGCCGATCGCGAGCGCGCGGTGGCCGTTGCCGGCGTGATGGGCGGCGCGTCGTCCGAGGTCTCGGCGTCAACCACGCGCGTCGCCTTCGAAAGCGCGTGGTTCCTGCCGGCCACCGTGCGCGTCACTGGCCGGCGTCTCGGCCTGAAGACGGAAGCCTCGGCGCGCTTCGAGCGCGGCGCAGACATCAACGCGCCCGTCGTGGCGCTCCGTCGCGCGCTGGCGCTGCTCGTCGAGATTGGCGCAGGCACCGTTGCCGGTGGTGTGTCCGACGTCTCCCCGCGAACGACCGAGCCTCGCGTGGTGACACTTCGGCGTCAGCGTCTCGCCACCGTGCTTGGCACGCCCGTTCCAGACGCCGACGTCGCGCGTGTGCTCGCGCGTCTCAATTTCGTGACGACGCCTGCCGACGGCGGCTGGCATGTGACCGTGCCGTCGTTCCGCGTCGACGTCACGCGCGAAATCGACCTCATCGAAGAGATCGGCCGTCACTGGGGCCTCGATCGCATTCCGGCCCACTTCCCCGCGCTCGCGTCGGTCCCACGGCCGCCAGCGCCGGGTGTGGCGCGTGGCCGCCTGGTGCGGCGCACGCTCTGCGGCGCGGGTGTGCAGGAAGCGGTGACGTTCACGTTCATCGACGCGGCGTCGGCCGCGCCGTTCCTCATCGGCGATGCGGTGACCATCACCAATCCGCTGTCGGAGAAGTTCGCCGTGCTGCGGCCGTCGATCGTCGCCGGCCTGTGCGAGTCGCTCGCCTACAACCGCAATCGTCAGGCCGCCGATGTCCGGCTGTTCGAGGTCGGTTCGATTTTCTCGTCGACGCGCGGCGAGCGCGCGGCCGTTGGCTGGGTGCTGAGCGGTTCGCGCGGCGCGCATTGGAGCGGCGACAGCGGCCCTGTTACGTTCGCCGACACGCGCGGACTCGCCGAGCTCGTGGCTGAAGCGCTCGGTACGCCGATCACGGTCGGTGCGGCCGACGACCTGAACTGGCTCGTCAGGGGCGAACGCGCCGAAGTGCTCGTGGGCGCACGTCGAGCCGGCTGGATCGGCCGTCTCGCACACACACCCGCGATCGACGGCCCGGTGTACGCGGGCGAGCTCGAGCTCGACATCCTCAGCCGTGCGGCCGCCGGCAGCGTGCGCGAGATTCGTCCGCTGCCGCGCTTCCCGTCGGCCGTACGCGATCTGTCGATTCTCGTCGACGAACGCTTGCCAGCCGCCGAGGTTCGTGGCACTATCCGCTCCAGCGCTCCCGCAACACTCGTGGCTGTTCGCGAGTTCGATCGATATCAGGGCAAGGGTGTGCCGGCCGGGCAGGTCAGTCTCTCGATTCGCCTCACCTTCCGGCACGCCGAACGCACGTTGACCGACGCGGAAGTCCAGCAGGCCGTCGACGCGGTCGTCGATGCGCTGGCGCGCACACATCACGCGACCCTGCGCGGCAGGTAGCGCGTCTTCCAACAGGATCTGTCCCACCGCGCGTGGGACCGCTGGAGTCTGACGATGTCACGAACGGGTACGAGCACCGAAGTCCTGCCGATCGATCGCCTCGAAGAAAAGGTCCGGCAACTGGTCGGGGTCATCGACGGCCTGCGCGCCGAGCGCGAGAAGGCCGCCAACGACGTCGCGAAGCTGCAGCAGGAGCTCGACGCCAGCCGCGCAAAACTCGCCGAGTTCAGCACCGTGTCTGCCGAGCTCGGGTCGCTGCGCGAGGAGCGCGACCTCATCCGCGAGCGCGTCGGCCAGATGATCGCGCAGATCGACAAGCTCAACCTCTGAGGGTGTCCATGTCGCAACTGGTGCACGTCGAGATTCACGGTCAGCGCTACGCGGTCCGCAGCGAGCTCGACGCCCAGTACATCGCGGAACTGGCGGGGTACCTCGACCAGAAGATGCACGACGCGGCGCGCGAGCTCGCCAGCGGCGATCCGCTCAGGATTGCCGTCATCGCGGCGCTGAACATCACCGACGAGTTGTACCGCGCGCGAGCCGACTCGCGCGGCATCGAAGGGCGCCTGCACGCGCGCGCCGAAGCGATCGAGCGGCTCGTCGATTCCGTGCTCGACGAAGCACGCATGCGCCTGGCCGTCAACGAGTGAACGTTCGATCGGCGTGCGGCACAACGCCGCACGATTCGCTCTTGTGCCGCCAGTGACGGTCGGCTACCATCGATCGTGTTCCGACTCCCTGCTTTGTGCGTGATGGTTTCGGAGCGTCGCTTGAGCCGATGTTCTACTCCCAAGCGAGCCGCGACGTTGCGTGGTGTGCATGCCTCCGTGGTGAGGAAGCCTGAAGCGCGACTTATACAGTGGCTCCACCTGCACTAGCAGGTTCATGCGACCTCCCCACACGGCAAAGCGGGGACCTTCTCCCGCCTGCCCTGCCCGACTCCATGTCCGATACCGTTGCATCCATCGGTGAGCGCGCGCTGATCGCGCGTCTGCACGCGCGCGTGGCGCCCGTTCCCGACTACGTCCGCCTGGGGATCGGCGACGATGCGGCCGTCGTCGAACCCGAGCGCGGCATGCACACGGTCGTGACCACCGACAGCCTGATCGAAGGCGTGCACTTCAGGCGCGACTGGACGCCGGCGTCGGCCATCGGACACAAGGCCTTGGCGGTCAACCTGAGCGATATCGCCGCCATGGGCGCCACGCCGCGCGTCTCGCTGCTCAGCCTCGCCCTGCCGCCGACGCTTCCGCTCGACGACTTCGACGCGCTCGTCGACGGCTATCTGGAGTTGTCGATGCGATCGCGCACGCCGCTCGTCGGTGGCAACATCGCGCGATCGCCGGGCCCGCTCGTCGTCGATGTCACCGTCCTCGGCAGCGCGCGGCCCCGACGCGTGCTGCGGCGCGCCGGCGCGCGCGAGGGCGACGAGCTGTACGTCACCGGAGCGCCGGGCATGTCGGCGGCCGGCCTCGCCGTTCTCACCGGCGGGATCGCACGCGACGCGCTCTCCAGCGACGAGCGCGCATGCGTCGAGTGGCACGAGCGCCCCGACCCGCGCCTCCGCATCGGTCGCATCGTCGCGCGCACGAGTGCCGCGTCAGCGGCCATGGATCTGTCGGATGGTCTTGCGAACGCCGCGACGTCGCTGGCCGCCGCGGCCGGCCTGAGCATCGTCGTCGATGCCGCGGCCATTCCCGTGCACGCCGGCATTGCCGCCATTGCCGCGCGCCTCGGCCGGCGCCCAATCGAGCTGATCCTCGGCGGCGGTGAGGACTATGAGCTCGCCTTCGTGGTGCCTGCGCGGCGGCGCTCGCGGTTCCTCGCGGCGGCGCGGCGAAGCGGCGCGCTGGCCGTCTCGCGTGTGGGCGTCTTCGAGCGCGGGAACGGCGCGTGGCTCGGGGACGAATCCGGCGCCCGCGTACCACTTCCCCACGGTTTTGACCATTTCTGATCGAATTGGCACCGCGCCGGCGGGCCGTTTTCACTTGCGCTGACACCCGACCCGCGCGGTACGCTTGTGACACCGTGTCTTCCGAGTTCACCAGCGCGACGGGTGCCGGTCGGGTGTCGGCGGAGGCCGACGCGTGATGGTGCTGTCGCGGTCCCTGTGGCGGAAGCTCCTCGCGACAGCCATCGCGGGCGTGACGTTCTTCCTGCTCTATCAGGCCACCGTCGTCGACTCCCGGACGGTTCCAGGAGCCCGCACGCCGGCCGTAGCCGCGGGCACGCGCCTGCGCTTCACGGCCACAGCCTACTGCAAGGGCACGACGACGGCCGCCGGCACGGCGGCACGGGCGGGTGTGGCGGCGGCCGATCCACGCGTGCTGCCGCTCGGATCGATCATCCGCGTGGACGGTGGTCCCGAACGCCACAACGGCCTCTACACCGTGCTCGACACGGGACCGGCGGTACAGGGACGCCAGCTCGATCTCTACATGTGGAGTTGTCACGAGGCACTCGCCTTCGGCCGGCGCTCGGTGACGGTGACCATCCTCCGGCTCGGCTGGCGGCCCAACGATGTGCCGGAAGATCCCGTGCGGCCGACGGATGCGCCGTAGGGGCGGCGGGCTGCACGGCCGCGCGGCCGCACGGCGGCGGACGGCGAGCAGCCGGATATGGGCGGGCACAGGGGCCCGCCCCTACGGATGACAACGTCGGGGCCGCCCCCTGTGTCGGCCCAAGGCCCGATGGCGGACACGAAATCGCCCCGCCCCCGCAGCCGCGCCGCCGGTCAGCCGTGCAGCCCGTCCGTCACCGCCTGTTCCGCCTCCTGCCGATACTGCAGCTCGAACAGCCGCCGATAGATGCCGTGCTCGGCGAGCAGTTGCTGGTGCGTCCCACGCTCGCGCACTTCGCCCTTGTGCAGGACCAGGATGAGATCCATGTCCTGAATCGTCGACAGCCGGTGCGCGATGGCGAGTACCGAACGGCCTGCCATCATCACGTGCAGCGCGTCCTCGATGAGCGCCTCGGTGGCCGTGTCGATACTCGACGTCGCTTCATCGAGCAGCAGCACGACGGGTTCGAACGCCAGCGCCCGCGCGAACGACAGCAGCTGCTTCTGCCCGACCGACAGCGAGCCGCCACGTTCGGCCACCAGAGAATCGAAACCGCCCTCACGCGCGTCGATGAAGCGATCGGCATGGACCGCGGCTGCCGCACGCCGCACCGCGTCGTCCGCGATGTCAGTTCGTCCGAGCCTGATGTTGTCGGCGACCGTTCCGGAGAAGAGGTGCACGTCCTGGAGGACGAGTCCGAACAGCGCACGCAGCGCCTGTGGATCCCACTCACGGACATCGATGCCATCGACGAGCACACGTCCCCGCTGGACGTCGTAGAACCGCAGCAGCAGATTGATGACCGTCGTCTTGCCGGAGCCGGTGGCGCCGACGACACCAACGCGCTGACCGGGCTCGATCGTGAACGACACGTCCCGCAACACCCAGTGTTCGTCCTCGTACGCGAACCACACGCGGTCGAATTCGATTCGTCCACGCACGCTCTCGGGCTGACGCGGTGTCGCCGCCGGCAGAAGCGCGGGCTCGGTGTCGAGCACGCCGAAGACACGCTCGGAGGCGGCCAGCGCAGCCTGGAGGATGTTGAACTTCTCGGACAGGTCCGACACCGGCTGGAAGAAGCGGCGCGAATACTGAAGAAACGCCACGAGCACGCCGAGCGACACCGTGCCGTCCTGCGCCCATCCGCTGCCGAACCAGATGATGAGTGCACCGGATGTGGCGGCCAGCAGTTCGACGATCGGATAGAACGCCGCGTAGTAGACGATCGACCGGATGTTCACGTCCCGGTGCTCGCGGTTGATCCGTTCGAACCGTGCCGCCGTGCGCGCTTCCTGGTTGAACGCCTGAACGGTCGCGATGCCCGTGAGATGTTCCTGCAGGAACGCGTTCAGCCGCGCCACGAGCCCACGCACCTGCCGGTACGACTCGCGCACGTTGGTGCGGAACCAGTGCGCAGCCCACGCGACGAACGGCAACACCGAAAAGGCCACGACCGCCAGGCGCCAGTCGATCGCGATCATCACGGCCATGATGCCGGCGAGCATGAGCACGTCGCCGATGACCGCGACGACACCGGAGGCAAACAGTTCGTTCAGCGCATCGATGTCGGTCGTCACCCGCGTCATGAGCCGGCCCACCGGGTGCCGGTCGTAGTAGCGCAGCTCGAGCCGCTGCAGGTGCGCGTAGACCTCGCGCCGCAGCGTGTGCATGATGGCTTGCCCGGTCGACTGCAGCAGCACCGTCTGGACGTACTCGGCCACGAACGCGACCGCGAGCAGGCCGAGAAACAGCAGCGCCAGCCGTCCCAGGCCGTCGATGTCGCCGACGAGGAAGTGATCGTCGATGGCGCGCTGCACGAGCCACGGCTGCGCGAGTTCGGCGAGCGACCCCGCAACCATGGCGACGAACGCCAGGCCCACGGCCACGCGGTGCGGCCTCAGATACCTGAGCAGCCGCCACAACATGCGCAGGTCGTGCGAGCGCCGCTCCGGCAGATCGTCGGACTGGATCGTCACCGGCGGTCCCCTGCCGCGTGCACACCGCCGACCCCGCCAGTGCAACGCACGTGAAGAAGGCAGACAAGCATCTGGTTCCTCTCGCCCGTCGCACCTGTCGTCCCTGTTGCACCCGAGCTCTTATACACGCGCCAGTTCCTCCTCGAGCAACTGTTCGTTGTGCATCGCCGCATAGACGCCATCAGCCGCGACCAGCGTGTCGTGCGTGCCGCGTTCCACGACACGGCCTCCGGCGAGCACGAGGATCAGGTCCGCGTCACGCACCGTCGAGATGCGGTGCGCGATGATCACGCAGGTGCGCGATCGTCTGACGCGCGCCAGCGCGTCGAGAATCCGGTGTTCCGTTGCAGTGTCGACGGCTGACAGCGCGTCGTCGAGGATGAGGATGGGGCGATCGGCCAGGATGGCCCGCGCAAGGGCGACACGCTGTTTCTGGCCGCCCGACAGCGTGATGCCGCGCTCTCCGATCGCCGTGTCGTAGCCGTCGGTGAAGCCGGTCACATCGTCTTTCAATGCAGCAAGTGCGCCGGCCTCGGTGACACGCTCGCGCAACGGCTCAGGTCCCCACTCCTCGCCGGCGCCAAAGGCGATGTTGCCGCCGACCGTATCGGAGAACAGGAACGGCTCCTGCGACACGACCGACATCATGCCTCGCACGTCGGCGAGCGACCGGTCCAGCACGTCGACGCCGTCGAGCCGCACCATGCCGCGCCCCGGCTCCCGAAGACGCAGCAGAACCTGCACGAGTGTGGACTTGCCCGATCCGGTTGGTCCGACGACAGCCACCGTCTGTCCTGGCTCAACCGTGAACGACACGTCGTCGAGGGCAGGGCGACTCGAGCCCGGATACGTGAAGCTGAGACCGTCGACGTCGATGCGCCCGGGTCCGATAGCAGGCACGGTGGTCTCGGACGAAGACGGCATCTCGGCCGGCGGCGCGTCGAGCACCTCGAGCATCCGCCCCCACGACGCCATGCCGCGCTGCACGAGATTGATGACCCAGCCGAACGCAATCATCGGCCAGCTGAGCAGCACCAGATAGCGGCTGAACGCGACGAACTCGCCAATGGTCAGCCGTCCGGCCATCACGTCCTGTCCACCGAACCAGAGCACCGCCAGGCCGCTCAGGCCGAAACAGAACGTCAGCGTCGGGTAGAACGCGCCCTGCAGGTGAATCAGGCCGCGGTTGCGCCGGACGTACTCGTCGTTGGCGCGGCCGAACGCCGCCAGTTGCGCCTCTTCCTGACGATACGCGCGGACCACGCGAACGCCCGCCAGCGCTTCCTGGACGACGGCGCTCATCTCGGAGAGCTGGGCCTGAATCCGCTCGAAACGATCGTGGATGGCGCGCCCGAAATAGCGCGTGCCCAGCGTGACGCCGGGCAGCGGCAGGAGCGCCAGCAGCGTCAGGCGGGGATCGATCCACCACATGACGCTCACGGCGACCACGAACCCGAGGGCCGTGCTGGCGAAGTACATCAGAGCCGGGCCGACCATCATCCGGACGGCCCCGAGGTCGTTGGTGGCGCGCGACATCAGGTCGCCGGTCCGGCTGGCCTGGAACCAGGCCTGGGGCATGCGCTGGAGGTGCAGGAAGAAATCCTGCCGCAGGTCATATTCGATCTGGCGTGATGCGCCGATAAGGAGGGTGCGCATCAGGTATCGGAATGCGCCGTCGGCCAGAGCCAGCCCGACCAGGGCCAGCGCGTAGAGCGCGAGGCGCGACCGATCCTCTCCCCCGAGCAGTCCGTCGATGGCGATTTTCAGGACCCAGGGGGCCGATAGTGACAGGGCGGTGGCCACGAGAATACAGGCCAGCCCCAGCACAAGCGATCGTCGGACCCGAACGATGTACGGCAGCAGGCGCGCGAGCGCCGCGAGCATGGAGGCAGTATAACAATGGCGTTTTTCACCAGGCAGACACCCCGGCGCGGCATCCTCGCGGGTGTGCTCCTCTCGGCTGCCCTCGTCCTGCCGTCGTCGGCCGCTGCACAGGACTTCGCCAGCGGCGAGGCGATCGGCGAAAAATACTGGATCGAGGTTGCCGGTACGCTCTGGAATCCCGAGCTCTACGGTCAGATCTCGAGCGAACAGTTCGGCCTGATCGGCTCGAACATCGACTTCACGAACGACCTCAACTACACGACGACGCGCTTCCGCGACCTGCGGATCGTCCTGCGTCCGACGAAGAAGGCCAAGTTCCGGATCCAGTACACGCCGATCCGCTACGCCGCGGACACGAACTTCACGCGGACCATCGTGTTCAACGGCATCGCCTATCCCGTCGGCGTGCCCGTCGAGTCGTCGTTCGACTGGAAGGTGTGGCGGTTCGGGTACGAATACGACTTCCTCTATTTTTCGCGCGGCTTCGTCGGCGCGCTGATCGACGTGCGGCTGACGCAGATGGACGCGCGGCTGGCCACCAACAGCCCGGCCATTTCGCCGAGGTACGACGAGTTCACGACCGTCAAGGCTCCGCTGCCCGCGATCGGCGTCGTCGCCCGGGCGTACCCGCTGCCGGCCCTGGCCGTGAACTTCGAACTGAGCGGGATGAAGGTGCCTGAAGACATCGATCCGAAGTACCAGGGCAAGTGGTTGGAGTGGGACCTGAACGGCACGTTCAACGTCACCAACAACGTGGGGGTGCAGGTCGGCTGGCGGCGGACCAATACGTTCGTTCAGATCGAGAATGACCTCGGCGACTTGAAGTTCCAGGGACTCTGGTTCGGCGCCGCACTCCGCTACTGAGGCTCGCAGAAGGGGCGGCGCATACCCATCGCGCCGTCCGTGCCTCCCAGGCACGGGTAGCCGCTACCCCTTCCCGCCGGCGTGTGGTCCCCTGCCAGGCGACTTCCGCCGAAACTTTTGGTCCTTCGACCTATGCCATAGGTGTAACAAGTATTACACTTATGTAAGTGAAAGTTCGTTGTACGGAAGGAAGATTTCCGTATGTCGAAGGAGGACGAAGCACCCGGTCGGGTACCAAGTCCCCAGGCTCAGGGGCACCGGAATTGCTAGTGCCATCAACTTGGGCTGCTCCTCGCAAACCCCGCTAAACGTTAGGGCAAAGATATGCGCTCTGTGACTCGTTCTTTCCAGTTGTTTCTGTTCCTTCTGGCCGTCATTCCGGCAGTGGCGGCGGCTCAGGTCCCTACCGGCGCCATCAGCGGCCGGGTGACCGACAGCCAGGACCGGTCGGTCGGCGGCGCCACGGTGACCGCACAGTCCTCGGCTCTCCAGGGCACGCGGACGACGACGACCGCCACCAACGGCGATTTCATCATCCCGCTGCTGCCGCCGGGCCTCTACACGGTCCTGATTGAAAGCCCCGGCTTCGCACCGGTCGCCCAGACGCGCCAGGTGGCCGCGACGGCCACGATCCATCTGGACATCACGCTGCAGCCCGCGGCGCTGAGCGAAGACGTCACGGTGACGGGTGACACCACGGCCTTCACCAACACGGTGCAGAGCGCCGCGAACTTCAACCAGCTCGAGATCAGCCGGCTGCCGACCACGCGCACGCTGCTCGCGGCGGTGGCGATGGCCCCGGGCGTGACCGAGTCGGGTCCGAACGGCTACGTGTCAGTGGCCGGGGCCATGTCGTTCGAAAACCTGTTCCTGCTCAACGGCGTGCAGATTCAGGACAACGTCCGCGGCACCCCCTACAACCTGTTCATCGAGGACGCGATCCAGGAAACCACGGTGACGACCTCCGGCATCTCGGCCGAGTACGGCCGGTTCACTGGCGGTGTCGTCAACGCGGTCACGAAGTCGGGTGGAAACAGCTTCAGCGGCTCCTACCGGACGTCGTTCCGCAACGACGACTGGCGCCGGGTCACCCCCTTTGGAGAGTCGAAGATCGACCAGGTAATCCCCACGCACGAATTCACCATCGGCGGTCCCATCCTGCGCGACCGCACGTGGTTCTTCCTGGCTGGCCGTCTGGAGAATGCCGACACCAGCCGTGAAACCGCGTACACGCTCATTCCGTACGTCTACGGCCGGAACGAGAAGCGCTTCGAGTTCAAGGGCACGCAGTCTCTGACGTCTGACCACCGGCTTCAGGTGGCGTACACGCAGGGGGTCACGTCGGAAGCCAATCAGGTCACCGGCACCGTCATGGATCGCGCGTCGTTCGTCAACCGGCGGCAGCCGCAGACGCTCCTCGCGGTGCACTACAACGGCTCGCTGCGCGACAACCTCTTCATCGAGGGGCAGTACTCGGCCCGCGCGTTCACGTTCGAAGGCTCCGGCGGACAGTTTCGCGATCGGATTCTCGGGACGACGCTCTGGAACCAGCAGACGGCTGGACGCTGGTGGTCGCCGACGTTCTGCGGCGTCTGCACGGACGAAAAGCGTAGCAATCAGTCGGTGCTCCTGAAGGCCAGCTACTTCCTGTCCACGGCCGGCAGCGGTTCACACCACGTCGTCGCCGGCTACGAGAACTTCAACGACAAGATGTTGTCCGACAATCACCAGTCGGGCTCGGACTGGCAGTTCCGGGTGACCGACGCGATCATCGACGGCGAGACCATCTACCCGGTGGTCGAGCCTGGCGACAGCACGTGGCTCATCCACTTTCCGGTCCTCGAACAGAGCAAGGGCTCGAACTTCCGCACGCACTCCCTGTTCGTGAACGATACGTGGACCCTCAACCGGCACGTCACCTTCAACCTCGGCCTGCGTTACGACAAGAACGCGGGACGCGACGCGTCGGGTGCGCTCGTGGCCAACGACAGCATCCTGGCCCCGCGCGTGGGCGTGGTCCTCGATCCGACGGGGTCTGGACGCACGGCGTTCAACGCGAGCTACGGCCGCTACGGCGCCGGCATCAACAACTCCATCGGCGGTTCGGGCTCGGCTGCAGGCACACCGGCCACCTTTGCGTACGACTACATGGGACCTGCGATCAACACGGGCGCCGGCCCCTATGTGCCGAGTGACGTGGCCCTGCAGACGATGTTCGACTGGTTCGATGCCAGCGGCGGTGCGACGATGTGGCTGGCCGACATCCCTGGGCTGGCCACGAAGATCGAAGGATCGTTGAAGTCGCCGTACGCCGACGAGTTCGTCGTGGGCGTCAGCCGCCAACTCGGCCGCCGTGCCGCCGTTCGGGCCGACTTCATCAACCGCACGTTCGGCGACTTCTACATGTCGCGCAAGGACACGACCACCGGCATCGCCGAGGACGAGTTCGGCCAGCGGTTCGACATCGCGCTGATCCAGAACAGCAACGTGGTGACGCGTCAGTACCGCGGTCTGAGCACGCAGGCGTCGTACCGCGCCGGCACGAGCCTGAACACCGGCATCAGCTACACGCTCTCGCGGCTCTGGGGCAACTTCAACGGCGAAAACGTCGGCTCGGGTCCGCTGACAGGCGGCGTACTCGAATACCCCGAGTACCACGACCCGGCCTGGTCGGCGCCCGAGGGCGACCTCGCGGGTGACCAGCGTCATCGTGCGCGTATCTGGGCCACGTACTCGCTCCCCTGGACGCAGCGTGTCGCCAACGTGAGCCTCGGTGTCGTCCAGACTCTGGAGTCGGGCACGCCCTATGGGGCCTCGGCCTTGATCAATCCGCGGCCGTACGTCACCAATCCTGGCTATGCGGTCACGCCTGGCAATCAGACGTACTTCTTCACGGCGCGTGACGCCTACCGCACGGAAGGCCAGAAGCGCACGGACATCTCGCTGGATCTCAGCCGCCGTATTGGCAGCCGCGGTGTCGCACCGGAGGTGTTCGCGAACGTCCAGTTGCTGAACGTGTTCAATACGTATCAGCTCTACAACATCCTGGCCAACGGCATCAACACAACGGTGCAGACGGCCGTGAACACGGCGACACTTCAGGCGTTCAACCCGTTCACGACCACGCCGATCGAGGGCGTGCACTGGCGCAAGGGCGATCAGTTCGGGCAGGCGATCGCCCGCACGGCCTACACGACGCCGCGGACGTTCCGGTTCTCGGTGGGGGTGAGGTTCTAGACACAGACACCATAGGGGCGACGCATGCGTCGCCCCTACAGCGACACGCGAGGGCCGGGCGGACGACTTGCCCGGCCCTCGTTATTTCTGGAGACGCCGCAGTCGCTCTTCCGCCGCATCGAGCGTCTCGTCCCTCTTGCAGAAACAGAAGCGCACGTGGCGCCGGCAGTGCGCGGGATCGCTGAAGAAACTGCTCCCCGGCACGGCAGCCACGCCAATCTCCGTCACCAGGTGTCTGACGAACGCGACATCGTCGTCCCATCCGAGGCCGCCGATGTCCGTCATGATGTAGTACGCGCCCTCGGGCCGGTGGCAGGTGAAGCCGGCGCCCGTCAGGATGTCCATCAGCCGCTCGCGTCGTCGCCTATACGAGGCCGCGAGCTCGGTGTAGTACGACGCCGGTCCCCCCAGCGCCTGCGCAGCCGCCGCCTGCAGCGGCGCCGCAGCGCCAACCGTCAGGAAGTCGTGCACCTTGCGAATCGCACCGGCAATCTCCGCCGGTGCCACGGCCCAGCCGACACGCCATCCAGTCACGCTGAACGTCTTGGAGATGCTGTTGATGGTCACCGTCCGCTCGGCCATTCCCTCGAGTGACGCCATCGGTACGTGCACCGCATCGTCGAAGACGATGTGGTCGTAGATTTCGTCGGTCACGACCGTGACGTCCCATTCGCGGGCGAGCGCGGCAATCTCCTCGAGTTCCGCTCGCGTGAAGACCTTCCCCGTCGGGTTGTTCGGCGTGTTGATGATGATGGCCCGCGTGCGCGTGGAAAACGCCGCGCGCAGTTCGTCGGGATCGAACGTCCATGCGGCGCCAGGCCCCGTCGGCGGGTGCAGCCGCACGAACCGCGGCGTGGCGCCCGAGAGAATCGCATCCGGGCCGTAGTTCTCGTAGAACGGCTCGAAGACGATCACTTCATCGCCCGGATCCACAATCGCGAGCAGCGTCGCGATCATCGCCTCCGTAGAGCCGCAGCAGACGGTGACCTGACGATCGGGGTCGATCGCCGTGCCCACGCGCCGCTCCCAGTCGGCGGCAATCGCGTCGCGCAGGCCCTTCGCGCCCCACGTGACGGCATACTGATTGACGTCGCCGTCGATGGCGAGCGCGGCCGCACGCTTCAGGTGATCCGGAGCCGGGAAATCCGGGAATCCCTGCGAAAGGTTGATCGCGCCATGCGCCTGGGCGAGACGCGTCATCTCGCGGATGACCGACTCGGTGAATCGCGCGGCCTTCTGCGACGTACGCGGGCGTCGGCCAGCCAACGGCGTGGACGAGGGATTCATCGCGAACGAACGGGAGCGGCGCCGGCGTCCGCGCCGTAGAGGAGTCGGTAGTCTTCAGTCGTGCCGATGATGCGCTTCACGTAGTTCTGCGTCTCGGGAAAAGGAATGTCGTCGATGAACTCGTCGCGCGGCACACCCGGCCGTTCCGCGCGCCATCGATCCACGCGGCTCTCCCCGGCGTTGTACGCCGCCAGCGCCGGCGCCACGTCCCTGCGGTAGCGCGACAGCAGCGCCGACAGGTACGCCGTCCCCAGGCGCACGTTCGTCTCCGGGTTGGTCAACGCCGCAGGCGTGAACCCGGCAATGCCGAGCGTGCGCGCGTATTGACGTCCCGTCGACGGCAGCAGCTGCATCAACCCGACCGCGTTGGCCGACGAGACGACTTCGGCCTGAAACGTCGATTCCTGGGCCACGAGCGCGGTGACGAGAAAGAGGTCGAGCTCTCGATCGGCCGCGTACCGGCGGATGGTGTCCCAGTGCGCCACGGGAAAGATGACTTTCAGCAGCCGCTCGGGCAGCGCTTCCCCACCGTCGGACATGAACTGCGGATAGGCGCGGCGCATGGCCGTGATGGCCGGTCGCAGCTCGCCTTTCCGATTGAACGCGTATGCGATGGTCGCCTCGATCACTGGCGTCGTGCCGCCGGTGGTCTGCACGCGGCGGAGCTCGGCGATCGCATCGTCCCAGAGTCCGTTGTCGAGCAGACGCGTGACGAGCGGGGCGTTCGGAGGCGGCGTGCCGGCAACCACGGCCCTGGCGGGATCGCGCTCGGCGGCCACCTCGGCCGCTGGGGGCAACGTACCCGTCATCTCGCGATACGCGTGGGTGGCCTCACGGCCGTAGTACGAGTTGCGATAGTCGGCGATGGCGCGCAGGTACCACAAACGAGCCGTATCGCGTTGTCCGATCGCCTCGTACGACCGCGCCGTCCAGTAGAGCCACGCGGGCCGGTAGTCGGCACGGCGGTGCGTCGTGGCAGCCGATTCGAAGAGCCGGATCGTTTCGCGATAGTTGTCCTGGCGATATGCCCACCAGCCCGCGCGCCAGGCCGCGCGGTCGGCGAACGTGCCCTCGGGGAACCGCGCGTACATGTCCGTGAACACCTGCGCGGCGCGCGCGTCGTTGCTGGCGAGGATGTAGTGCGTCGCCAGGTCGTTCAGCGCCGCTTCGGCCAGCAGGTGCCCGGGATGGTCGCGGACGAAGCGATTCACTTCCGCCGCATAGTCCGCACGTTTCGATCCGCGGAGCGCGGTGAGCACGACGTATCGCGCCTCGACTTTCGACGGCGCGTCGTCGCGCCGGAGGTACGCGTTCAATCCCTCGAGGCCGCGGGCGTATCGCTGCAGATGAACGTCGCACTGCGCGAGCCGCAGCTCGACGCGCCGCCGGTCGCTCCCGGCGGTGCGCGCGTGGACCTGCTCGTACGTGCGGTGCGCGTCGGCGAAACGACGCGCGTCGAACAGGCGATCGGCGCGCGCAAGCTCCCGCGGTACGGTCTCGGCACTGCGCGTCACCGGAAACCGTGCGAGCGCCGCTTCCGCGGCGCGCGCCTCGGGCGACGCGGGCCGCTCGAAGTAGACACGCGCGTACGCGTCGCCGGCCACGGCGCGATTGCCGGCCTTCTCGGCCGCCTGCGCCAGGCGCAACGCCACGCGCGCGGGCATCGACGACGACAGGCCGTCGAGTGCCTGCCATGCCGTCACGGCATCGGCCCATCGTTCCGTCTTCTCGAGAGACTCGGCCAGCAGCCACAAGGCCGATTCGCCGACGTGCCCACCGGGTGTGACGTCGAGGATCCGGCGCGCGATACCGGCGGCGTCCTCAGCGCGTTCGAGCGCCAGGGCGGCGCGGCCGCGGTGCAGTTCGACGTACGGCGCGATGACGGGATCGGGACGCGCCCCGGCGAGCAGCGCCATCGCCTGCTCGGCGCGCCCTTCCGTCAGAAGCGCCACGGCCTGTCCTGCCACCATGTCGCCGAGCGGACCGGGCGCGGGTGCCAGCCAGAGATCGGCCTCGGTCCAGTCGCGCTGCGGCGACGCGAGCACGGACACGGCCGGAAGCGCCGCATCGACCGGCGTCGTTCCCGGCTCGCTGGTCGACGTCCACGACCAGACGCCTCCCGCCGCCACGACGGCGGCCAACGACAACGACAGGCGCACGGTGGTCGTCGTCATCAACACCCACTCACGACGGGTTGGACAGGACCTCGACCGTACGGAGAGAGGTCACGTTCTCGAGGCGCGCGGCCGCATGACGTACGAGCACTTCGACCTGCTCGGTCCACACCGGCTCCCCCGGTTCGTGCGGCTGCCGCGCAGCGCCCTCGGCGAAGACAATGGCCACGACCTGCTGCGCGAGTACGAGCGGCATGGCCAGACCAACGCGTCCCGGCAGCACGCGAAGGAACACGGGCCGCGTGCGTTCGGTGCGCGCGGTCGGCGGTTCGAGTGGCGCCGTACTCCTGGTGTCGACGACGCCGGCCAGCAGCGGCGACGCGTCCATGCGGAGGTCTTCGGGGGCTGACGCCCGATCGTAGCCGTAGTGCCGATAGCTGCGCAGCCACTCGCCGTCGACGAGCAGCACGGCCGAACGCACGGTTTCCGCTGCGGCGCCTTCCGCCAGCGCGTCGAGGACGCCGCGCAACGTCGTCGCCTCGTCGAGCCGCCGTACCGCGGTGATGACGCGCGAAATCAGATCGTGCCGCGCGTGCGCGCCACCACGCCCGACGGCGCGCGCCACCTCGATGGCGGCCCGTTCCACCGGAACAATCCCGCTGGCCTGATCCTCGCGCGCAAACTGCAGCAGCTCCGCCGCCAGAGTTTCCAGACGGGTATCGATGTCCTGCCGCGCCTGCGCGAGAAACCGATCCACCGCATCGCGAATCTGCTGTTCGCTGGGCATGGGGATGATTATAGAAGGCTGGGAGGCCTTCCAGCCTCCTCCCAGCCCGCCGCCTTCCCGCCTTTACCTCACTCCCAGCAACACCTCGATCGTGAGCTGATCGAGCTTCTCGTACGCCAGGCCACGCGCGGCGATCTTCGTCCGGTCGAACGACGCGTTGAGCACGGTGTCGCGCTGCGAGGACGAGTATTTGCCGACGGCTGGTGCCGGATCGACGGACTCGTGTGCGGCCTTGACGATCGCCTGGATCTCCTTGTCCTCGTTCCAGCGCTTCGCCTTCTCCTTGAGGATCAGGTAGGTGCGCATGCAGCCGCGCGCGAAGTCCTTCACACCCTCGTAGTCCTCGGTGCGGTACGCGTGCGCGTCGAAGTGCCGCGGGCCGTCGTAGCCCACGTCCTCGAGGAACTTCACGAGGAAGAACGCGTTCTTCGGGTTGGCCGCGCCGAAACGGAAGTCCTGATCGTACCGGCCGATCACCTGATCGTTGAGATCGATGTGGAACAGCTTGCCGGCTTCCCACGCCTGCGCCACCGCGTGCGTGAAGTTCAGACCCGCCATCGTTTCGTGCGCCACCTCGGGGTTGACACCGACGAGTTCCGGGTGCGCGAGCGTCGGGATCAGGCCCAGGTAGTTGCCCGTCGTGGCCATGTAGATGTCGCCGCGCGGCTCGTTCGGCTTCGCTTCGAGCGCGAACCGGTAGCCGTACTTCCTGTCGATCGAGTACTCGCAGAGGAAGTCGATCGCCTCGCGCAGCCGCTTCACCGCATCATCGGCCCGGCGGCAGGCGTCGGTCTCCGTCCCCTCACGACCGCCCCACAGCACGAACGTCTCCGCGCCGAGCTCCGCACCGAGGTCCATCGCGCGCATCGTCTTCTGCACCGCGAAGGCGCGCACCGCCGGATCGTTGGCCGTAAACGCGCCGTCCTTGAAGATCGGATCGGTGAAGAGCGACACGGTCGCCATCGGCACGACGAGGCCGTTCTGCTCGCACGCCTTCTTGAAGTTGCGAACGATGGTGTCGCGCTCGGACGACGTGGCGTCGATGGGCACCAGGTCGTTGTCGTGCAGGTTCACGCCCCAGGCGCCGACCTCACCGAGCAGGGCCGCCGCATCGACCGGGTCGAGCACCGGACGCACTTCGGTGCCGAACGGATCACGCCCGCGATTGGCGACGGTCCAGAGACCGAAGGAAAACTTGTGTTCGGGGCGGGGAGTATACGAATCCGACATGCAAACCTCTCAGGACTGGGAAGAAGCGCCCTGGTACACCGACCGGAGCGCAGGATACACACGCCGGAACTCGGCGTACCGTTGATCGAGCACCTTGGCCGCCGCCTCGTCGGGCGCCGTGACGTCCTTCGTTCGGACGACCGCCTCGCAGGCCGCATCCACCGTCGGCCACACGCCCGCGCCGACGCCCGCGAGCAGCGCCGCGCCGTACGCCGCGCCTTCCTCGGCCGCAAGCCGCTCGACGGCATGGTTGTAGACGGCGGCCTGGATGCTCCGCCAGAGCGACGACCGCGCGCCGCCACCGCCGACACGCACGCGCGTGACCGGCACCTGCAGCTCGTCGAAGATGCCGAAGCTGTCGCGCAGGCTGAACGCCACGCCTTCGAGCACCGCGCGCGTGACGTGCCCGCGCGTGTGGCTGGCCGCCAGGCCGAGCAGAGCGCCGCGCACATCGGGATCGGTGTGCGGCGTGCGCTCGCCCATCAGATACGGCGCCCAGAGCACACCATCGGAACCAGCGGGTATGGCCGCCGCTTCCTTCGTCATCTGCTCGTACGCCGCATCGTCGTTCCCCACGCCCCACTGATCGCGGAGCCAGCGCAACGACAGCCCGGCCGCCTGCGTGACGCCCATCACGTGCCAGCGTCCGGGAATGGCGTGACAGAACGTGTGGATGCGCCCCTTGCGATCGAGCGCCGGCCGTTCGGTGGCCGCAAAGACGACGCCTGACGTGCCGATGGTGACCGAGACCGTGCCGGGCGCCGTGATGCCCATGCCAACAGCGCCGGCCGCCTGGTCACCGGCACCAGCAACGATCGGCGTGCCCGCCACGAGGCCGAGCGTAGCCGCGGCTTCCGCCGACAGCGTCGCGCTGACCGCCGGCGACTCGAACACCTCCGGCAGGATCTCGCGCTTGATGTCGCACGCGGCGAGCATCTCGTCGGACCACTGCCGTTTTGCGACGTCGAGCATCAGCGTGCCCGACGCGTCGGCGACGTCGATCGCGTGCGCGCCGCTGAGCTTGAACCGCACGTAGTCCTTCGGCAGCAGCACGTGCCGCACGCGCGCCCAGATCTCCGGCTCGTGCGTGCGCACCCACAGCAGCTTGGTCAGCGTGAAGTTCGTGAGCGCCGGATTCGACGTCAGCTCGATCAGGCGCGACGCGCCGACCGTGCGATCGAGCCAGCGGCACTCCTCCGCCGTGCGCTGATCGCACCAGATGATCGACGGCCGCAGCACGTCGCCGCGCGCGTCGAGCAGCACGGCGCCGTGCATCTGGCCGGACAGGCCAATCGCCTGGATGTCGGACGCCTTCAGGCCACTCGCGGCGAGCGCCGCTTTCGTGGCGCCAACGGCGGCCTGCCACCAGTCGGCCGGATCCTGCTCCGCCCACGCGGGACCAGGTGACGCGAACGGCACATGAGGTTTCGTCGACGACGCCACGATGGTGCCGGCGTCGTCGACCACGAGAGCGCGCGAGCCGCTCGTACCGATGTCGATGCCAAGAACAGGAATGACCGACTCTCCGTGAAAAGGTCGCTAGGACCGGTACGCCTGACGGCCGATACCCTGCGCAGGGATGCCCTGCGCGGCCAGCACCTCGTGCTGCAGCGCATACATGCACGCCGCAGCCTGGTCGATGGCGCGCACGAAGGCCACCGATCCCTGCAGAATCGGCTGGAGCCGCGCCTTGTCCTGGATGCGCGCCTTCGGGTACTCGTGCTCGACCACGAGGTGCGTGTTCGCGACATCGAGCGACAGCAGTTCACGCGCCGCCAGCTGGTGATCGAGCCAGTCGACGCTGCGGTTCTGCAGGTACGCCAGCGGATCGTGCTTCGCCGTGCCCGGCAGTTCGTGCTCGCAGAGGATGACCTGCTTCTTCCACGCGTTGGCCTGATCGGCCGGGTTCGGCGACGGCTGACCGTCCTTCCAGTCGCCACGTTCGATCGACTGGCCGCCGTAGCCCCAGGCCGACACGCCGACCGCATCGATGACCTGCCCCTTCACGTGGAAGCCGCCGATGAGGAAGCCGTAGCCCTGATCCTTCAGATACTGGAAGATCGAGCGGGTGTCCTGCCCCATCAGAATCGCGTGCGACGGGTCGTAGTGGATACGGAAATTGTCGCCGACGCCGTGCTTCTCGCAGATACGGTGCAGCGCAATCCACGGCCCGGGCGCGTACGCGATGTTGTTGTGGAAGAAGTCCGTCGTGTTCCAGCCCGGCATCGGGCACTGCTCGACGCGGTACGTGATGCCGCGCGCCTTCGCTTCCTTCAGGAGCGGAATGAACCAGTGCTCGAAGTCGACGAGGTTCTGATCCATCGATCGCTCGACGTTGCGGCCGACGAAGCCGCACACCGCGTCGACCCCGAGCAGCGCCGCCGTGTCGAACACGCGCAGCATGAAGTCGTGCTTCTTCTTGCGGATCGCCGGGTCGTGGTGCAGCAGGTTGTCGAAGTAGCCGAGATCGGAAATCCCGACCCCGGTCGCGTCGAGCGCGGCGCGCACACGCGTGGCGCGCATCTTGTCGAACGGCTGGCGCAGATCGAGCGTGTTGGCCACCGGATCGAGCATCGCCTCCGCCGGGATGTCCGACTCACTCGGGTGCAACGCCGACGAGAGCTGAATGTAGCTCGCGCCGCAGTCCTTCGCGAACGTCAGCCACTCCTCGATGGCCTTGTCCGGATCGGGATCGCGCACCTCGCGTGGCGTGAGCTCCTGCAGGGCCGCCGTGAGCAGGCCCACCTTCATGAACTGGGGATCGAACGCCCTGGTCGCCATCAGTACTCCACCTTCGTCCAGACGCTGCCCGCGCGCGCGCTCTTCAGGATCGCGTCGACGATGGCATTGGCGCGGTAGCCGTCCTCGAATGTCGCAAAGGCCGGCGGCGTCGGATCCTTCGGGCTCCCGCCCGCCTGAATCGTCCGATAGATGTCGCCCATGATGTTGCTGAACGCGTCGGCCCAGGCCTCCTGGTGACCGCCAGGCAGGTGCGCGTAGTGCCGCACGTCGGGATCGAGCAGGCCCGGATCCTTCACGAGGATTTCGCTGGGCTTGTCGCGGTGGCCGATCCAGAGCTCGTTCTGCTGCTCCTGCTGCCACTTGATCGACGCTTCCGATCCGCAGACTTCGAACATCAGGTCGTTCTTGTGTCCGGCGCAGACCTGTCCGGCCGTGAACACGCCCTTCGCCCCGTTGTCGAAGCGGATGAGCACCGACGCGAGATCTTCGACCTTGATGTCGATCAGATCGAACTCCTCGTTGGCCGATGCGGCGGCAAACGCCTCACGGCGTCCGCGCGGCTTCTTGCGCTGCGGCACCACGGTCGAGATGTCGCCGAGCACGTGCGTGATGCGGAGCCCGGTGACGTGCTGCACGAGATCGCACCAGTGCGATCCGATGTCGCCGAGCGCCGACGACTCGCCGCCCTTGTCCGGCTCGAGGCGCCACGAGTAGTCCGTGTCGCGCAACAGCCAGTCCTGAATGTAGTGGCCGTAGACGAAGTTCGGCTTGCCGATGCGTCCTTTGGCAATCGACACGCGCGCCTGCTGCACGAGCGGGTTGCCGCGATACGAGAACGTGACGCCGTTGAACACGCCGGCCTTCGCGGCCTGGTCGCGCAACTGGCGCGCTTCGTCCGCGGTGAGCGCCAGCGGCTTGTCCGAGACGACGTGCTTGCCAGCCGCGATGATGGCGGCGTTGACGGGATAGTGCAGGAAGTTCGGCGTGGCGTTGTGGACCACGTGCACGTCCGGGTCCTTGAGCATCTCTTCGTAGTTGCCGTAGGCCTTCGGCACGCTCAACTGGTCTGCCTTCTCGCGCGCCACGGCCTCGTTCATGTCGGCCACGGCCACGATGTCGACAAATCCCAGTCGACGGACGGCGTTGATGTGTTGCGGCCCGATGAAGCCGGCGCCAACGATGCCCATTCCGATTCGCTTCACACACCCCTCACTTTCCCGGCAGGGGGCGGACGGTCGCGCGGGGCTGCGGAACCGTTTCCACCCCCATAATCACAAAGGCTTTCGAGTCGCAGATTGTAACGGATCTGGACGCGGACCGCCTACTCGCCTGCCAGCCTGGCCCCCGCCCGGATGACCGGCTGGAGGCGCACGTTCTCGGCGGCGGCGGGCACCGGGCCACTGCTTTCGCGTGGCACGAGCGTCATGCGGAACTGAATCTGTTCGACCGATCCGGGTTGCACGATCGCCTCGAACAGCCGGCGGCAGGCCACGCGCCCCATGTCGCGGATGGGCTGCGCGACGGTTGTCAGCGACGGCCACGAAATCGCGCCGAGCGGCAGACCGTCGAACCCCGCGACCGACACGTCCTGCGGCACGCGCACGCCGCGCTCGTGCGCCACGCGCAGGAAGCCCAGCGCCAGCGCGTCGTTGGCAAAGACGATGGCCGTCATCGGCAGCGGCCGGCCCAGGAGCGACTGGGCGAACGTCGTCCCGGCGTCGATCTCCCAGCCGCCGCAGGAATAGACGAGCGCGGGGTCGAGACGGAGACTCCGGCGCGTCAGCCCCTCGCGCACGCCGCGCAGACGGTGTTTCGAGTCGATCGAGTGCGGCGGGCCGCCGGCGAACGCGATGCGCTTGTGCCCGAGATCGGCCAGATGCTCGGCCAGGAGCACGCCGGCCTCGAAGTTGTTGCAGTGCAGGACCTGCACGTCGGGCAGCCGTTCGTCCGGGGCGACGGCCACCACGGGCAGGCGCGCCTGCGCGGCCGCGTGCAGGATGGCGCGATCGCGCCGCTGCGTCTTGGCCAGGATCATCCCGTCGACGCGGTGATCGCGAATCCACTCGAACACACGTGCCGGGTCGTAGCGTCCGAGCAGTTCGAGACTGGCCAGCATCAGGCTCGAATCGCGCGACGCCAGCTCCTCCTCGATGCCGAGCAGCACCTGCACGAACCACGGATCTTCGATGGAGTCGACGATGACGCCAATGCTCCCGCGGCGGCCGAGACTGAGGTTGCGCGCGGTCCACGATCGGCTGTAGCCGAGCGTCTCGATGACCTGCGCGAGCCGCGCGCGGACTTCAGGACTGACGTAGTGGCCGTTGAGGAAGCGGGAGACGGTGCTGACCGCCACGCCGGCCTGCGCGGCCACCATGGCAATCGTCGGTTTCTTCGTGGCGGAACGTGAGGACGCAGCCATAGGCAACTCGGATGGCCGCGATCATAGTCGACTACCGGCCACCGGGAGATCGGCGACCTGACGCTCAGGAGGAAGCCGACCCCTGTGTCGGCCCATCGGAGCCGCAGGGGCGGGCACGGGGCCCGCCCCTGCGATGGTTCCACGACCGACCGTCAGACTCCGATCGGCAGCCGGCAGCCGGGCTGCCAGCCGGAGTCCCCTACGACCGATCGAATTCCGGCTGCGGCGTCAGACGCAGGTAGGGCTTCTTCGCCACGAAGCCCGGGAAGCGCTTGTGCGCGTCCTCGTCGGACACGGCCGGGACGATGATGACGTCCTGCCCGGCGGCCCAGTCGGCCGGCGTGGCCACCTGGTGTTTGGCCGTCAGCTGCAGCGAATCGATCACCCGCAGGAGCTCCTGGAAATTGCGCCCCGTCGAGGCCGGATAGGTCAAGGTCAGCTTGATCTTGTTGTCCGGCCCGATGACGAAGACCGACCGCACCGTGGCCGTATCGCTCGCGTTCGGGTGAATCATGTCGTAGAGCGTCGCGACCTTCCGATCGGGGTCGGCGATCATCGGAAAATTCACCGAGGCGCCGGTCACGTCACGGATGTCCTGCACCCAGCGGCTGTGCGCGTCGACCGGATCGACCGACAGGCCGATGACCTTCGTGTTCCGCTTGGTGAACTCCGGCTTGAGGTTGGCGACCGCGCCCAGTTCGGTGGTGCACACCGGCGTGAAGTCGCGCGGGTGCGAAAACAGGACCGTCCAGCTCGCTCCCTTCCACTCGTGGAAGTTGATCGTGCCTTCGGTGGTCTCAGCCGTGAAATCGGGGGCGATGTCTCCAAGTCGCAATGCCATGATCTGTCTCCTCTGCCAGTGCTCCGACGAACGACGGTGGCGCACCGCCGTCAGAAAAGCGAAAAGGCCCGAAGCAGTCGACTGCTCCGGGCCTTCGCGAGAACCTTCGGGACATCGGTCAGCCGGCCATGCCGGGACCACGTCCCCGTCGTCCTCCGCGCGTACCGGAGAGCTCCTGGCCCCGACAACACGAAAAGGACTGCCACATCATCTGCTGATGGTCGATCGTTCGAACGCGGCTGTCAAGTCGCAGGGCGTCAGGCGCGACGAGGACGACACGGACAACAGGCGACAGGAACCGGCGGCGCATCAACGGATCGCGTAACGGGCGCTCAGTAGATGCCGACGAGCGAGACCTCGAACACCAGGGTCGAGTTCGCCGGGATCTTGTCGCTGGAGGACGAGCCGTACGCGTGGCTCGGTGGAATCACCAGCCGACGCGTCCCGCCCACCTTCATGCCGTCGAGACCGATGTCCCAACCACTGATGACCTGGCCGTAGCCGAACGGGAACGAGAAGTTGTTACCCGCTTCGACCTGTGTGCCCTTCCCCTCGGGCTTCGTCTCGTCGTACAGCCACAGGACGTAGTTGACCGTGGCGCCGCGTCCGGCGCGCAGTTGCGTGCCGTTCCCCTGCACGAGATCGGTGGACTGAATGCCGAAGTCCGACGGGTTGAGCGGGTTGTAGCCGCCGCAGGCCGCCGTCGTGACGAGCCACGCCACGACCAGCGCTGAGAGCGCAAAGAGACGACCGGAACGAACGCGTGCGTGCATGCAACTATTCTCCGTGAGGCAGGCGGCTCCGGGCATCGTAGCCGACCGCGGAGATGGGGGCAAACGTGGCCCCGCGCCTACGCCGTCAGGTCGACGAGAATCTTCATCACCGGTCCGCCGCCGAGCGCTTCCTCCATCCCCTGCTGCAGGTGTTCGAGCGGAATCAGCCGGCTGATGAGTGGACTCGCGTGAATCTGGCCCGCGGCCATGAGGTTGATGGCCTCGACCCACGCCGCCCGCGTATACAGCCGGCTCCCGTGCATCGTCAGCTCGCGCGCGAACATCGGATAGAGGTTCACGGCGGCCGGTTCGGCATGAATGGCGATGATGCTGACCGTGCCCCACACGCGCACGACCTCGGTGATGACGCGCACGGCATCGTGACTGCCGCTCACCTCGAAGGCGACGTCCACGCCGTTGCCGCCGGTCCACGCGCGCGCGGCCGCCACGGGATCGTCGCCAGGACCGATCGTCTCGAAACCGAGTTGCTGCAGCAGCGACACGCGCCACGGGTTGATCTCGGCCACCCGCACGTCGGCGCCGCGCTGACGCGCGACGAGTGCGATGAGCGTGCCGATGGGCCCGCCGCCGAACACCAGCACCGTGTCGCCCGCTTTGACGCCCGCACGCGCCACGTCGTGCGTGGCCACGGCCATGGGTTCGATGAGCGCCGCGTCGTTGTCCGACAGCGAGTCGGGCACGGCGATGAGCCGGTCGACCGGCACCGTCCAGTAGTCCTGCATGCCGCCCGTGGCATCGACACCGAGGACCTTCAGCGAATAGCAGAGATAGGTGGCGCCCATCCGGCACGCGCGGCAGGTGCCGCAGAACAGCACCGGCTCGACGACGACACGGGCGCCGGCCGCGAAGCCGCTGTGTTCAGGCGCCGTGACGACTTCAGCAAAGACCTCGTGGCCGATCGTGCCGTCGACCGGCACGCGATGATCGAGGTGCCCCTGGAAGATGTGCAGATCGCTGCCACAGATGCCGACACGGCGCACACGCAGCAGCGCCTCGCCTGCCCCCGGCGTGGGCACAGGCGCATCGCCAATCTCGAACAGTCGATGACGTCGATAGAAGGATGTGCGCATGTCGCCTCGTCGCCTTGTCGCCTCGTAGCCCGCTCGCGTCAGTTCAACTCCCGCACCCAGATGTTCCGGAAGCTGATCACCGGGCTCGGATCGCCGTGCGACTGCAGCTTGATCGCCGCGCGGTCGTAGCGGCGATCGTAATTCGGCTGGCCGATGTAGACCGTCTCGCCCTTGAGCTCGACGTGATTCTGGATGAGCACGCCGTTGTGGAAGGCGGTGACGTAGGCCGGTGACCGCAGCGAACCGTCAGCGTTCCAGACCGGTGCGGTCCAGATGATGTCGTACGCCTGCCACTCGCCGGGCTTGCGCATCGCGTTGGCGAGCGGAATGTACTGCTTGTAGATGCTGCCGGCCTGGCCGTTCGAGTACGTCTTGCTGTTGAACGAGTCGAGCACCTGGATCTCGTACCCGGCATCACCGTTGCCGGTCGAGGCGAGAAACACGCCGCTGTTGCCGCGCGCCTGGCCGTCGCCCGTGATGTGCGCCGGGATGAACCACTCGATGTGCAGCTGGTAGTTGCGGAACGTCCGCTTCGTTTCGATGTTGCCGGCCTGCTTGTTGACGGTCATCACACCGTCTGCCACGGTCCAGCCGGCCGGCGCTTTGTCGCGTGAATTGATCCACTCGTCCAGATTGCGCCCGTCGAAGAGTACGACCGCATCCGAGGGCGGCGCGCTGTTCGTGGCGCCCGGCGTCACAGCCGGGGGCACCGGCTCCCACACCTCGGTATCTTCCGGGCGCGGCTTGGGAGCGCCCCCCTGGGCCGGCGCGACCTGTTCAGCAGCGACGGCCACGGCACAAGCGACGACGATCGCGGAAAGAGCGGGAATGGTCGCGCGGACTCGCATCGGATCACCTCGATTGAAATATCAAGCGGGCATTCTGTCGCCGCGTCTGAAAGAGTGTCAAGGCAGGCGTACTGCTAAACTTGATGGTGGCACGCGTGCAGTTCCTCGCGTACCGATCCGCACGCCGACTCGACACGACATGCTGATACTCCCGGGCGCCGCGGCGCTCTCCCCGTTCCGCCTCCAACGCCTCCTCACCGCCGTTCGTACCGTGCTGCCGGAGGTGCAGACGCTCGACGCGCGGTTCGTACACTTCGCGGACGTCGATGGCAGCCTGACCGACGCCGACCACGCCGTCCTCGCGAAGCTCTTGACCTATGGACCGCGCCGGGCCGACGTCAACGAGCGCGGCAACCTGTTTCTCGTCGTGCCGCGCGCCGGCACCGTATCCCCCTGGTCGAGCAAGGCCACCGACATCGTCCACAACGCGGGACTGACGACGATTCGGCGGGTCGAACGCGGCATGGCGTACTACGTCGACGCGGGTGCGCCCATCGACAACGCGACGCGCCCACGTGTGGCCGTGGCCCTGCACGACCGGATGGTCGAAACCGTGCTGGCGTCCCTCGACGACGCGTCGGCCCTGTTTGCGCACGCCGAGGCGCGGCCACTCGTCACGATCGACGTGATCGGGGGCGGACGCGACGCGCTCGAACGCGCCAACCGCGAGCTCGGATTCGCTCTCGCACCCGACGAAATCGACTACCTGTGCGACGCGTTCGCCGGTCTCGGCCGCAACCCGACGGACGTCGAGCTGATGATGTTCGCGCAGGCCAACAGCGAACACTGCCGGCACAAGATCTTCAACGCGACATGGACGGTCGATGGCGCCGAACAGCCGAAGAGCCTGTTCGGCATGATCCGCAACACGTACGAACAGGGCGACACGCAGGACGTGTTGAGTGCGTACGCGGACAACGCCGCGGTCATACGCGGACACGACGCGTCGCGGTTCTACCCCGATCCGGCCACCGGACGTTTCGCGTTCAGGGAAGAACCCGTGCACGTTCTCGCGAAGGTCGAGACGCACAATCACCCGACGGCCATCGCGCCGTACCCCGGTGCGTCGACGGGATCGGGCGGCGAAATTCGAGACGAGGGCGCGGTCGGTTGTGGCGCACGGCCGAAGGCGGGCCTGGTCGGCTTCAGCGTCTCGAACCTGCGCGTGCCGGGTCTCGAGCAGCCATGGGAAGCACACTACGGCAAACCGGATCGCATCGTCTCGCCGCTGCAGATCATGATCGACGGCCCCATCGGCGCGGCCGCGTTCAACAACGAGTTCGGACGTCCCGCCATCTGCGGCTACTTCCGCACGCTCGAACAGACCGACGAGGGCCGCGTGCGCGGCTACCACAAGCCGATCATGATTGCCGGCGGACTCGGCAACATCCGCGAGGCGCACGTCCACAAGCGCGACATGCCGGCCGGATCGCTGCTCGTCGTGCTCGGTGGCCCCGCGATGCTCATCGGCCTTGGCGGCGGCGCCGCCTCGTCCATGACATCGGGCGTGAGTGACGCCGATCTCGACTTCGCGTCCGTGCAGCGCGACAACGCCGAGATGGAACATCGCTGCCAGGAGGTCATCGACCGCTGCTGGCAGATGGGCGACGACAATCCGATCCGCTTCATCCACGACGTCGGCGCCGGTGGCCTGTCGAACGCGCTGCCGGAGCTGGTGAAGGACGGCGGACGCGGCGCTGGCATCGATCTGCGATCGATTCCGAGCGCCGACGCGTCGCTGTCGCCACTCGAGATCTGGTGCAACGAAGCGCAGGAGCGCTACGTGCTGGCCATTGCGCCCGCGGACCTCGACACGTTCCGCGCCATCTGCGAACGCGAACGCTGCCCGTTCGCCGTGGTCGGCGATGCCCGCGACGAAGCGCACCTGCACGTCGAGGATCCGCAGTTCGGCAACGCGCCGGTCGATCTGCCGCTCTCGGTGCTGTTCGGCAAGCCGCCGAAGATGCGGCGCCAGTTCACGCGCACATCAGCGCCACGCGGGCCGCTCGCACTCGACGAGGTCACCATCGCGGACGCGGCGGCGCGGGTGCTGCGCGTGCCGGCGGTGGCCGGCAAGGGATTTCTCGTCACCATCGGCGATCGCAGCGTCACCGGCATGGTGCACCGCGACCAGATGGTGGGCCCCTGGCAGGTGCCGGTCGCCGATGCCGGTGTCACGCTCACGAGCTACGACCGCTACGTCGGCGAAGCCATGGCCATGGGCGAGCGCACGCCACTGGCCATGGTCGATGCGCCCGCGTCGGGACGGATGGCCGTGGGCGAAGCCATCACCAACATCGCCTCGTGCCGCATCGCAAAGCTGCCGGACGTAAAGCTGTCGGCGAACTGGATGGCCGCCGCCGGTCAGCCAGGTGAAGACCAGGCGTTGTTCGACACGGTCCGCGCCGTGGGCATGGAGCTCTGCCCGGCGCTCGGCCTCGTGATTCCCGTCGGCAAGGACTCCATGTCGATGCACACGCAGTGGCGCGAGGGCGACGGCGAGCGGTCCGTCACCGCGCCGCTCTCGCTCATCGTGTCGGCCTTCGCGCCTGTCGTCGATGTGCGCGCCTGTGTGACGCCGCAGTTGCACCCGGCCGAGAGTGCGGAGTTGCTGCTCGTGGATCTCGGCGCCGGCCGCAACCGTCTTGGCGGCTCCGCACTCGCACTGGCCTGGAACCAGATCGGCGACCAGGTGCCGGATCTCGACGAACCCGGGAGGCTCGTCGCGTTTTTCGATGTCGTTCAGCAGTGCCTCGCCGATCGACTGCTCATCGCGTATCACGACCGATCGGACGGCGGCCTGTTCGCCACGCTCTGCGAGATGGCGTTCGCGGGACACTGCGGCCTCGACATCGATGTGGCCGCGCTTGGCAACGACGCGCTCGCGGCCCTGTTCAATGAGGAGCTCGGCGCGGTCGTGCAGGTGCGCGCGGCGGACGTCGAGCGCGTCACCAGCCGGTTCGCTGCGACCGGCCTTGGCGCCATGACGCACGGCATCGGTCGCGCGGAGCCTGGCGAAACCGTCCGCATCACACACGGTGACCGCGAGCTGTATCAGGCATCGCGCGTCGATCTGCACCGCGCGTGGGCCGAGCTGAGCCACGCGATACAGAGCCTGCGCGACAACCCGTACTGCGCAGGCGAGGAGTACGATGCGCTGCTCGACGTCGACGATCCCGGCCTGTCGGCATCGCTGACGTATGCCACGCGGGAAGACATCGCGGCGCCGTTCATCGCCACGGGCGTCCGGCCGCGCGTGGCGATTCTGCGCGAGCAGGGCGTCAACGGTCAGTATGAAATGGCTGCCGCCTTCGAGCGCGCGGGTTTCGACGCCTTCGACGTGCACATGAGCGACGTGCTCACCGGGCGCGTCGACCTGGCAACGTTCAAGGGCGTGGCCGCGTGCGGCGGATTTTCGTACGGCGACGTGCTCGGCGCCGGCGAAGGCTGGGCCAAGACGATCCTGTTCAACGCGCGCGCACGCGACCAGTTCGCCGCGTTCTTCGCGCGTCCCGACACGTTCACGCTCGGGATCTGCAACGGCTGCCAGATGGTGTCGAACCTGCGCGACATCGTGCCGGGCTCGTCACACTGGCCTCGGTTCGTGCGCAACCTGTCCGAGCAGTACGAAGCGCGCGTCGCGCTCGTGCACGTCGAGCGCAGTCCCTCGGTCCTGCTCGCGGGCATGGAAGGCTCGCAGATCCCGATCGTCGTCGCCCACGGCGAAGGTCAGGCCGAGTTCGGTGATGCGACGGAACTCGCGGCGCTCGAGGCGCGCGCGGGCGTTGCGCTCCGGTACGTCGACACGCGCGGCCGGCAGGCGACGACGTATCCGGCCAATCCCAACGGATCGGCAGCCGCCGTCGCGGCCGTCTGTTCCGAAGACGGCCGCGTGACGATCACCATGCCGCACCCCGAGCGCGTGTTCCGTACCGTGCAGAACTCGTGGGCGCCGCCCGCCTGGGGCGAAGACGGCGCGTGGATGCGCCTGTTCCGCAACGCCCGCGTCTGGCTCGGCTGAAGTCCCCCACCGAGGGCCGAACCTCCGGTCTGTCGTAGCCGGCGGGCTTCCGCCTTCGCTGAAGCTCCGGCGGACCACCGTAGCCTTGGCGAAGGTGGTTACGCCCGCCGGGCCCTAATCTCAGCTCTTCGAACTTTCCACCAGCAGACGATCCAGCAGCTGGTAGCTCTGCTCCATCCCGTCGGTCATGCCGGTGGCCACGGCGCCGTCCCTCGCGGCCTTCGATCCGAAGTCCATCAGCGTCGTCACCGTCGTGACGCCGCCTTCTTCGCTGAACGTCG
>CAZVHY010000014.1:36443-37623 GCA_964627115.1 uncultured Solibacteraceae bacterium | reverse complement strand
ACGCGGCCCGCGGCCACGAGCCGGCGCCGCGTCATCGCGGCTTCGAGACGTCCGTGCGCGGTGGCGAGTCGCGTGGCCAACGCAGCGGACACGCGACGCAGATCGCGAGCCTCGAGCCGCCGACGCAGGCGATCGTACCGCTGCAGGTCCGCCGCCAGCCGCGACGTGAGCGCGCGATCGAGACGGCGGCGCCACTGGTGCACGTCGCGGTCGCGGAGCATGAGCACGGTTGGCCAGTGACGCAGCCGGCCCTGCAGATGCTGCGCGCGCTGCGTCCGCCGGGCAAGCGTCAGCGACAGGGCCGCGCGTAGCCGGCGGTCGGCGCGATCGATGCGCGCGAGGAAGTTGTCGGCGCGATCGACGACGATCTCGGCGGCGTTCGACGGCGTGGCCGCGCGGACATCGGCGACGAAGTCGGCGATGGTGAAGTCGACTTCGTGACCCACGGCCGAGATGATCGGCACAGGCGCCGCGACAATAGCGCGCGCCAGCCGTTCGTCGTTGAACGCCCAGAGGTCTTCGGACGACCCGCCACCACGGCCCATGATGATGACGTCGACGTCGGGCACCCGCGTGAGGGCGCGGAGCGCCCTGATCAGATCCTCGGCGGCCCCTTCGCCCTGCACGCGCGCGGCACGCACGAGGATGCGCGCGGTCGGGTGACGGCTGATGAGCACGCGCACGATGTCGCGCACGGCCGCGCCGTCGAGCGACGTGATCACGCCGATGCGGCGTGGGAGCGTGGGCAGCGGCCGCTTGCGCGCCTGATCGAACAGGCCCTCGGCCTGCAGGCGGCGCTTGAGCGCGTCGAAGGCGATCTGCGCCGCGCCGATGCCATCGGGGGCGAGCGCGTCGCAGATCAGTTGATACTCGCCCTTCGCGTCGTACACGCCGAGACGGCCGCGCGCGATCACGCGCATGCCGTCCTCGGGCTTGAACTTCAGCGTCCGCACCGTCGTGCGGAACATCACCGCGCGTAACTGCGCGTAGTCGTCCTTCAGCGTGAAGTACAGATGGCCGGAGCTCCACTGCCGGCAGTTGGAGATCTCGCCTTCCACGGCAATCGCGACGAACGAGCCTTCCAGTGCGCTGCGAATCGCCGCCGTCAGGCCGCTGACCGTCCAGGGCGCAGCGTCTGGTCGATCGGGCTCGTCGTCGAAGGGCAGGGCAAAGAGGTCGG
>CAZVHY010000014.1:35178-36343 GCA_964627115.1 uncultured Solibacteraceae bacterium | reverse complement strand
TCGTCGGCCTCCACGATCACGGCATTGAGGCGCGGGTTGTCGCGCGCGGGTTCGAATCGCTGCGGCAGGCCATTGAGAAACCGCTGGATGACCGGATGCCGCTCGACGCCAATCACCGAATCGTGCGGCCCGGTCATGCCCACGTCCGTGATGTAGGCCGTTCCCTGGAGGAGCAGGCGCGCGTCGGCTGTGGGCACATGTGTGTGCGTGCCGACGACGGCGGCCACGCGCCCGTCGAGGTGCCAGCCCATGGCGACCTTCTCGGACGTGGCCTCGGCATGGAAGTCGACGAAGATGATGCGCGCCTCGTCGCGCACGGCCTCGATGTCGGCGAGCACGCCGGTGAACGGATCGTCGATCTGCTGCATGAACACGCGGCCCATGGCGTTGATGACGGCCACCGGCACACCGTTGTCCGCCGTGGCCACCACGCGGCCCTGACCGGGCGCACCGGCGGGGAAGTTCGACGGCCGCAGGAGCCGCGGATGTTTCGCGATGTAGGGATAGATCTCCTTCTTGTCCCAGCTGTGATTGCCGCCGGTGATGACGTGGACGCCGTAGGCGAACAGGTCGTCGGCAATCTCGGGGGTGATGCCGAAGCCGGCGGCGGCGTTCTCGCCGTTGGCAATCACGAAGTCGATCCGGTGGTGGGCCACGATCGCCGACAGTCCGCGACGGACGAGTTCGCGACCGGGCTTGCCGAAGATGTCGCCAATGAAGAGGATGCGGGTCATGTTCGTTCGACGGGAATGCGGAGGACGCGACCGCGCCGGTCGTCGAGCCGCGGCAGCGTGACGCGGAGCTGGCCGGCATCGGCGCGCGCCCGCGCGCGGGCCGAGTCGAATGCGCCATCGAGCCGCACGACGCGCGCGAAGCGGCCGTAGCTGCGCTCGGCCAGGTGATACCTGGCGGCTTCCGGGATGATCGTCAACTTGGCGCCGACAATCAGCAGGGTGTTCCGGCGGATGGCCACGCGCAACGACTCGGCCGGCACGCCGGGGACGTCCACGACGATCTCGAGGCCCGTCGGCGTCTCGATGACGTCGATGGGCGGGCGGCAGTCGGCGCTGACCTGCGCCGCGCCGGGCACTTCACGATCGATTTCCGCCAGCAGCTGACGCGCGTCTTCCGTCAGATCGTGCGCATCGCGGAGTGGGTTGGTCAC
>CAZVHY010000014.1:31991-35078 GCA_964627115.1 uncultured Solibacteraceae bacterium | reverse complement strand
TGAAGGAGGAAGCCATGGCACTGACTCGCTGGAGTCCCGTTTCCGGTCTTGCCGCTCTGGAAATCGATCGACTGAATCGGATGTTCGAAGCGGCGTGGCAGGGAGAGCCGTTTTCGCAGGGCACCTGGGTGCCCCCGGTCGACATCGTCGAGACCGCCGACAAGAACGTGGTCGTGCGGGCCGAGTTGCCGGACATGAAGCGCGAGGACATCAAGGTGACCTTCGAGAACAACGTGCTCACGATCGAGGGGGAGCGGAAGTTCGAGAAGAAGGATCAGAACGAGACGTATCACCGCGTCGAGCGTGGATATGGCGCGTTCCGCCGGAGCTTCTCGCTGCCGGCGACCGTGGACGCGTCGAAGGTCGAGGCCGAGTACAAGGACGGCGTGCTGACCGTCAGTCTGCCGCGTCGGGAGGAAAGCCGACCGCGTCAGATTTCGATTAACGGATAGGCGGTGGGCTGCTCGGCTGCGGGCGGCGCGACGGGTGACGAAAAAACGGCCGGACAGGGCACCTGTCCGGCCGTTGGTGTTTCTGTCCCCGGGTCTGAAGACCCGGGGCTCCATGGGTTCAGTGGCGGCCCGCGGCCCGTCGCCGTGCAGTCTCATTCGCAGGGGCGGGCCCCCGTGCCCGATCGCCGGCAGCCGGTGGTCGGCGTCAGCCCTTCGCCCGCTCGAACGCATCCGCGACGCGCAGCAGCGTCGCTTCGTCCCACGCTTTTCCCGTCAGCTGAAGACCGACTGGCAACCGCTCGCGCGTCAGGCCGCACGGTACGCTCATCGCCGGCAGGCCGGCCAGGGGGGCGCTCACCGTGAAGATGTCGGCGAGATACATCTGGAGCGGGTCGTCGTTCATCGATCCGAGCGGGAACGCGGCGGTCGGCGTCGTTGGCATCGCAATGACGTCGACCGCATCGAACGCCGTGTCGAAGTCGCGGCGGATCAACGTGCGCACCTGCTGTGCCTTGAGATAGTACGCGTCGTAGTAGCCGGCACTCAGCACGTAGGTGCCGAGCATGATGCGGCGTTTGACCTCGGCACCGAACCCGGCGTCGCGCGTGCGGTCGTACATGTCGCCGAGGCTCTTCGCGTCTGGCACCCGGTAGCCGTAGCGCACGCCGTCGTACCGCGCCAGGTTCGCACTCGCCTCTGCCGTGGCGACCAGGTAATACACCGGGATCGCCACTCGGCTGTGCGGCAGCTCGACGTCGTGCAGCGTGGCGCCGAGCGACACCATCGTTGCCAGGCTCGTCTCGAAGGCGGCCATGACATCGTCATCGACGCCCTCGCGCAGCCAGGCACGTGGGACACCGATGCGGAGGCCACGAATATCACCAGTCAGCGCGTCTTCGAACCGCGGCGTGTCGATCGACGCCGCGGTACTGTCGTGCGGGTCGGCACCGCTGATGACATCGAGACACAGCGCGGCGTCGGCCACCGTGCGTGAGAACGGCCCGATTTGATCGAGCGACGACGCGTAGGCAATCAGACCGTAGCGCGAGACGCGGCCGTAGGTCGGCTTCATGCCGACGACGCCGCAGAAGGCCGCGGGCTGTCTGATCGAACCGCCGGTATCCGAACCCAGCGCCAGCGGCGTCATCCCCGCGGCCACGGCGACGGCCGAGCCGCCGCTCGAACCGCCCGGCGCCCGCTCCGGGTTCCACGGGTTGCGCGCCGGACCGAACGCCGAATTCTCGGTCGACGATCCCATCGAGAACTCGTCGCAGATCGTCTTGCCGACAATCACCGCACCCGCGGCTTCGAGTTTCCCCACGACCGTGGCGTCGTAGGGCGCCACGTAGTCGGCCAGCATCTTCGAGCCGGCGGTCGTCTGCATGCCGGCGACGGTGATGTTGTCCTTGAGCGCGACAGGTACGCCGTGCAGCGGACCACGCGGGCCACCAGCGACGTCGAGCGCTCGGGCACGCGCGAGTGCGCGTTCGGCATCGACGAAATGGAACGCGTGCAGCGGGCCGTCGCGTTCGGCAATACGCGCGAGTGCGGCCTCGCACTCGGCTTCGGCCGTCGTGGTGCCCTGGAGGATCCGGTCGCGGACGTCGCGCGCCGTGAGTTCGGACGTCGTCATGGAATCAGAGAACCTTCGGGACCTTGAAGAGGCCGGCTCTTGGAGAGGCGCCAGGCGCGCCGGCGAGTGCGCGATCGCGATCGAGTGACGGCTGCACGACGTCCTCGCGCCAGACGGGCGCTCCACCGCCCGCGTGAGACGTGGGCGGCACACCAGTCGTGTCGATCTGCTGGACCGCCTCGGCGTAGGCGAGGATGTCGGTGAGTTGCCGGGTGAAGAGCGTCGTTTCTTCGGGCGTCAGTTCCAGTCGCGCGAGAGCGGCCACCCTGGCGACATCGATGTCGGGGCGCGTACCTGCCATGAACCTCAGGATGCTAGCATGGTCGAGTCCCGACCCGCTGCCCGCATGGACGTCTATCTCGTTCCCGCAAGTCCTTCACGATACGCGCTCTATTGCGAGGTGGCGACACCAGCCGTGGAGGATGGTGACGAGAACTCCACGTCCTGGGTCGAGCGCATGAAAGGGCGGTTCCGTCGTGCGGTCGACGAGGGGGAAGCGGCGCAGGACGGCGTCGACGACCCCAGCCGCGGCCGTATACGGCGGTTCATCACGCGCAAGCTCGCCGAGACCGTGGCTGAGCAGCGGCTGCTCTGGTATCTCCGGCACGAAACGGACGCCCGGCTGTGGCACCCCGATACGATTGATGGCGACCGCGCCATTGCCGTGGCGCGTGCGGAGTTCGAGGCCGACTACGGCCGCCATCGCCGGTGGCTGCTCATCGACGCGCTGCTGGTGGCGATCACGGGGCCGCTGTTCTTCTTCATTCCCGGCCCGAACATCGTGTCCTGGTATTTCACGTTCCGCGCCATCGGCCACTTCTTCTCGATGCGCGGCGCGCGGCGGGCGCTGTCGGTCGTGGCCTGGACGGCTGAACCGACGCCGCACCTGACAACCGTGGCTGCGGCGATCGTGATGCCACGCGGGCCGGCGCGCGAGGATCGCCTCGAAGACGTCGGCCGCGCCCTCGGCCTCTCGCGCCTGGCGGCGTTCGTCGAACGGGT
>CAZVHY010000014.1:26312-31891 GCA_964627115.1 uncultured Solibacteraceae bacterium | reverse complement strand
CCTCGGGTGTATACTCGCCGCCGCAGTGAGACTTGCTGACCTGGCAGAACGACTGGGCTGCCGCCTGGAAGGTGACGGAGCTCTCGAGGTTGCCGGGGTCGCCGCGCTCGACGACGCCGGACCCGGCGACGTCACGTTCCTGGCCAGTTCGAAATACGCCGCGCGGTTGCCGTCGACGCGCGCGACGGCGGTCATTGCCGGCGACAGCGTGACGGCCGCGCCCTGCGCGATCCTGCGGACGCCGCAGCCCTACCTGTTGTGGGCGGAGGCCGTCTCCATCCTCTCGCCGGTCAGGCGCCCGGCGCCCGGTATCAGTCCGCTGGCGTCCATCGATGCCACGGCGTCGCTCGGTGCCGATGTGCACGTCGGCCCGTTTGCCGTGATCGGGCCCGACGTCCGCATTGGCGCGCGTGTCGTCATCGAACCGCACGTCGTCATCGGTGCGCGCGCCTCGATTGGCGACGATGCCGTGCTGCACGCGCACGTGTCGTTGCGCGAGGATGTCGAGGTTGGCGCGCGCGTCATCCTGCACGACGGCGTGGTCGTGGGCGCCGACGGGTTTGGCTTCGCGCGGCGTCCGGACGGCACGCACCAGAAGATTCCGCAGAACGGCCGCGTGGTCATCGAAGACGACGTGGAGATTGGCGCGCAATCGGCGGTCGATCGCCCGGCCGTGGGCGAGACACGCATCGGCCGCGGCACGAAGATCGACAATCTCGTCCAGGTCGCGCACGGCGTGCACATCGGCCGCAACGTGCTCCTGGCCGCGCAGGTCGGCATTGCCGGCAGCACCGTGCTCGACGACGACGTCATCATGGCGGGGCAGTCGGGATCGACGGGCCACGTGCACCTCGGGCGCGGCGTGCGCGTGGGCGCCAAGTCGGCCGTCACCAAGGATGTGCCGGCCGGCGGACACGTGGCGGGGATCCCGGCCATGGACCTCGGTGACTGGCGCGAAATCGTGGTGCTCGGCCGGCGGCTGCCGGAGATCCGCCGCGACCTCGCGGATCTCGAAACGCGGCTGGCCGCGATCGAACAGCAGTTGAAATGACATAATCGGGGGCATGATCCGTATGCCCTGGTTCCGCGCGTTCGTCGTGGTGGGGATCGCGCTGGTGTGTACGAGTGCCGCCAGCGTCGACACAATCGTCCGCCCTCCGAAGTTCGACTATCGGATGACCACCCTCGACAACGGCCTCCAGGTCGTGCTGCTCGAGGATCACTCGACACCTGTCGTGCACGTGGCCGTCTGGTATCACGTCGGATCCAAGGACGAGAAGCCGGGACGCACCGGCTTCGCACATCTCTTCGAGCACCTGATGTTCAAGGGATCGAAGAACGTCCGCCCCGATCAGCATCCGTCGTGGATTACCAGCATCGGCGGCGAGGCCAACGCGCAGACCGACGAGGACACGACGCTCTACTGGCAGACCGTGCCGTCGCACCACCTGCCGCTCGTGCTCTGGCTCGAGGCCGATCGGATGGCGTCACTCGACGTCAGTGAAGACAAGTTCCTCATGGAACGCGAGGTGGTGAAGGAAGAGCGGCGGATGCGGTTCGAGAACCAGCCCTTCGGCCGGTTGCCCGAGATCATCTTCGACAACGCGTTCACCACGCACCCGTACCGGCACCAGACGATTGGCAGCATGGCGGATCTCGAAGCCGCGTCGATCAACGACGTCCGCGAGTTCCATCGCACGTACTACGTGCCGAACAACGCCACGGTCGTGATTGTCGGCGACTTCGAAAGCGACGAGGCGATGGCGCTCGTCGAGCGGTATCTGGGCCGCGTGCCGCGCGGCACGCCCGTGCCGCGCGACATTCCGAAGGAACCGGCGCCCACGCGCGAGAAGGTCGTCACCGTCAGCGAGGCCTGGCCGCTGCCGGCCGTGGTGCTCTCGCACCACATCACGTTCGACGGCCACCCGGACGCCTATCCGCTGCACATTCTCGCGAAGGTCATGTCCGACGGCGACAGTTCGCGGCTCTACCGGTCGCTGGTCTACGAGCAGCAGGTCGCGCTTGCGGCCTTCGGCGAAGCGAAGCTCATCGAACATCCGAACCTCTTCTATATGGTGGGCATCGTCAATCCCGGCCGGCAGCCGGAGGCGGTGATGGATGCGCTCGTCGCGCAGGTGGAACGGGTCAAGGCCCAGGGCATTACCGAGGCGGAGCTCAACCGCGCCAAGCGGCAGTTCGCGCGCGACTACATCCTCGGCCGTGAGACCGTGCGGCAGAAGGCGCTGCACCTCGGCCACGCCGTGGTCATCCACAACGACATCACGACGGCGGACGGCGAGTTCGACCTGTTTCAGAACGTCACACTCGAAGACGTGCAGCGCGTGGCCCGGACGTATTTCACCGACACGGCCCGGATGCGTCTGACGATTCTGCCGAAGGGCGGGGGGATGGCACGATGATCGGCCAGGGGATGGCGCGCGCCGTTGGCGCGATTGCGGTAGTGCTGGCGGCCGTCAGTTGCGCGTACGGCCAGTCGTGGCCATCGGAGGGACCGCCACCGCCCCTGGACGCACGACCCCTCGACATGCCCAACTATCAGTTGCGCACGTTGCCGAATGGCCTTCAGGTCGTGGCCGTGCCGCACCACGAGCAGCCGTCGGTCAGCTTCCGCATGATCGTGAAGGCCGGCGCCGTCCAGGAGCCGGCCGATCGTCCCGGCGTGGCGAGCTTCGTGGCCGCGCTCCTCGATCAGGGCACCTCGTCGAAATCGGCGAGCGAGATTGCCGATCTCATCGACTCGGCGGGCGGCCTGATTGGCGTGGGATCGGGCAACGAGCTGACGTTCCTTCAGGGGGCGGTCGTCAAAGACCGGACCGATGTCGCGCTCGGCCTGATGTCGGACATCGTCCGCAACCCGGCGTTTCCCGAGCAGGAAATCACGCTGCAGAAGCAGCAGGCGATGTCGTCGCTGCAGGTCGGGCTCGACGATCCGGAGTACCTCGCCAACACCGCGTTCAACCGCATGGTGTTCGGCGCGCACCCGTACGGACGGCCGGGACAGGGCACGCCGGAGGCCATCAACCGCATCACGCGCGCGGATCTGGCGGCGTTCCACCGCACGTGGTTCGTGCCCAACAACGCGCTGATGGCCATCGTCGGCGACATGACGGCCGATGAGCTCTTTGCCGCCGCCGAGCGCGCGTTCGGCGACTGGGAGCGGCGCGATGTGCCGACCGTGCCGGCGCCGGAGCCGCCGCCGGTGGCGCGACGGGTGATCGTGATCGACCGGCCTGGTTCGGCGCAGACGGAGATTCGCGTCGGGCACCTGTCGATCGAACGCACCCATCCGGACTACATCCCGTTCGACCTGGCCATCCGCATCCTCGGTGGGGAAGGGGCGAACCGGCTCTTCGGCGTCCTGCGATCGGATCGCGGCCTGACCTACGGCGCTTCGGCGGACCTGAACACCTACCGGACGGCGGGCGTGGTGGTGGCCGAAACGGACACGCGAACATCGGCGACGGGCGAAGCGCTGCGACTGATGGTCAACGAGTTCGCGCGGCTCCAGCGCGAGTCGGTGCACCCGGCGGAACTGCGTGGTGCGCAGGACTTCATGGCCGGCAACTTCCCGCTGACCATCGAGACGTCGTCGGCCATTGCCGAACAGGTGCTGGTGCGGCTGTTCTACGGCCAGGACCTGTCGGAAATCGAGACCTACCTCGACCGCGTGCAGAAGGTCACACCGGCGGAAATTCAGCGCGTCTCGCGACAACTGCTCAAGCCCGATCAACTGACGATCGTGCTCGTCGGTGATGCGGCCACGTTCGTGAACCAGCTGCGCGGCGCGGGATTCTCCGAGTACGAACGCATCCCTGTGTCGCAGATCGACCTCGGTTCGCCCACGCTGCGGCGGTGAACGCACACCCGCCGCACGCTGGATCGCCGCGCGTGATGCTCTCCTGTGGCGAAGCCTCGGGAGATCTGTACGCCGCCTCGCTCACGCGTGAGCTGACCGCGTTCGCGCCGGGCACCGAGGTGTTCGGGTTTGGCGGCGCCCGGCTGGCCGCGGCCGGCGGTGAGCTCATCGGCGACTACACGCGGTTTGCCGTCACGGGATTCACCGAGGCGCTGGCGGTCGTGCCGCGATCGTTGCGGATGATCCGGCAACTTGCAGCCGAGGCGGCGGCGCGGCGTCCGGACGTGTTCGTCGCCATCGACTTTCCCGACTTCAACTTCCGCCTGCTGCCGAAGATTCACGCGCTCGGTATTCCGATCGTCTACTACATCAGTCCGCAGGTCTGGGCGTGGCGCGCCGGGCGCATCGACGTTCTTCGGCGCTACGTGACGAAGATGCTCGTGATCTTTCCGTTCGAGCAGGAGATCTACGAGAAGGCGCGGGTGCCCGTCGAGTTCGTCGGGCACCCGCTCGTCGATCTCGCCCGCCCGTCCGAGCCACGCGAGGCGTGGCTCGGACGGATCGGCCTCGACCCCTCGCGCCCGGTCGTCGCGCTCCTGCCCGGCAGCCGGCCGAACGAGGTCGGCCGGCTGCTGCCCGTGCTCGCCGAGGCCGTGCCGATCGTCACCGCGCGCGTGCCCGGCGTCCAGTTCGTCGTGGCGCGCGCGCCGGCGCTTGGTGACGCGGCGTTCGCGCGCCTCGACGGGCGCGCGAACGTCCGCATCGTCACCGGTGACACCGACAATGCGCTGGCCGCGGCCGACGCGGTCGTGACCGCGTCGGGCACGGCCACGGTGCAGACGGCCCTGCACGGCGCGCCGATGGTCATCGTGTACCGGCTGTCGGGCTTCGACTACGCCATGGGGCGCATGTTCGTGAAGCTGGCGAACTACGGCATGGTCAACCTGATTGCCGGGCGGACGATCGTGCCGGAACTGATTCAGGACGCGTGCACACCGGCGCGCGTAGCCGAGGAGCTGGTGCCGCTGCTCGTGGATGACGCCAGGTCGGCGCGTGTCCGCGCCGACCTGGCGGACGTGCGCGCGCGCCTCGGCGGGCCCGGCGCGTCGCGCCGGGCCGCCGAGGCGGTGCGGGCCGCGGCGCGGCGCTGACGACAATCACGGTGTGGCCTCGCCGCCCTTCGAATAGAGCCCCGGGGTCTTCAGACCCGGGGGACCGCACCCGGTCCTGAAGGTCCGGGGCTCCATCTACATGCCGCCGCGCCGCCGCGCCGCCCGCAGCCTTGCCGCCTTGTCGTCTCGTAGCCTTGTCCCGCCCCGCCCCCCCCCGATCGCGAAATGTCGGAGTCTTGTCGGTCGCCTATACTGTTGGGCGCGATGTCACTCAATTCTTTCGCTACGCGCCAGACGCTGACGGTCGGAGACGAGACCGTCGACTTCTACAGCCTCCCCGCACTCGAGAAGGCCGGGTATCCCGGCGTCGCCCGACTGCCGTTTTCGCTGAAAATCCTGCTCGAGAACCTGTTGCGCCGCGAGGACAACGCGTTTGTCCGCGCCGACGACATCCGCGCCCTGGCGTCGTGGACGCCCGGCACCGCCGGCGAGAAGGAAATCTCCTTCATGCCCGCGCGCGTGCTGCTGCAGGACTTCACCGGCGTGCCGTGTGTGGTCGACCTGGCAGCCATGCGCGACGGCGTCGTGGC
>CAZVHY010000014.1:24761-26212 GCA_964627115.1 uncultured Solibacteraceae bacterium | reverse complement strand
GGCCGGAGCGTGGCGTATCCCGACACGCTCTTCGGCACCGACTCGCACACGACCATGGTCAACGGCCTGGGCGTCGTCGGCTGGGGCGTCGGTGGCATCGAGGCCGAGGCTGCGATGCTCGGTCAGCCCAGCTCCATGCTGATTCCGCCCGTTGTCGGCTACCGGCTCACCGGCCAGTTGCCCGAGGGCGCGACGGCGACCGACCTCGTGCTCACCATCACCGAGGCCCTGCGCAAGAAGGGCGTGGTCGGTGCGTTCGTCGAGTTCTTCGGTCCCGGCCTGCGGCACCTGACGATTGCCGATCGCGTCACCCTCGGCAACATGTGTCCGGAATATGGCGCCACGGTCGCGATCTTCCCGGTCGACGAGATGACGCTCGAATACCTGCGCTTCACGGGCCGAGACGAGGCGCAGGTGGCGCTCGTCGAGGCATACGCGAGGGCGCAGGGGCTGTTCCGGCTCGACTCGACGCCCGAGGCGGAGTACACCGACACGCTGACGCTCGATCTCGGGACCGTGGTTCCGAGCCTCGCCGGCCCGCGTCGTCCGCAGGACCGCGTCACGCTGGCCGCGGCCAAGACGTCGTTCGCGAGTGCGCTCCCCGAACTGCAGAAGGGCATCAAGAAGGTTGCGGACGCCGGCGGCGCGGCCGTGGCCGTCGACACGCAGCTCGAACATGGGTCGGTGGTGATTGCCGCGATCACGAGCTGCACGAACACGTCGAATCCGAGCGTGATGATTGGCGCCGGCCTGCTCGCACGCAAGGCGGTTGAACGCGGACTCACGCAGAAGCCGTGGGTGAAGACGAGCCTGGCGCCCGGATCGAAGGTCGTCACCGAGTACCTGAACAAGGCCGGGCTCACCCAGTACCTCGATCAACTCGGTTTCAATCTCGTGGGCTACGGTTGCACGACGTGTATCGGCAACAGCGGTCCGCTGCCCGAGGAGATCTCGGCCGAGGTGCGTGAACGGTCGCTCGTCGTGGCATCGGTCCTCTCCGGTAACCGCAACTTCGAAGGGCGCATCCAGCAGGACGTGCGCGCCAACTACCTGGCGTCGCCGCCGCTCGTCGTCGCCTACGCGCTGGCCGGCTCGATGAACGTCGACCTCACCACAGAGTCGCTCGGCACCGGCACGGATGGGCAGCCGGTATTCCTGAAGGACATCTGGCCGACGCAGCAGGAAATCCAGACGGCGATGCTGTCGGCGCTGTCGGCCGACATGTTCCGCGAGCAGTACGCGAGTGTGTTCGACGGCGACGAGCTCTGGCAGAAGCTGCCCGTGCCGACCGGCGACCGGTTCGCGTGGGAAGACGACTCGACCTACATCCGCAAGCCGCCGTTCCTCGAGAACCTCTCGATCGAGCCGGCGGCGCCGTCCGAGATTGCCGGTGCGCGCGTGCTCGCGTTGCTCGGTGACAGCATCACGACCGATCACATTTCGCCGGCCGG
>CAZVHY010000014.1:19587-24661 GCA_964627115.1 uncultured Solibacteraceae bacterium | reverse complement strand
TCGTCGCGCGACTGGGCGGCCAAGGGCACGCTGCTGCTCGGTGTGAAGGCGGTCATCGCCGAGAGCTTCGAGCGCATCCACCGCAGCAACCTCGTGAACATGGGCGTGCTGCCGTTGCAGTTCGCGCCCGGCCAGTCGGCCGCATCGCTCGGGCTCACCGGTCACGAAGTGTTCGACCTGGTGGGATCAGGCGCCGACCTCTCGCCGCGCGGCAGCGTCAACGTCCGCGCGCGCCGCGACGATGGCACGGCGGTCGAGTTCAACGCCCTCGTACGCGTCGACACGCCGGAAGAGCTCACGGCCTACCGCCACGGCGGGATTCTGCCGTACGTGCTGCGGCGCCTGGCGAAGGCTTAGCGCCAAGCCAGAAGTTCGGAAGCCAGAAGCCAGAAGTTCTCGAAAGTGAGAAGTGAGAAAGTAGAAGTCAGAAAGGCGTCGCCGATGAGGGACTTCTTACTTCTGAGTTCCAACTTCGAACTTTCGTCCGAACTTCTGGCTTCTGTCTTCTAACTTCTGGCTTGATCATGCCTTCCCCCCTTTCCTCCGCGACTCTCAAAGCCCAGGCCCTCGCCCTGGGCTTCGATCTCTGCGGCGTGGCGCCGGCGGTCAGTCATCCGAAGCTGGCGCGGCTGGCGTCGTGGATCGACGAGGGGCGGGCGGGCGACATGCACTATCTTGCCGATTCGCTCGACGAGCGCACGGACGTCACCGTGATGCTGCCCACAGCGAAATCGGTGATTTCGCTCGCCTGCGTCTACAACACCGAACCGCCGGGGACGCCGACCGGGCAGCCGGCGATCGCGCGTTACGCGCGTGGTGACGACTACCACGACGTGCTCGTCGGCCGCGCGCGGCAACTGCTGCAGTGGATGTCCGATACACACGGTCCCGGGCTGGAGGCACTGTCGAGCGTCGACAGTGGACCGGTGCAGGAGCGCGTGTTCGCGGAGCAGGCCGGTCTCGGCTGGATCGGCAAGAACACGTGTCTCATCAACCCGAAGATCGGATCGTGGATCTTCCTGGCCGCCATCGTGACCAACGCCGAGCTCGAGCCGGACGTGCCCGCGTTCGATCAGTGCGGCACGTGCACGCGGTGCCTCGACGCGTGCCCGACCGGGGCCATCGTGGAACCGTACACGGTCGACGCCACGACGTGCCTGTCATATCTCACGATCGAGTCGCGAGCGATGGTCGACGAGTCGATGCGGCCGTTCGTGCAGACGCAGGTGTTCGGCTGTGACATCTGTCAGGAGGTCTGCCCCTGGAATCGCCGTGCCGCGGTCAGCGACGATCCGGCGTGGCAGCCCAGGCCGGGCCTCGTGACGTCGTCGCTGCTCGATCTCTGCCTGCGATCGGATGCCGAGTGGAGCGTGGCGCTGAAGGGCAGCGCCATGCGACGCGCCGGGGTGCGGCGCGTCCGTCGGACGCTCGCGCTGGCGGCCGCGCACCTCTCGCCCCGCGATGCGGCGCGCGCACTGGCCGCCCTCGCGTCACAACCGTCGGCCGCACACGCCGACGTGGCCGAAGCGCTGGCGTGGTCCCGCGATGTCGTGTCCGGAGCCCAGGCGCCGCCGCTCGAGACCGCCAATCTCGCGAGGGCTGAATGAAGACACTCACCGCCCTCATCACGACCTACCTCACCAACCGCCGGCGCCGAAGCAATCTCAACACGCTCGCGGCGCTCCTCGGATTGCTCGTCGTGATGATCGTCGTCTACAGCGTGGCGTTCCACTGGCTGATGGCCCGCGAAGGGCAGCAGCACAGCTGGCTCACCGGCTTCTACTGGACCATGGTGTCGATGTCGACGCTGGGGTTCGGCGACATCACCTTCACGTCCGATCTCGGACGCATGTTCTCGGTGCTCGTGCTGACGACCGGGACGGTGTACCTGCTCATCCTGCTGCCGTTCACGTTCATCCAGTTCTTCTACGCGCCGTGGCTCGAAGCGCGCGACGAAGCGCGTGCGCCGCGCGCGCTGCCGGACGGCACGTCGGGGCACGTGCTGCTCACCAGCTACGGTCCGATCGAGGCGGCGCTCATCCATCGGCTGTCGCAGTTCGGCACCGCGTACTACGTCATCGTGCCGGAGACGGCCGATGCGCTGGCGCTCTACGACAAGGGCGTGCGCGTGATGGTCGGGCCGCACGACGACCCGGCGACGTACCGGCGTGCGGGCTTCGATCGCGCCGCGATGCTCGTCACGCTCACGGCTGACACGGCGAGCACCAACATCGCGATGACCGCGCGCGAAGTGTCGGCCACGGTGCCCATCGTGGCCAGGGCGCACGCGCCGGCGTCGGTGGACATTCTCGAGCTGGCCGGCTGCAATCTCGTGCTGCAGCTCGACGACCTGCTCGGCCGGATGATGGCCCGGCGCGTGTTCGCGCGGACCGGCCGCAGCCACTTCATCGGCGAGATCGACGGTCTGCGCATCGCCGAGGCCTCGGCCGTCGGTACGCCGCTCGTCGGACACACGCTGCGCGACCTCAGGCTGCGCGATCGGTTCAACGTCACGGTTGGCGGTGTGTGGGAACGTGGACGGTACTCACTCGGCGGGCCCGACACCGTGGTGACGCAAGACACCGTCCTGCTGCTGGCGGGGACGCAGGAGCAGATCGACGCGTACGATCGCGCGTTCGCGCGCGACGATACCGGCGCCGTGGCGTATGCCGTGATCATCGGCGGCGGCCGTGTTGGCCGAGCGGTGGCGCGGGCGCTGCGCGAACAGGGGATCGATCACCGCATCGTCGAGAAGATGCAGGGCCGCGTGCGCAGCGACGACGACCGGACGGTCATCGGCGACGCCGCCGACATCGAGGTGCTCAGGGCCGCGGGGATCGACCGCGCGTCGGCCGTCATCGTGACGACACACGAAGACGACATGAACATCTATCTCACGCTGTACTGTCGCCGGCTGCGTCCCGATCTGCTCATCCTCAGCCGCGCCACGCTCGAGCGCAACTCCGTGACGCTGCACCGCGCTGGTGCGGACATCGTGTTGTCCTACAGCGCCATGGGCGCCAACGCCATCGTCAATCGCCTGCGCGACAGCAGTCTGCTGCTGCTGGCCGAGGGGCTCGACGTGGCGGCCGTGCCCGTGCCCTCGTCGCTCGTGGGCAAGACGCTCTTCGAGAGCCGCATCCGCATCGATACGGGCGTCAATGTGCTGGCGATCCGCTACAACGGCGCGATGACCATCAACCCGGACGTGAACGCGCCGATTCCGGCCGGCGCCGAGCTCGTACTGCTCGGCGACCGCGAGGCCGAACAGCGATTCTTCGCGAAATACAGCCGCTAATCTACAATCGATCCATGGCCCTCGCCCCCGCACTGCTGTTGTCGATGCCGCAGATGGTGGACCCCAACTTCGCGCGGACGGTCATCCTGTTGTGCGAACACAGCGATGAAGGTGCGTTCGGGTTGATCGTCAACCGGCCGGCGGAAACCACGGCGGCCGAGGCCGTGCAGATGGAGCCCGGGCTCAGTGAGCCGAACGATCTGCCGCTGCTCATTGGCGGGCCCGTGGAGCCGCAGCGCGGCTGGATCCTCACCACGGCACCCGTCGAGGAAACCGACACGCGGCCGATCGGCGCCGGACTGTATCTGTCGGCGTCGCCGCACGCATTGCGTGACGTGCTGCAGGCGCACCCGCGGCCACCGCGCACGGCCGTGCTCGCCGGGTACGCCGGCTGGGGACCGGGTCAGCTCGACACGGAGCTCGCCGATTCGGCGTGGCTCATCATGCCGGTCGAGCTCGATTTGATCTTCGAGATCCCCTCTGCCGCCGCATGGGAGATGGCCATCCGTCGCCTCGGCGCCGATCCGAGCCTGCTGCAGATGGGACATGGGGTGCACTAGGAAAGGTGCCATGGTGCGAGGGTGCCATGGTGCGAGGGTGCGAGGGTGCGAGGGTGCCAGGGTGCGACGGTGCGAGGGGTCTTATCTCCTTGGCACCGTCGCACCTTGGCACGTCGCACTTTGGAACCTTCCCGTCATCGCAGCACTTCCGCTAGGTATGCGATCGCTGCGGGGTGATTCGAGCGGCTGAGCGCGCGTGTGGCTTCGAGGCGCACGGTCTTGTCCGGCGATGTGCGCGCAAGCGTCACCAGCAGGGAGACCGATGTTTCTGCCGGACGGCGGGCGAGGCTGCGTACGGCGTGTCGTTTCACCACGTCGCTCGATTCGGCCGTGAGTCTCGACGCGATCCGCGGCACGTCGGCGTCGGGAGCCATCATCGCGTAGCCAGCCAGCCCTGTGGCGCGTACCTGCTCGTCCGCGTCGCGTTCCGCCAGACGCCACAACGTTGCGAGTGTGTCCGGCTCGCGCGTTTCGGCAATCGCTGACGCCGCGACCTGCCGCAGCGACGTATCGGGCGACGACAGCAGGCCGGCGAGTCGATCGAACCCGCGGGCGCCGCGTGCCCGCGCCGTCCAGCTTGCCGACGTGCGCCGCAGATGGTCGTCGGCGTCCGCCGTCAGATACCGGCCGAGCAGCGCGTCGACACTCGCGTCGGCGTGAAGGGCGATCGTCATCAGGGCAGAGGTGGCCAGGCGCCGGTTCTGGTCGGACGAAGGAGACGACGGCGCGAGCAGAGACTCGAGGAACTGCACGCTCTGTCCTGGCGTGACCGACGGCAACTGAATCAGCCGACGGCCGCCGCCGTCGACAGGGCAGTCGTCTTGCAGCGCGCGGAGACGCTCGACACGGCCGTCGATCACGCGGATCCAGATCGACAGGCCCGCGCCTGACTCGAGTTCCACCACCCGCGTTGCGACGTTCGTCGCGGGTGGGGTGGGCGCGCCCGAGCTGCCCTCGAAGAACGCACCGCGAACGGTCGTGAGGCCATCGGACCACGTGCTGCAGAGATCGCGAAGCCCCGGCGCCATCGGCACGCGCCAGCCGATCCACACGGGATCGTCGGCCGTGCCTCGCGCCGACGCCATCACCTGCGCAATCGACGCGTTGCCGGTTTCGACGCGTGCGTTCGAGATGTCGGCACGCTGCGCGGCGGCCGCCACGAGCGACACCACGAGCATGCCCGTAATCAGACAGGTGCGTATCACTGTGTCCTCCG
>CAZVHY010000014.1:0-19487 GCA_964627115.1 uncultured Solibacteraceae bacterium | reverse complement strand
TCCGCCGCGGCCTTCGATCGCGGCGCCATGTCGGACAGGTGCCGGACGATGCGCGTCTTGAGCTGGACGTTGGATTCGGCCTTGGCGATGCGGATGAGTGCGTCGGCGTTCTGCTGACCGGCCAGCGCATTGATGATGGCCTCACGGGGCGCGGTCTCCGTGATCGAGCCGTAGAGATCGACAAGGGCCTGTGTCGCGCGCGGGTTGTTGCGCACGTTGAGCGCGTGAATCACCCGATTGCGCGTCTCGGCGTCGCGTTCGTTGCGAATCACCATCACCACCTGATCGATGGCGCCATTGGCCACCATCACGCTGACGATGTGGCGGCGAAGGTCGGCGTTGGTCTCGCGCTGGTAGAGCGCGTTCAGATCCTGCGCGGCGGTGCCGGCGAGCGGCGACGCCTCGGGCGAGCCGTCGCGCGAACGCGTGCGATAGGCGTCGACGATCGTGCGGCGGACCGTGGTGTCGGGCGTGGCATCGTAGAGCTCGCGCAGCACGGTGCCCGTGGTCTGCTGATCCCGGCGCGAGACCAGCAGCCGCACGGCCTCGATCTGGAGGTCCGGATTGCCTCCGCCTTTCGCATACCGCAGCAGGATGTCGCGGGCGCGCGGCTCGGTGCTGAGTGCGAGCACGTAGATCGCCCGCTTCTTCACGTTCAGCGAGTTCGCTCCGTTCAGCACGCCTTCGAGCAGCGGCACGGCCTGTTCGGTCCGCTGCAGGCCCTGAATCGCCAGCAGCTTGATCTCGTCATCGTCGAGCTGTGCCGGGTCGATACGCTGACCCGACTGTTTGCGCGCCTCGGCCTCGAGCACCTTCGCGTCATTGAGATACCGGCTCTGCGCATGCTCCTTCTGCAACTGGCCGATGGTGCGCAGCGCCGCGTCGGTGCGTGCGAGTTTGAACTCGCTGAACGCCTTCCAGTAGAGCGCCGCGTCGGCGCGCGCGTTGCGCGCCTCGATCACGCGGTCGAAGGCCTGAATCGCGCGGTCGTACTCGCGCTGCTGGAGCGCGCCCAGCCCGGCGTTGTACGCATCGCCCGATCGGAGCTGGACCTCGAAGGCCCGCGCGCGCGCCTGGTCGGATTGCACGCGGGCGGCCTCGGCCTGCGCGCGAGCGGCTTCGATCTGCACCTCGGCCTGCCGGACGGCCTGGCCGGCCGACTGCGCCACCTGCGGCCCGACTCGCGCGATCTCTTCGGAAATCCGGTACGTCATGTCGTTGAGCTGCGGGATCTGAACGTCGAGGTCCGCCAGGTGGCTCAGATCGATCTGCGGGATCTGGATGTCGAGGTCCGCGAGACGGCTCAGGTCGAAATCGAACGCGTACGCGAATGGGTCGATCGGTAGCGGCGGCAGGGGAGCGTCAGGCGACATGCGCACCGGCGGCGCCGGCGTGGCCATCGGGGCCGGCAGCGGTGCGGGAGCCACCGGCGGAAGGGGGACCGCAGGTGCCGGCATCGGCTGCGGGGCCTGAATGGGCATTGGCGCAGGCGGGGCCGGCATCACCTGGGCCGCGGCCACGATGGGGGCCGCGGCAAGGACAACGGTCATCAGTACTTTGCGGGTCATAACGCTCCTTCACCGGACGAGATGCCGTCCTGTCGATCCTGAATGTCTGCGGCCACGGCGCGCACCTTGAAGAGCAGGTCGTCCTGCTCGATGCGGCCGCGCAGTGCACGAATGTCTCGGGCGGTCGTGGCCTCGCCGCTGCGCGCGACCTCGACGAGCACCGGTTCGAGCTCGTCGAGAACCGCCACCAGCTGCGACGCGCCGGTCTCGCGGGCCGTTTCGCGATAGAGCCGGCCGGACGCCACGAGGTCGCCGGCGGCGTTCTGCACGTAGGTGAACGCGTCGGGTTCGTTCGCCGGCGCGTTGAGCAGCTCGACGAACACCATCTCGGTCTGCACGAGGTGCGCGTCGATGGCGGCGAAGAGCACGCGCTCGCGCGGGTCGCTGGCGGGCAGAACGTCCTCAGCCACGATCGCTGGCCGCGCCGTCGTCGTGGTGCCCGGCGTCCACATCCAGCCGGCGCCGGCGGCCAGCACGAGCGCGGCCGCCGCGGCGAACACGAGCCACGTGCGACTCGACAGCGGGGACGTCTTCGCCAGTTCCGGCGTCATGCGCGCCCAGACGCGTGCTTCGAAGTCCGGACCCGGCTCGGGCGCCTGGAACGTGCTCGCGAGGTGGAGCGTGCGCGTCAGCGCGTTCCAGGCCACGCGGCAGTCAGCGCACGTCTCGACGTGGTGGCGCAGGCGTATCTGCTCGTCGTCGGGCAGTTCGCCGTAGAAGAGCAGCACGAGCTCGTCGTCGGCGGGATGAAGGGAAGCGTCAGTCATCGGTTCTGTCCATCCACGAAGCTCCGAAGTGCGACGCGCATCTTGCGCACGGCCCGGAACACCGCATGTTTGGCCGCGCCCGTGTTCATCCCGAGCGCGCCCGCAATCTCGTCGATCGAGCTGTCCTGGAAGTGCCGCATCACGAACGCCGCACGTTCCCTGGCCGACAGGTCGACCATGGCCTGTTCGATGCACCGCTGGATCTGGGCTGATTCGACCAGGTCGGCCGGCGAGGGCCAGCGCCCGGCCCCTGGCCGCTGGTCCAGCGTGTCCGGCGCTTCGGCCACCTCGAAGGGGCGCCGGCGGCGAACCAGGTCGATGGCGCAGTTGGCGCCAATCCGGTGGAGCCAGGTCGACACGCTCGACCGCGCCTCGAACGTGCCCAGCTGCCGGAACGCCTTGATGAACGTCTCCTGGACGACATCCTCGGCGTCTTCGACCCGGCCGGTGATGCGGTACGCGAGCTGATAGACAGCCCGGCTGTGACGGTCCACCAGTTCGCGGAACCCGTCCTGTTCTCCGGCCACCGCCCGCGCGATGGCTGCCGCGTCATCCGGCTGCATCTGGGTCATTAGACGCCAGCCCGCGTCAGCGGTTAGCCGCCGCACCGCACTTCGACACCTGCGCACCCTGGCACCTGCGCACCTTGGCACCTGGCACCTTGGCACCCTGGCACCCGCCCTCCACCCCGTCTGTTATCCTGCCCGGGATGTTCAAACGACAGACGACCGGATCTGTGGTCTGTGCGTCGTGTGGCTACCTGGTCGGGGTCAACGATGCCACCTGCTACAACTGCGGACGCCGCAATCCCGGCCTGTGGGGATTCGCTCCGGCCCTGCGCAGTCTCGGCAAGGATCTCGGTTTCGTCCCGCTGGTGACCGGTGTCTGCGTCGTCATCTACGCGCTCAGCCTGCTCGCGTCTGGCGGGCTCAGAATGTCCGGCGGCCTTTTCGGGTTTCTTGCGCCGTCCGCCCAGGCGCTGATCATGTTCGGCGCCACCGGGAGTTGGCCGGTATTCGCGGCTGGCAACTGGTGGACGCCGCTCAGCGCCATGTGGATTCACGGAAGTCTGCTCCACATCCTGTTCAACATGCTCTGGATTCGCCAGTTGGGTCCTGCCGTGGGCGAGCTGTACGGTCCCGGCCGGCTGGTCATCATCTACACCGTGGCTGGCGTCGCCGGGTTCGTGTTGAGCTCGGTCGCCGGTCTTTCGCTGGCGTGGCTGCCGATTCCCGTGCTGCAGGGCGCCCAGTTAACCGTTGGCGCGTCGGGCGCCGTGTTCGGGCTGCTCGGCGCTGTGGTCTATTACGGCCGTCGGACCGGTTCGTCGATGGTCGGCGGCCAGGCGTGGAGCTACGCGATCCCGCTCTTCATCTTCGGCTTCATCCTGCCCGGCGTCGACAACTACGCGCACGCCGGCGGATTCGCCGGTGGCTACCTCGCGGGCCTCTGGCTCGACCCGCTGAAGCCCGAACGCGCCAACCACATGCTGGTCGCCGTGCTCTGCCTGGCAGCGTCGGCGCTGGCGATCCTGTATTCCATCTTCGACTACTACGTCCGCCTGCGGCATGTGATGTGAGGCGTGGTCCCTCGTCGCCTTGTCGCCTCGCCGCCTCGTAGCCTTACAATCTCCCCATGCCTGTGTTGACTGTCGAGGGAGTGGGCGCGTTTGACGTGCCCGAAGGGAAGAGACTCGTGCTGGCGCTCGAAGACGAGGCCGGCATCGATCAACTGCACGCCTGCGGCGGACGTGCGCGATGCACCACCTGCCGCGTCGAGTTCGTGACGGGTGAACCGGTACGGATGACGAAGGCCGAACTGGACCTGTTGACCGCGCGCGGGCTGACCGGCATCCGGTTGTCCTGCCAGATCCTCTGCGACGACGACATGACCGTGCGCGCGATCAGCCGGCTCGAGGGCAGCGGCCGTGCGGATGCCGGCGGCACGCCACAGCCGTTCATCGAACCTCCGGCCGAATACTGACGCCCGTGATCGACCCGGCGCTGCTCGTCCGCGCCTATCGGGAAGGCGTCTTCCCGATGGCGCTCGACGACGGTGACATTGGCTGGTTCTCGCCTGATCCGCGGGCCATCGTGCCGCTCGACATGTTTCACGTCCCCGCGCGGCTCGCGCGTGTGGTGCGCTCGGGGCGGTTCGAGGTCCGCATCGACACGGCGTTCGAGCCGGTCATGCGCGCGTGCGCCGAACGCCCGGACGACGGCACCTGGATCAGCGAGGAGATCGTCGAGAGTTATCTCGCGCTGCACCGCCTCGGGCTGGCGCACTCAGTCGAAACGTGGCGCGAGGGGCGGCTTGCTGGTGGACTGTATGGCGTGAGCCTCGGCGGCGCGTTCTTCGGCGAGTCGATGTTCCACCGCGAGACGGACGCGTCGAAAGTGGCGCTCGTCGCGCTGGTCGATCGTCTGCAGCGCCGAGGCTTCTCACTGCTCGACACGCAGTGGACGACGCCTCACCTCGAGCAGTTTGGCACCATCGAGATCCCGCGCGACGAATACCTCGTACGGCTCAACGAGGCCGTGCGGAAGAACTGTCAGTTCGTCTGACGACGTGGATCGCGACCTGATTGCGGCTCACGGCAGGGACGACGGCCCATGTCTGCTGGCGATGCCCGCGTGCGACGGTGCGACCGACGACCGTGCCAATGGCACTGCCGATGATGACGTCGGTGAGCCAGTGCGCGTTGTCGCGCACGCGTGTCCAGCCGATGAATCCCGCCACCGCGTACGCGGGAATGCCGACTCCCGGGCCGAAGTGACTCTGAAGCACGGCGGCCGTCGTGAACGAGGCCGAGGCATGGCCTGACGGAAACGACTCGGGCCCGCCGCTCGGCCGGCGGCGTCCTGCCGCGAACTTGAGCCCGCGCGTGATGACGGCGTTGAGCGCCTGCGCGCGGATGAGATCGCTGCCGAGGTGAATCGTGGGGCGATGCCGCGCGATGAGCCCGACGCCATACGTGCCGAGCGCCGCGCCCCCCTGAATCCACCCGTCGCCCATCGTGCGTCCCAGCGGCGTGTAGCCGGACGGCCCCTGTTCGTCGGCCCAGATCTGGATGTTGTCGTCGGCCGGGCGCGTCGCCAGCGCGCCGCCGATGGCCGAGCCAATCACGATCGCGGTTTCCTGCGAGGGCAGCGCGACGATGTCGCGGCCGAGGTTCTGGAAGAACTCGTGGATGGGCCGGTCGTCGGCAGGCGGGGGCGCCGGGGCCGGCGCCCCCGCCTGCAGCGCCAGCGCCACCGTCAGTGCGCAGGTGGTGGTGAACACGTCGTCGAAGATACCAGAAGCACGGTCACCGGCTGCCGGCCACCGGCCACCGGCTACCGGCCTCCGGGGTTACCGGGTGTCGCCCCCGATCGCCATCGACACGCGCTGGAGCGCGTGTTCGATGGCGATCTCGAGACGTGCGGCCGGCCGCACGTCGGCCTGCTGCAGCACGCGCGCGAGCTGGTCGAGATCGCCGGCGAGCTCGACCAGCTCGGACGCGCGCCCGCTCGCGGGCGCGCCGGCGGCGCTCGTCTCGGCGCGCGCGGCCTCGACGGCCGCGCGCGCCATGTCGAGCGCACGGCCCAGGTCGCGCTGCGCCGTCAGGTCGACCATCGAGGTCCGGATGCGCGGATCCATCCGGACCGTGATGGCCTGCCGGACGGCGCGGCCATCGACGGTCAGCCGCACCTGGTAGGTGCCGGGCAGGACCATCGTGCCGGGGGCGGCCTCGGCCGCCCCCGGCACGGGGGGCAGGTACCGCAGGTCCCACGCCACGCGGTGCAGGCCGGCCGTGGCCGGCACCGCGTGGGGGTCGGCCGCCAGGCTGAACGGCGCGCCCGGCTGGTTCGAGTAGCGCCGAATCACGTCGCCGGTTGTCGTTTCGATGACTTCGAGCGTGACTTCCTCGGCGTCGCGACCGAGCGCGTAGGTCAGCAGCGCCGACGCTGCTGGCCGGTCGTCGCGCGTGCGCGCCTCGTCCGAGGCGCGCACGCGCCAGGCTTGTGCCGGCCGGAACAGGAACAGCTCGGCACGCGAGACGTCAGCCGTCATCTGACGCAGCGGCGACAGGTCGTCGAGCACCCACACGCCTCGGCCGGCGGTGCCTGCAATCAGATCCGCATCCTTGACGACCAGATCCGTCACGGGCGTGGCCGGCAGGTTGACCGCCAGCGACTGCCACGTCTCGCCGTCGTCGAACGAGACGAAGACCGAGCGATCCGTCCCCGCAAACAGCAGGCCTCGCCGAAGCGGATCTTCCCGCACCGCGTGAATCGATCCGGCGTTTCCGATGCGGGCGCCGAGATCGACCCAGGTGGCGCCGTTGTCGCGCGTGCGGACGAGGCGTGGTGCCGCGCCGGCCCGCGCAGTGGCGGACGAGAGCACCACGTACGCCGAGTTCGTGTCGAAACGCGACGGTTCGATGCTGCGGATCGAAACCGCCGCGTCCGCTGAGCTCGGGCGTTCGAGCCATTCCGAGCCACCGTCGCGCGTGACGAACACGCGCCCGTCATCGAGCCCTGCCCACACGATGCGCGCGTCGATGGGGGAAACGGCGAGCGCAGAGATGCGAGACGGCCGTGCGGCGAGCGCCGGGCTCATGGCCGTCCACACCTGGCCGCCGTTCGTCGTGCGCCACACCGACCCGGCACCGGCGTACAGCGTGCGGCCGTCGGCGCTGAACGTCATCGGCACCGATCGTTCGCCCGTGGCGGCCGGTTCCACGTTGAGTGTCTGACCGGTTCGCCTGTCGTATCGGAGGCCAGAGCCGCCGAGGACGACATCCGGATCGAGCGGGTCGCTCACGACCGCGCCATCGAATGCGCGCGGCAGCGGGTACCACAACGCGCGCGACCGCGCGGCGCCGCTGTCCGACGTGCATCGAACCGACGCCTCCATCGCCGCGCACACGCGATAGGGGAAGGACGCGTCGACGCTGACGCGATCGACCACCGCGGTCGGCAGCGTCTCGGCCGGGCTCCACGTCGCGCCGTCGTTCACGGTGATGACTGCGCCGTCCGTCCCGGCCGCGATGCGCACGCCGGGCATCGACGGGTGCGCCCAGACCATCGTGGCCGGCGGCTCCGGCGATCGGGCAACGGGCGTGAAGGTGGCGCCGTTGTCGCGCGATTCGAGAAGTGTGCCCGCGGCCAGGAGCAGCACGCCATCTGCGGTTGCCGAGAGCCGCGGCCCGGCTGGTGTGCGTGCCGGCAACGACAACGGCACGCCGGCCGTCGTCCACGAGATGGTGCCGGCGGCGATCGAGCGGAACAACGTCGCGCCCGTACGACTCGACACGAGCGCGAACGTGGTGCTGTCGGCCAGCGTTGTGACGTCCAGCTCGGCGTCGTCGGCCAGTGCCGGGATTCCTGCGGCAGGTTGCCACGTGGTGCCACCGTCGGCCGAGTGCATGACGAGGCGCTGGCCTTGTGCCGACGCGGCCGATCGCCCCGTCGCCACGACGTGCGTCTGGCGATTCGGATCGAGGAACACGAACGTGTGTCCCGGATCGCCAGACGCGTCGAGCACACGGTCGAACGTGTGCGCCCCGTCGCGCGAGCGGAACAGCCCGCCCGGATGTTGCGGCGAGACCGATCGCGCGGTGACGAACACCCGCTGCGCGTCTGACGGATCGATCGCGACGTGTGCCGGTCGCACACCGTCGAGCGCCGTGACGTCGCGCCATGTGGCGCCGTTGTCCGCGCTGACATGCAGTGCGCCGCGCGCATCGGGCGACGACGAGTCCGATGTCGTGACGTAGATGACGTCCGGCGCCGAGTGTGCGACGGCGATCGACGTGACGAGCCCTGCTGGCGCCGCGTCGAACAGCGGCTGCCAGTTGGCGCCGAAGTCCGTCGTCACCCAGAGCCCGGCACCCGTGGCGCCGGCGTAGAAGACGCCGAGGCGCATTGGGTGGCCGGCGATGGCGGCAATGGGACCGGCGTGTGCCGGTCCGATCGGCCGCCAGACGAGTGCCTCGCCGAGTGTGAGCGTGGGTGGCCGCAGTTGCGCACGGCCCGCGACGGGCGCGAGCGACGTGAACAGGACCAGCAGGACTGTCGTCGCAGAGGCCAGGGTGCGTGTGGTCATGCGACGTAAGGACTGGCGCGTCAGCTCACGGCTTCGGGCCGCGCCATCGGTTCGGGCGGAGCCACCTTGAGCCGCGCGACGTGGATGGTGACCGACGTGGCGATGAGCAGGAGCAGGCCCCGAATCCACCACGCGTCGACCGACCAGACGGCCGAGATGCCGATGCCAACCCAGAGCAGCACGAGCGTCGACACCTTCTGTCGCCGCGACATGCCGCGTCCTTCGCGGCTGTTGCGGATGTAGCTGCCGAGCCAGCGGCTGTTGATGAGCTTCTGGTAGAACCGCTCCGAGCTGCGTGCGTAACACGCCGCGCCCAGCAGCAGGAACACCGTCGTGGGCATGAGCGGGACGAAGATGCCGATGACCCCCAGCGCAACCGAGAGGCTGCCGCAGCCGATGAGGAAGAGTTTCCAGAGTCGGGTGGTCATGGCGGGACGGAACGCGTCTTTCCGCATCTTAACAAAATGACCATGTGCCACAATTCATGGATGTCCGAAGTCCGCTCCGACGCGCTCGTGTTCTTCGGTGCCAGTGGTGACCTGGCGTTCAAGAGTATCTTTCCCGCCCTCCAGGGGCTCGCGGCCGCCGGGCACCTCAAGATGCCGGTGCTCGGGATCGCACGCAAGGAGTGGACGCGCGACGACCTCATCGCGCGTGCGAAGGCGAGCGTCGAAACCAACGGCGGGCTCGACCCGGTCGGATTCGAGCGGCTGGCCGCGCGCCTCCAGTACGTGAAGGGCGAATACCAGGACGGCTCGACGTATGCCGAGATTCGAGAGCGGCTCGGTTCGGCGAAACGTCCCCTGCACTATCTGGCGATTCCGCCGAGCATGTTCACGAACGTGGTCCGTGGTCTCGCGTCGCACGGCTGCGCGACCGACGCGCGCGTGGTGCTCGAGAAACCATTCGGCCGCGATCTCGAGTCGGCGCGCGATCTCGACCGCGTGCTGCACGAGCACTTCCCGGAGCGTTCGATCTTCCGCATCGATCACTTCCTCGGCAAGGAGCCGGTGCAGAACCTGTTGTACTTCCGGTTCGCCAACACGTTTCTCGAGCCGGTCTGGAACCGGCAGCACATCGATCGCATCGAGATCACCATGGCCGAGTCGTTCGGCATCAAGGGCCGTGGGCGTCTCTACGATGAGCTCGGCGCCATCCGCGACGTCGTCCAGAACCACCTGCTGCAGATCGCGGCGCTGCTGCTGATGGAGCCGCCCGTCGGACAGGATTCCGAAGCCATTCGCGATGCCACCAGCCAGGCGTTCCGTGCCATGCGGCCGCTCGATCCGGCGGAGGTCATCCGCGGGCAGTCCGACGGCTACCGCAGCGAAGCCGGTGTCGATCCCGAGTCGGACATGGAGACGTTCGTCGCGCTGCGGCTGCACGTCGATTCCTGGCGATGGGCGGGCGTGCCCATCTACATTCGCGCGGGCAAGTCCCTGCCCGTGACGGCGACCGAGGTGTTCGTGGCGCTCAAGCGTCCACCGCACTCGGTGTTCGACGATGTGGCGGTGTCGCCGGGCAACCACGTGCGGTTCCGCCTCAGCCCCGACGTGTTGATCGAACTTGGCGCCCGCGCAAAGAAACCCGGCGACGGCAACATCGGCGAGGAAGTCGAGTTGTACGCGTGCCGCAGCACCGAACACATCCTGCCGGCCTATCACCGGCTGCTCGGCGACGCGATGCGCGGCGACCAGACGTTGTTCGCGCGCACCGATGCTGTCGAGGCGTCGTGGCGCGTGGTCGAGCCCGTGCTCACCTCGCGGCCTCCACTGCACACCTACACGCCGGGCACGTGGGGACCGGAGGCCGCAGAACGGTTCATCAGTAACGCGGCCTGGCACGATCCGCAACCGATGTCGGGACGCTGAGCGATCTGATAGGCTGGCCACCGGTCCATGCTCATTACCGGTGTTGTCTCGGTACTGCCGACGCCCTTCCGCGCCGGCGGCGATGTCGACCTGCCGTCGCTGGCCCGACTGGTGGACCTTGCCGTGGCCGCCGGGGTGCAGGCGATTGCCGTCCTCGGCCCGGCAGGCGAGACGTCGCGTCTGACAGATCGCGAGCGTCTTGCGGTCGTCGACGCCGTGCTGAGCCAGGCGGCCGGTCGCCTGCCCGTCTTCGTTGACACGTCATCGGACGGCGTGCGGACGTGCCTCGAGTTCAGCCGGCAGGTGAAGGCGCTCGGCGTGGCGGCTGCGATCATCAGCCCGCCGCGCGCGCAGCGGCTCAGTGTCGAGTCCATCGTCAATCACTATCGCCTCGTGGCCGAGGCGCTCGATCTGCCCATCGTCGTGCAGGACGCGCCGTCACAGTGTGGCGTTGCGATGGACGCGGGCCTGCTCGTGCGGATTGCGCGTGAGGTGCCCGCGGCGCGAACCATCCGGCTCGAAGACCCGCCGACGTCGATGAAGGTCACGCGCATCGTGGCCGCGGCCGGCGAAACGCGCGTCGCCGTGCTGGGCGGGCAGGGCGGCCTGTTCGTCGTCGAGGATCTGATGGCCGGGGCCGCGGGCGTCTTCAGCGCATTCGCGTTTCCGGACGTGCTCGTGCGGGTGGTGTCGCTGTTTCGCGAGGATCGTATCGACGACGCCGAGCGCGTTTTCCACGCCGCCGTGCCGCTGATGCGTTTCGAGAATCAGGAGGGGATGGGGACCGCGGTTCGCAAGGAAATGCTGCGGCTGCGCGGTGTGTTCACCGACGCGTCGACGCGAGCGCCTGGTCTGATGCTCGACGAAACCGCGCGCGCTGCTGTCGAGCGACTCATGAAACGTCGAAGTTCGAACTTCTAATCCCAACGTTCCCGAACTTCTGGCTTTCGTCTTCTGTCTTCTAACGTGCTCTTCTAGCTTCCCCACGACAGCAGCGACTTGAGCGTGGACCGCTTCTTCACGAGCACGCGGTTCTTGCCCTTGCGCTTGGCGTCGTAGAGCGCCTCGTCGGCGCGCTGCGTCAGCGTTTCTTCCGTATCGCCGTCCTGAAGGTCGGTCAGGCCGCAGCTGATCGTGAAGCACACACGTTCCTTCTTGCCGAGCAGCTCGTATTCGTAGCTGCTGCCGGCGATGCCCGCGACCACCTCGCGCATGCGCTCTTCGACCTGCGCGGCCGTGGCCGCGCCGAGCAGCACGGCGAACTCCTCGCCGCCGTAGCGCGCGACGAAGTCGGTCTGGCGCAGCCCCTTGGTGAGCCACTGCGCCGTGCAGAGCAGCACGCGGTCACCAATCGGATGGCCGTGCGTGTCGTTGATCTGCTTGAAGTTGTCGATGTCGATCATCGCGAGCGCCAGTGGAATCTGCTGCGCCCTGGCCTGGCTGAACATGCGCGCCATGGTGCGCTGGAACCCGCGGCGGTTGGCGACGCGCGTGAGCGGATCGAGCGCGGCTTCCTCCTCGACCTCGACGAGGCGCGCCTGCAGCGACTCGACACGCTGGTTGAGCTGGATGTACGCGCGCTCGTCGCGCTGCTGCTTCTCGTCGACCGTCTTGCGCAGGGCGTGTACTTCAGCCGCCAGGCGGTGCTTGAGCTCGCGAACGTCGTCGAGTTGGCCGAGCCGGTTGAACCGCTCGGACGACGCGAGCATCTGGGCGTGGAACTCGGAGCCGTCACCGGCCGCCACCTTCGCGGCCTCGCGGAGAATGGCGATGATTTCCGTGAACTCGGTGTCGCGCGCCTTGCGGTACTTGTTCGACGTGCGGAAATACGACTCGCACGTCATGATGCAGGCTTCGATGACGCGCGGCAGCTCCATCCGTCGCGACACGTCGGCGGCCGTGGCCCGGTAGATTTCAATCTGATGGCGGAACTTGTCCGTGTCGCGGGCTTCCGCGTCGGGTGGGATGTCGATCAGCACGCCGAGAAGGCGGTCGACGAACGTGCCGAGCGGGATGTCGGCGGGCGGCGTCAAGACGGCCGCACCTGCGCCGTGCGGCCTCAGCCCGAGTTCCACGAGCTCTTCTCTGGTCTCCATTCCGCATTGGGAATCGGTTTGTCCCCGAGCGTCTTTAATCGGAGCGCCCGCGAAACGCCACTTGCACGAGTGTCTACAGTTGTAGTAGATCTCTCTACGCACATAGGAGAAGCCGTGGCCAAGACGAAACTCAGTCGACTCGAACTACAGGTGATGAACGCGCTGTGGCAGCACGGCCCGTCGTCGGTGCGGGAGATTCAGGAGCGGTTTCCGGCAAAGAAGCGGCCCGCCTATACGACGGTCCAGACCATCGTCCATCGGCTCGCGCTGAAGGGCGCCGTTGCTGCCGTCAGGAAGATTGGCAACGCCCGGATCTTCGAGGCCGTCGTGTCCAGGTCCGAAGCCGAGCGCCGGTTCGTGGACGATCTGCTGGCGTTTTTCGGTGGACGTACGAGCCTGGTCATGGCCCACCTCGTCGAGACGGGACAGTTGACGCTCGACGACGTGAAGGAAGCCGAACAGTTGATCAGGAAGCAGTCGAGAAAGGAGCCCGAGTAATGCATGCGCTGCAGGTCGTACTCGATCACCTCTGGCAGTCGACGTTGTTCGTCGGCATCGTGGCCCTGGCCGCGTTCGCGCTGCGCGGCAGGAGCGCTGGCGTCCGGTCTGCGCTCTGGTTCGTGGCCTCGCTGAAGTTCCTCGTCCCGTTGGCGGCGCTGAGTGCGGTGGGCGCCGCGGTTGGCGCGCGGCTGCCGATGAACGTGCCGGGCACGGCGGCCGCCACGTTCGTGGGCGCACTCGATGCGCCTCTCGTTGCGGCTGCGTCCACGGCAATTACCGTCACCGAGGCCGCCGGCTCATCGGCCTCCGGCACCTGGCTGACGGCGTTGCTGGTGACCTGGAGCGTGGGAACCGCACTCGCGCTGATCACATTCGCCGTGCGATGGGGACAGGCCATTCGCCTGACGCGCGCGGCTACGCCGCTCGACACCGGTCGCGAGGTGGCGCTGCTGAGGTCGCTCGAGGCGGCGCTCGGTCACACGTGGCCACTGCCGATTCGCCTGGCGCGTGGTTCAACGGAGCCCGCCGTGTTCGGCGTGATGTTCCCGGTGCTGCTCTGGCCGGCCGCGATGAGCGACCGGCTCTCCGACGAACAGATCGAAACCATCCTCATTCACGAGCTCGCGCACGTGCGTCGTCGCGACAACCTGATGGCCATGGTCCAGGCAATGGTGCAGGCCGTGTGGTGGTTCCACCCGCTCGTCTGGTGGGTGGGCGGACGCCTCATCGACGAACGCGAACGCGCGTGCGACGAACAGGTGGTGCGCCTTGGCCGGGACCGGCAGACCTATGCCGAAAGCCTGCTCCGGACGTGCCAGTTCTGTCTCGAAGCACCGGTGGCCTGTCTGTCGGGCGTCACCGGCGCGAATCTCAAGCGGCGCGTGGCGCGCATCATGTCGGCGCCGATTGGGGCGGATGCGGGCACGATGCTGCGAGCGAGCCTGGCGCTTGCCGTGGTCGTATTGCTGGCGGCGCCGATCGTCGGAGGGGCCGCCGGCGTCCCACAGGCGACAGGCACCGGGCTCTCGTTGCCCGATCCGTCGAAGACATTCGATGCGGCATCGGTGCGACAGAACCGCTCGGACGAGCGTAGCAGCGGATCCCAGATGCGTGACGGCAGCGTTGCCGTCCGAAACGGGACGTTCGAGATGCTGATTCAACAGGCGTTTCAGGTGCCACCGACACGGATCATCGGGGGGCCGAACTGGATGACGTCCGACCGCTTCGATCTGGTCGGAAAGGCCGACGCGTCGACAGCGGACGCTGACCTGCGCGTCATGCTGCAGAACATGCTCATCGAGCGATTCGCCATGAAGCTGCAGGTGGAAACACGCAACCTGCCCATCTACGAGCTGAGGCTCGCCCGTGCCGACGGGCGTCTTGGGCCGAACCTGGTGGAGGCCGAGTGCGAGACACACAGCTCCGGGCCCGATCCGTGCAGTTCCGGTGCGCCTCGCGCGGTGCCCGCCGGTGGCGGTGGCGGTGGCGGTCGTGGCGGCGCTGTTGGCACCATGCGCGCGGGCGGCGGGCAGGGCGTCTCCGGCATCATGAGCGGCGGCCTTGTCATGCCGGGCTTCGCGCAGATGTTGTCGCGGTTGGTCGGACGCAACGTCGTTGACAGAACCGGATTGACCGGCCGGTACGAAGTCGACCTGAAGTTCGCCAATCCGTCCGTGGTCGAAGCAGGCGGACCCGCCGACGCACCGGAGATCTTTACAGCGATCCAGGAGCAACTGGGCCTGAAGCTCGAAGCCACACGCGGTCCCGTCGAAGTGCTGGTGATCGAAAGTGCGTCGCACCCGGTCAACGACGACTTCGAGATGCCCGAGTCCGTGCGCGCGATTCCGCCACCACCGCCGGGCGCGCCGATGCCGTAGCCGCCGCTGTCGTAGCCGGCGGGCTTCCGCCTCCGCCAAGGCTCCGGCGGGCCACCGTAGCTTTACGCGAAGGTGGTCATGCCCGCCGGATCCCGCGGGGCGTAAAGCCCCGCGGCTACGAATGTCCAGACGGCCCCTGCAACCACGAGGACGAAGGCCATGCGGAAGACGGAACGACGCGGAATCCTCCGCGCGGTGGCGGTAGCTCTGTCCCTGATCGCGTCGTCGGGGCCGTTGTTGGCCGTCGCCTCGACCGAGTGGGTGGGGCGCGCGACTTTCAAGGACGCGTCCGTGCCCGGCGCGCAGGTGACCGCCGTGCGCGGTGACGTGCGTCGCGTCACGACGACCGACGAGGATGGCGTGTGGCGACTGCCGCTCGACGACGGCACATGGACCGTGCGCATCGAGATGCGCGGATTCCTGCCCGTTGAGTTCGATGTGGACGCGTTGGCGCCGCCCGTGTTCACGACGTCGACGCTCGAGCTCGCGTTACCAGGCACAACCGATCTCTCGTCGCCTGCGCGTCTCGCGACGCGCGAGATCAACGCTCCGCGCGAACGTGCCGCAGATGAGGACGCGCCGGTCGAGGCAACCGATCGGCCATCCACAGCGGAAGGACTTGTCGTCGAGGGTAGTGTCTACAACGCTGCCGCGTCGCCATTCGCGCAGGCGCCTGCTTTTGGCAACTTCAGGCCCAGCCGCCGATCGGTCTACAGCCTGAGCACCGGGTTGACCGGAGGTCACTCAGCCTGGGACGCACGCCCGTTCTCGTTTGCGGCGCAACCACCTGCGGCTCCCGACTACGCGGACGTGCAGGTCACCGTGTCATTTGGCGGGCCTGTGAAGATACCGTTCACGCGTGCGACTCGGCCGATGGTGACCGCGAGCTATCAGCGCGCGGCGACCACCGCGGCCGAGTCCATCAGCACACGCGTGCCGACGATGGCGGAACGAGCCGGCGACTTCTCGGCGACGGTTGATGGCCGCGGCCGGCCGGTGGTGGTGACCGATCCCGCGTCGGGTCTCGCGTTTCCAGGCGCCGTTGTGCCGCTCGATCGCCAGAGTTCACAGGCGCTCGCGCTGCTGGCGCTCTATCCCGCGCCGAACGTCGTGGCGTCCGGGCCGACGAATTTCGAAGCCGTGGTCACCGACCGAAGCACGCGCGACAGCGTCGACGTGCGCGTGGCCGCGGCGCTGCCCGCGCGCCAGCAGATCACCGCAGGCGTGTCCTATCAACGCGCGATCTCGGCGTCGACGTCGCTGTTCCAGTTCGTCGACGAGAGCCGCCGGCGTGAGGTGACGGCCAGTGTCGCGTGGTCGTATCGGTTCTCGCCGACGCGTATGCTGACCGCGCGCTACGACGTCACCGGTTCGTCGAACGAAACGACGCCGTTCTTCGCGGAGCGGGTCGACGTCTCGGGAGATGCCGGCATCGTCGGGAACGACCGCACGCCGCGGAGTTGGGGACCACCCAACCTGCACTTCAGCAGCGGCGTGGCGGGCCTGACGACCGCGGCACCAGCATCGCAGCGATCGCGTACGCACGTCCTGGCCGTTGACGGTCGCTGGATGCGCGGGTATCACAACTTGTCCATGGGCGTAGAGCTGCGTCCGCGCCGCGTGGACGTCGCGTCGCGTGTGGACCCGCGCGGCACGTTCACGTTTACCGGTGCCGCCACCGGATATGACGTCGCCGACTTCCTGCTGGGATTGCCGCAGGCGCGCAGCGTGTCGTTCGGTGACGACCGGACGCTCTCCGGTTCATCCGCCAGTGCGTTCGTGACCGACGACTGGCGTCTGGCACCAGGCTTCACCGTCAATGCCGGCGTGCGCTGGGAATTCGAATCGCCGTTTCGCGAGCGCCACGGACGACTGTCGAACCTCGATCTGGCGTCGGACTTTGGCGCCGCAGCGCAGGTGACTCCCGCCGACGTCGCCGGCCCCATCACCGGCCGCACGATCCCGCAGACACTCATCGCGCCCGACTATCGCGGCGTGCAGCCGCGCATTGGTGTGGCCTGGCGGCCACTCGCGGCATCGACGCTGCTCGTGCGCGCCGGGTATGGTCTGTATCGGCGGACCGACGTCTATCTGCCGATGGCGCTCTGGCTGGCACGCCAGCCGCCGTTTGCGACAACGGCCAATGTGGAGACGAGCGATGTCAGGCCGTTGTCGCTGGCCAACGGCCTGGCGCAGGCCACGAGCGACGCGCGCAACACGATGGCCGTCGACGCGGCGCTCCGCGTCGGCTACGCGGAGAACTGGAACATCGCGGTGCAGCGCGACCTGCCCGGGTCGCTGGCCATGGCGGTGACGTATCTCGGCACGCGCGGCCATCGGCTGCTTCAGCAGTTGCTGCCGAACACCGTGGCGCCCGGCGCTGAGAATCCGTGCGCGACGTGTCCTGCTGGCTTTATCTACGTCGCGTCGAATGGTTCCTCGCTGCGCAATGCCCTTCAACTGCAGATCAGGCGGCGGATGCGAAGCGGGCTCGCGGCGAATCTGCTCTACACGTTCGCCAGGGCGGAGGACGATGCGACCGCATTTGGCGGGATCAGCGCCAGCGGCACGTCAATCGCCCAGGATTGGCGCGACCTCGACGCTGAGTGGGGGCCATCGTCGTTCGATCAACGTCACGTGGTGACGGCTGAGGCGGAATACACGAGCGGCGTTGGTGTCGCCGGCGGTGCACTACTGACGGGATGGCGTGGACGCCTGCTCAAGGGTTGGGTGTTTGCCGCTCGACTGACGGCAGGCAGCGGTCTGCCGCTGACGCCGCGATCGCTCGCACCCGTTCCCGGCACCGCGGTAACCGGCGTGATTCGCGCAAGCCTGACGGGTGACACGAGCCCTTTGCCCGCGGGCGTCTATCTGTCGCCTGGCGCGTACAGGGCACCGGCCGCGGGTGAGTGGGGCAACGCTGGCCGCAACTCCGCGCGTGGTCCGGGCCAGATGTTGCTGAACGCCAGCGTGGCGCGAAGTTTCACCATGGGCGAGCGCACGAGCCTCGAGTGGCGGATCGATGCCACGAACGTGTTGAATCGCGTGTCGTACGTCAGCGTCAACACGCTCGTCGGCAGCGCGCAATTCGGTCTGCCCGATCGCGCTGCCCCGATGCGCACCGTGCGCACGAGCCTGCGCTGGAGATTCTGATGGTGCGTGCGCTGATGTTCGTCCTCGTCCTGATCGTCGGCTCCGTTGTCGCGGCGTCTCAGGAACTGACGTTCAGCAGCCGCGCCGCGCTCGTGGTCAGGACGGTCTCGGTCGTCGATGCTGCGGGCCAGCCGGTGCAGGGGCTGACGGCCGAGGACTTCGCGGTACTCGAAGACGGTGTGCCGCAGACGCTCGCGTTCGTCGAGTTCCATCATCTGCGCAACGATGCCCTCACGCCAGATGTGCTGCCCGCGCGCCGGGATGTCGATGGCGCACGGCCGGTGACGATGACCGGGATCCGGCCGGTGGGACCGGAAGACGACCGCTACCAGGACCGCCGCCTCCTTATTTTCTACTTCGACATGGGCGGCATGTCGCCCGAGGACCGGCTCCGTGCGCTGCTCAGCGCCGACACCTATGTGGTCTCGCAGATGACCGCCGCGGATCTCGTGGCCGTCATGACGTTCAGCGGTGCCGGCGTGCGCGTCGAGCAGGACTTCACCGACGATCGCGAGCGTCTGCGGTACGTGATCGAGACAATGATCGTCGGCAACGATCGCGACGGCGACGGCGTACCCGACGAGCCGATCGACCACAGCACGGCGTTCGGGCAGAACGTTGGCGAGTTCAACTTCCTTCGAACGGATCGTCAACTGGCGGCGCTGCAGACAACGGTCACCATGCTCCGGCCCGTCACCGGGCTGAAGACGCTGCTGCACTTCGTCAGTGGCCTGCGGCTCAGCGGGCTCGACAACCAGGCACAGCTCAGCGCGACGATCAATGCGGCTGTTCGCGCGAACGTGACCATCAATCCTGTGGACGCGCGCGGATTGGTGGCAGAGGCGCCACTCGGCGGCGCGGATGTGGCGTCGCCGGCCGGACTCGGTGCGTTCACGGGCGTTGCGGCCCTGACGCGGCGCGAAGGCTTCGAGCGATCGCAGGACGTGCTGCACGGCATGGCGCGAGACACCGGCGGGACCGCGCTCCTCGACTACAACGATCTGTCGCGCGGCATCCGTCGCGCGGCATCGGCGGTGACGAGTTATTACGTCCTCGGCTACTACACGAGTCGACCCGAACACGACGGCCGCCGCCGGCGCGTCAGCATCGCCGTGCCTGGTCGCCGGTCCCTGCGATTGACCTATCGAGACACGTACTTCGCGGATCGCGACATCTCGAGGTTCACCGCGGCCGACAGGGAACGGCAGCTCGAAGACGCGTTGATGGCCGGCGATCCCATCACCGACATGCCCATTGCCGTCGAGGTCAACTACTTCCAGTTGAATCGATCGGAGTACTTCGTGCCGGTGTCCGTGAAGGTGGCGGGCGGCCTGTTGACGGTCGATCGTGGTCGCCGTGGCAGCCGCATGGAGCTCGACGTCATCGGCGAAATCAAGGACCAGGGCGGTGTCACCGTCCAGAACGTGCGCGATCGGCTCGAGATCCCGTTGACGACGGAATCGGCGCCCCTGCTGGCGGCGCGTCCGATTCAGTACGAAACGGGATTCACGCTGTTGCCCGGCGACTATGCGATCAAGCTGCTGGCGCGCGACGCCGAAAGCGG